>JAITMM010000239.1 GCA_031277335.1 Tannerella sp. | reverse complement strand
AACCCGCCGAAAGTAATCATCACGTCTGCCTACGAAAAATACGCCCTCAAAGGCTACGAACTCGACGTCGCCGACTACCTGCTGAAACCCATTCCTTTTGAGCGTTTTATGAAAGCCGTGGACAAGATTTACCATCTGCTGGAAAGAGAATCCGCCGTCAATACGGACGAATATATTTTCGTAAAAAGCGATAAGCAACTGAAAAAGATATTCATAGAAGATATTCTTTTTGTCGAAAGCCTGGAAAACTACGTCACCGTTTATACCGCCACATCCAAAGAGGTCGTCTATTCCACGATGAAACTTTTTTCGGGCTCACTTCCCGCCGACCGTTTTTTGCAGGTACACCGCTCGTACGTCGTGAATATCAGGCACATAAAATCCATCGAAGGAAACACGCTCCACGTCGCCTCCCACGAAATCCCTGTGGCCCGCAATCTGCGTGAACAGGTATTTGATGTAATTCTAAGTAACCGGCTGATTTCCAGGATATAAGATTAAAAGAACAGAATGTCATCATCAATGAAATCTAAAATCTCGCACGGGGCAAATAACGCGAAGTTCTTTGTCTTCTTTAAAGAAAAATTTTTCTGCCTCCAATGTAATTTTTCCCAAATTCCAACGACTAACAAAACAAATTCACATTCTTTTGACAAAATTATCAATTAATATTCATACATTTGCAAAAAATTACTGATTATGAACGTAATCCTACAAACTCTATTCAATCCCGCGAGGGCTTTCCGCACATTGAAGCAGGAAGGAAAATTTCCCGGTATGGCGCTGATTATATTGCTGTTACTTGTGGCAATAAATCTGATTTTGATGATTCCCGTAACGGCAAAAATAATGGAGATAACCATGTCATCCACTTCGATACCTGAAGAACAGAAAAATATTGCCTTGCAGGTAATGCACAATATGCGGTATCTGCAAGCCCTTGGCGGTGTTTTTATGACGGCAGTTACCCTGTTTCTGTATGCGCTTGTGATGTTTGTTATAACGGCGATTACAAAACCCGTTTTGGGATACATAAAATCTTTAACTGTAATCATTTACAGTTATTTTTCCGTTGTTATCGGCGAATTGATAAACACCGCCTTGCTGTATTTCAAAGGGTGGGAAGAAATCCAAAGTCCGTATGAAATTAGCGTGACAGGGGCAAACCTGTTTACGTCGGTTGATAAGGTTGGCGCTCCTTTGTATATGTTCCTGAGCCTGGTAAATCCGTTTCAATTATGGTTCATTATCCTGTTAAGCATTGGTATAAAGGTATTTACGGATATGAAATATACGAAAGCGCTGATTATTTGTATCATATTCTGGCTGATAACCGTTATTTTCCCGGTTGCTTCGGCGTGGTTCGGCGAAATGGCAATGCAGCGTGCAGGAGTTATGTAAATAACTGACAATATGAATTTTATAGTAAATATCGGCGAACTGTTTCACGAAGTCTATGCGTCGGTCAGACAGCATAAAGTCCGATCAATCCTGACGGGATTCAGCATAACATGGGGAATATTCATTCTGATCGTGCTTTTGGGAGCGGGAAACGGCTTTCGGACGGGAATGTTGAATATGTTTAGCGGCTATGCTTCAAACAGTATCTGGGTTACGGGCAATCGCGTTACGAGAGCGACGAACGGCGGTCTGCAAACAGGCGCGCAAGTCCGGTTTGACCATGATTTGACGGAAAAACTGAAAAGACGCTTTGCTGAAGTGCAACAGGTTGCTACAGAGGTGAGTCTGCTGAACAATAACCCGATTGTGTATAGAGACAATACAGGCTGGTTTGAGGTGAAGGGAATCAGCGAAGACTATCTGAATATCAAGTCATTGGAAGTAGGAGAAGGCAGACTGCTCAATGCGATGGACTATCGGGAAGAGCGGCGCAGTCTGGTAATCGGCGAACGGGTACGGGATATTCTTTTCGGCAGGGAGAATCCTGTCGGAAAATACATTGCTATTGAGGGAGTTATGTTTCGAGTTGTCGGGGTTTTGAAGGGAGGTACCATTTTCAGTATGATGGAACAGAACAGCATTTATACACCCTCGATTACTTTGCTGAATATCTTTAATTTAGAAAGGGAATATACGACTTTCGGCGCTATTTTGCACGAAAACACTGCCATTGAAACTTTTGAAGGACGGCTGCGCGATTATCTGGCAAAAGAAATCGGCTTTGCCGAAGACGATCGCGGAGCGCTGTTCATCAACAATATACAGTTGCAAGTCAAGGCATTCGGAATGCTGTTCGATGGAATAGACAAATTCCTGTGGATATTGGGATTGTGTTTTATTCTGTCGGGAATGATAGGCGTGATGAATATCATGCTGGTCGTAGTCAAGGAGCGGACGGAAGAAATCGGCATCCGGAAAGCGGTTGGCGCAACGCCTGCCTCTATCTATAAATTAATTATTACGGAGGCGCTTGTGTTGACCATCACGTTCGGACTGGCAGGTATGGCGCTCGGTTTTGTGGGAATGGGGATATACAACTATGTCGTTTCGGCGTTGCAAACAATTCAGGAACAGATATTTGAGAAAGCATCCACCAATTTTTCGATTGTAATCATATCGTTGCTGTTGCTGGTAGCGGCGGGGGTGATAGCGGGTCTGTTTCCTGCCCGGAAAGCCGCGAATATTATGCCGGTTGAAACGTTGGGAAAAGTGGTATGAAAAGGGTAAACGGATGAACGGATAAAGGAGCGAAAGTACGAACAGGTGAATGAGGAAAATGTCCGTTCATCCGTTTACCCGTTCGTCCGTTTATTAAAAAAATAAACAGGAATGAAAAAGAGCAAATTAAAACAGGTATGGATAGTATTGGTACTGATTGCGCTGGTCGCCGGGGCGGTTCTGTTTTCGGAAAGCTGGTCGAAAAAGCAGGATATCATGTCGCAAGTCATTTATGCTCAAACTGATACGATCATAAAGACGCAAGTGATTTCCGGCAATATTTATCCCGTCAAGGAAATCGAGGTAAAATCGGTCATTCCCGGCGTATTGGAGACTTATTACGTGCAAATCGGTGATAATGTGCATACCGGAGACAGGATAGCCAAGATAAAAATCCTGTCCGAGCCATCGCAAATTGAGAACGCGAAGACGAATCTCCGTGTAGCCGAAATTGCATTTGAGAAAGACCGTCTGAATTTTGAGCGCGACAGAAATCTGTTTGAGAAGCAAGTCATTTCAGCGTCGGAGTTTGATATGTCGGAAAAAACCTATCAAACAAGCAAGGAACAGTACGAATATGCCAAAAATCAGTTACATCTGCTGACCGAAGGATTTATTCCCTCAAGCAATGTCTCCAACGTGGTGAATGCAACTGCCGACGGCACAATTATTGACCTGCCTCTGGAGGAAGGCGTCGCCGTTGCCGAGCGAAGCATGTTTCGCGACGGTACGAATATCGCGTTGATTGCCCGGCTCGATTCGTTTCTTTTCAAAGGAAAAGTGGTTGAAAATGATGCGCTTGCATTGAGAAAAGGCACGACTGTGAGTGTAATACCCACGTCTATGAACGGATTGAAAATTGAGGCGCAAATCCGGAAAATTGC
>JAITMM010000201.1 GCA_031277335.1 Tannerella sp. | reverse complement strand
GATTATGAAGGTGATAACTTCCCGTATTCTTCCCGTTTTGTCTTGGGAAGTTTCCTGATGACTTCTTCGACGGAATGGGCTATCAGTTCTCTGATCAGACTGTCAGGGACGTCGCTCTCCAGATAGACGGCATTCCACATCAGTTCGCGTGTATGGGTGCCGCGCCGGATTCCGTGGTATTTTTCGCGCAGTTCGCATGACTTTTCGGGGTCGCATTTCAAGTCCACCCTGAACTGTCCGTCTTTCGGTTCCAGACCCGTATAGGCAAACATCTTGCCCATGACCTTGAAAACCAGCGTTGTTTTGTCGAAAGGAAAACTCTCGGACGCGCCTTTGACTGATATGCAGCAGTTTCTTAATTCCTCTATATTCATGCAGTTCGATATTTGCGTATGCTGTTTTTATCGGATATATAATCCATAATCGTTTTTTTATATGAATACGCTGCAAAAATACACTATTTTTCTTTACAAAACAAATGCGGAATTCAACCGAATACAGGTCGTCCGTGATGCCCGACAACCTTCGAACGGTCTTTACCGGCTGCCTTCCCGAAAATAAAATGCCCACTACCATCCTGTCGGCAGAGTTCTTTGGTCTAACAAAAAGCAACATCTCCCGTCCCAATTTTAACAATCTCAAAATTGTCGTTTTTCCCTTTTATTTGCAGACCACATCCATGTTCAATATCAAATTCTACTCTAAAACTCAAACCGAATAATTCTTTCTCTTTTTGCTCAAATAAAACAAAAATATTTATTAATTCTACAGTCTGATTTTGTATACTGTGATATACTTCCTTAGCCCTTTGCAAAACAGCACTGACTGATTTACCGTACCAACAATTGATATCGTTAATAAAATCAGCTATTTTAAGCTTGTATTCATCGGTCAACTCTTCGTCTGATGCATACAAACCATCAGACAAAACAATTCTAATCTTTTTATTTAGTTCTTTTGAAAAGAATTGCATTTCTAAATATTCATCAAAAATAATTTCTTTAGATTCCATATATTAAACTTTCTAATTTAATGTGAATGTGCATTTTATGTCCTGGCTTTTGCCTTAGCATCTTCTGTTTCATATGTTGTGTTAGTAAAATCTTCAAAATATAATTCCCGGAACAGTGATCGTAGTAGCGGAAGCGATTGTAGTACAGCCCCGTTTCGGCATCCTGATACTGCCCCTGGTAGCGGAACGGACACGAAGTCAATGAACGCCCGGCAAAGGTACGCACTCTGCCGTAGATATCCAAATCGGCCGACCATGTTTTTTTTGCGGTCAGCGCCGAACAGCTTCTTGAAACCGAAATCGGTAAAAGGGTCTATGTATTTATCTGTTAATTTTTTACCGAAAAGGTCTTGGCAAGGAAGCCGAGCATGCATTTGTACATTTCCACCCTGTTTTCCCAACGGACATAGCCGGGTCCTTCGTCGTATTTCACCATATACGGCGACTCAATCCTTTGGCGGCGAAGCGATTCCACGATCCGGTCCGTATCGGTGATCGGGATTTGCCTGTCGAGTGCGCCCTGAATCACAAAAAGAGGATCTTTGATTCTTTTTGCTTGATAGACAGGCGATACCTCGCGGGCTATCTCTGCCTCTGCTTTCGTGGACGTATCGTACCAGACGGTTTTGAAACTCTCAAGATAGGCAAACCTGTTTAAAGGGATGGCTTTCATCATCGTAATAATATCGGGAATACCGGAATAGGACACTCCGCAGGCGTATAGTTCGGGCGTTTTGACCAGGCTCATCATGGCCGCGACACAGATGTGGTTTTTAGAGGTGGTTTCATCAATTTTCCGATAGGACACGTATCGGCCGACGGGCGAAAGTAAGAACGTATTCATTATCAAATCTTAATTGGCTGTCCGAACAGAAGGGAGACAGAATAGCAGTCTTTCGTAAAATATTTGCTTCTAATGAATGTGATTTCCAATACAAGTTGTACCTTTGCAGTGAAAATTCTAAAATTTATGGTCATGAACTATTCGATATGTATTCAGAAAAATAAAAACGGTTGGCTTACGGGACAATGTGAACAGCTTCCTGAAGCCATCACCGAAGGCAAAGATATTGATCATTTGATGAAAAACATGTATGAAGCCATTACAGAGGCCTTAGAAATTCGCAGAGAAGATTTAAAGAAATTTTATGTACATTTGCAGATGAAAATTGAATAAACAATGTATTTGGAACGTTATCAAAATAGCTTATCAGCACTTTGCAAGCAATACAATGTTAAAACGCTGTATGCTTTCGGTTCCGTTTTAACCGATCATTTCGGAAATAACAGTGATGTCGATTTAATCGTTTCATTCCATGCTCTTCCCGTTGAAGATTACGCCGACAACTATTTCGACTTCAAATTTTCGCTTCAGGATATTTTTAACCGTCCGGTAGATTTACTTGAAGAACAGGCTATTAAAAATCCTTACTTCCGCCGGAAGATTGATCACAGTAAACAAAAGATTTATGGATAACGATGTAAAAACGTGGCTGTACGATATCCTGACGGCTATTGAAGAAATTGAAAGTTTTTTTATTGACAGACCGAAACGCTTTCATGACTTTTGTAATGATGTGCGCACAAAAAGAGCCGTCGAACGAAACATTGAAATTATAGGCGAGGCAATGAACAGGATACTTAAACATGACAATACTATCGAAATCAGCAATGCACGTAAAATTGTAGATGTCCGTAATCGTATCATACATGGATACGATTCAGTCTCGGACGAAACCATTTGGGGCATTGCAGTCAGACATATTCCAGTCTTGAAAACGGAAATCAATAATCTACTTGGAAATCACTCGTTGTAACGTCTTCAATACGATAATGGAGAACCAAAATTGCTTTCAAAACAGGAGTTGAGTTCGCATGTCCGGACCTTGTTTTGCCGTAGTCGCGGTACATGGCTTCGGGGGTGCCCATGTAGTTGGAGACGATGGAGAGTTTTTCCTTTCCGGTGATCTTGGCGGCGGGAACGAACGTGCCCTCTTCGAATAGCCACGTGATTGCGGGGTCTTTGGCGATGATGTCGAAGGTGCCGCGTTCTTCGGAGTAGGATGGGGTGCGCGATTCGCGGATTTCGTGGAGCGGGACGTTGCCGTCCCATATCCACTGCGTGACGCGGTGGCCTGAGCGCTTTTCGATGCGCCTGCCGAGGGCGTCGTAGCGGAATGTTATCTCGCGGTTGTCGGGACGCCGCACGCAGGTCAGCATCCCGGCGCCGTTCCATCCGTATCGCCACGTGGCGCCGTGGATGTCGCGCTTGCGGACAAGGTTGCC
>JAITMM010000193.1 GCA_031277335.1 Tannerella sp. | reverse complement strand
ACGTCAAACAGTTTCTTCCCGTCGAAAGAATAAAAATGAACTGCATTCAGGCTGTCCAGCACAATAAGATGCTGTTTGTCAGGATTTACGGTAAACCTGCGCAGACGAACGTTAGGGTCGATTTCAATCCGGTTGATAAACCTTCCTGACTGCGTAAAACGGTATATGGCATTGTTGCTCCTGATGAAGATATAAGACGATATATATCTAATTTGCTGCAATTCTGATAATTGGCATTGAGAATTAGTTTCAAGCGGAATCGCGGTTACCGACAGAGCCATCTCCGATAGCTTGTCCGATTCACCTGATTCAATGCTGCCGGTGTATATCTTTCCCCGCTGAATACAGGAAATCATTGCGAGAAAAATCAACAGAAGCGGGAGTTTCTTCATCTTTTATGCTAAAATTATGACCTGAAATATTTTATTCACAAAACGTTGCGAGAGGCGACAATATTGCATGGGACGAAAAAAATGCCGACATTTTGTTTGCTTCCGAAAATAAACGTTATCTTTGCCGCGTAGCATATTTTTTGGCGAGGCATTGCTCCTACGAACTGTATTTTTATTAACAAACACACACACTTGCAAAAAATATGCTACATTTTTTTGACTGAAACACCTTCTTTTCAGAAGGTTTGGAAGGCGCTAACATCGTTCTATTAAAAAAAAGTTTTGTAATGAAAAAGTATTTGTTTTTTGTCGCGTGTTTTGGGTTGCTTACGCTGTTCTCATGTCAGCAACGAAGTGTTAATCAGGTAAATGACGATTCGGCCCCGCAATTGCAATGGCGCGGAGAAAACCGCGATGGAATCTACAATGAAAGCGGACTGTTGAAAATATGGCCGGAAAACGGGCCGGAATTGTTATGGTCGTATGAAGAACTTGGGGCGGGTTTCACATCGCCGGCTATTTCCAACGAAAAGCTCTATATCACAGGGCTTGAGGAAGATAAACTTATTCTTTTCGTGTTTGACCTGCAAGGCAACCTGCTTGTAAAAAAAGAAGTAGGCAAGGAAGAAAACGTAAAATGGCCGGGGCCGCGTTCCACCATCACCATCAATAACGGCAAACTGTACATATACAATGCATTGGGAGAGCTTTTTTGCCTGAACGAACAAACGCTCGATGAGGTTTGGAAAAAAGCGTTGTTTACCGAATTTGACGGCAGAACGACAGAATGGGGCATGAACGAATCGCCTCTCATTGTGGGAGATAGACTGTTTATAACTCCCGGCGGCATCGAAAACAATATCATCGCACTGAACAAAAATACGGGCGACCTGATCTGGTCATCTCCGGGCAAAGGCACGCTATCGGCCTATTGTTCACCGCAATATATCGACGACCAATCCATACCAATCATCGTCACCTCCACAGCCGAATATATCGTCGGCGTAAATGCCGATACGGGCGAACTGCTTTGGTCAATCCCTCAACAACATGAATATAACATCCATCCCAACACCCCTTTATACTATAACGGCATGATTTTATCGACAGCCGGATATCGCGTCGGCACGGTGATGCTTCGCCTGAAAGACGGCGGCAAGGCTGTGGATGAGGTATGGAGAAATGATGAAATGGACAACCAGATAGGCGGCGCCGTAAAGGTCGGCGATTATGTCTATGCGTCCGGTCACCAGCATAGATACTGGTTCTGTGTGGATTGGAACACCGGCGAAACAAGATACAAGGTCACCGACATCGCCCCCTGCAATGTTATTTTTGCTGACAGCATGCTATATTGCTACAGCGAAAAGGGCACCATGAACCTTGTAAAACCGAATCCCGACCATTTTGAGCCGGTCAGTTCATTCAACGTGACTTTAGGTACGGAACAGCACTGGGCGCACCCGGTCATCTACAAGCGTGTGATGTATCTCCGCCATGGCGATGCCCTGATGGCGTATAAAATCGGTTGAGATTCAAGTTATTCCGTCATTTCAAACCTGCCACTTGACTTTATCCATCTTTGCAAATCCTTATTAACGCCATTCATCATAATAGGTTTATTCCGCAACCCTAATCGACTCAATCCGACTTTTTATGTTTACATCCCATTCAATGTTTGCATCCATTGTAATGTATATTTGAAAAGAAAATAGGGAAACGTTTTTTATTCGTTTGAGTAAAAGGGGTTAAATAAATTACAAAAACAATGCAATTGTTTTAAAAAATAATATTTCAAATGCCCGATTTTTTTCCTTATTTTTGCGCTTTTAAAACTATTCCTATCGTGAATAAAAAATTTGTTATTTTAATTGCCGGTCTGCTATTCGCCGCATGTAGCAGTCAACATACTACACATGAGCTTGTTATCTGCGGAGATGACAAAATCCTAATTATCGACGAGACGGCTTCGGACGGGGCGGATGTAAAAGTGGTATGGAGCTGGCAGGCATCCGATGTGGCAACGCAAATATCAGCTGACTATCAAACTTATTTGCGCTCCATGGACGATTGTAAACCGGTGGATGGTGGGAAAAATATACTGACAACGTCGTCGAGCGGCGCTGTTCTTCTGATCGAACGGGCTACAAAGAAATGCCTGTTTTACGCGCACGTTCCCAATGCACATTCGGCTGATAAAATGCCGGGTGACCGTATCGTTGTGGCACTCTCGACCAATCCTCAGGGAAACAGGTTAAATGTCTATGACACAAATCGGTCTGATAAGGTGCTGTTTAGTGATAGCCTGTATTCGGGGCACGGCGCCGTATGGAATGATAAGAGACAACGGCTATATACATTAGGCTATGACAACCTCCGTGAATACTCGTTAGTCAACTGGGACACTGCTTCGCCGTCGCTGAAACTTGAGAAAAAATGGACCATACCCGGCGAAAGCGGCCATGAACTCTCGTATGTTTCCGAAGATGAACTAATTGTTTCAGACCATTTTAACGTACACTTGTTCAACATTTCCAACGAGACATTCACTCCTTTTGAGCCGCTGAAAGACATGGCTGATATAAAATCGGCCAACTACATCAAATCCACCGGGAAACTAGTCTATACCAAGGCGGAAGAAAGCTGGTGGACATTTAATGTATACATAAAAAAACCGGATAAAACGATCCATATTCCCGATTTAAAAATTTACAAGGTAAGAACATTATATTCAGATAATTAATAAATAAAAATGAAAAAAATAACTTTACTGGTCTGTTTTGCGGCGCTGGTGTTTGCCCTAAATTCACAGACTTATCCGCAAACCGAAAACACCATCCGGGTGATGAGTTATAATATACGAAATGCGAATGGGATGGATAATGTGCTTGATTATCAGCGGGTAGCTGATGTTATCACACAAGTTGCGCCGGACGTGGTCGCCGTGCAGGAACTGGACAGCGTTACGAATCGCAGTAAGGGCGTGGACGTGCTTGCGAGATTGGCGGGGTTGACGGCGATGTATCACGTTTATGGCGCTTCCATCACGTATGACGGAGGTAAATACGGGATTGGCGTATTGTCGAAAGAGAAGCCCGTGTCATGGAAACGCATTCCACTGCCCGGAAGGGAGGAAGCGCGTTCGTTGCTGCTGGTGGAATTTAGGGATTATGTGTTGGGGTGTTCGCATTTTTCGTTGACGGCTGAGGACCGTGTAGCCTCCATACCCATTATCAATCAGGCGGTTAAAGACTATGATAAGCCTGTCTTTTTGGCAGGCGATCTCAATGCCGTCCCCGCTTCGCAGGAGTTGGGCGATTTGCAGGATAACTGGCTCATCCTGAACGACACGGCTAAATATACCATCCCCTCCAATCAACCGAGGCGCACCATCGATTATATCCTCGGATACACGCCCAAAGGTTATACATATTCCGTTTGGCGAACATTTGTACCTGATACACAGGCGTCTGACCATTTGCCGGTAGTTGCCGATATACGGCTGAAAGCGTCACAGGACGATATTTTCCGTTCGCCGGCCTATCTCCAGAACCCTGCTGCGGATGGCATGACGGTGATGTGGCTGACAAATGTTCCCTGCCACAGTTGGATGGAATACGGGACAGACAGCCAAAATATGCAACAGGTGCAAACATGGGACGAAGGGATTGCATACTCATATAATACATTGAACCGTATACGCTTAACCGGGCTGAAACCGGGAACGCGCTATTATTACCGCGTCTATTCGCGCGAAATCACACTGAATCAGCCTTACAGGAAAGAATTTGGAGAGACGGCCGTCGGCAATCTCGCAAGTTTCACTACGCTGGACAATAAGCGAACTGATTTTACTGCCGTTATTTTCAATGATTTGCATAACAACTATCCATTGTTCGATAAATTCATCGGTCAACTGAAAGATATTCCGTATGACTTCGTTTTCTTTAACGGCGACTGCATTGCCGACCCGCAGACGGAAGATTATGCCGTCAACGCCATTTCGCATTACAGCCGCGGCATCGACGCCGGCAACGTTCCTTCCTTTTACCTGCGCGGCAACCACGAGACGCGTGGAGCGTATGCGCCGTTTCTATGGACGCTGCTGGGAAAGAGCGGAGTAGACCATTCCTACGGAGCGTTCAATATCGGCGACACGCGGTTTGTGCTGCTCGATTGCGGCGAAGACAAACCCGACAGCTCATCTGTATACTACGGCTTGAATGACTTCACGCAACTGCGTAAGGATCAGGCCGAATTTCTAAAAAAGGAAATAGCGTCGAAAGAGTTCAAGTCGGCGAAGAAGCGCGTATTGCTGCATCATATTCCGGTTTACGGCGTAAGTGAAAGGCCGTATATCCCAAGCCGCGACTTGTGGGGCGATATCTTGGCAAAAGCACCGTTTGATATATGCCTAAATGCTCATACACATAGATTTAACTATACTCAAAAAGGCAAGGAAGGCAATATCTTCCCGGTAGTCAACGGAGGTGGCAACAACGAACAGGGCGCCACGGTCATGGTACTTCGAAAACAGGATAATCAAATGACACTGACAGTGTTAAATGCAAATGGTGAAACCTTGCTGACATTGAATCTTTAAAAAACAATGTGATGACTTTTTGATGGATTTTTTTATTATCAAATAATTGTAATTAAATAACTTATAAAATTAGAAACAAATGAAAACCAAAATATTGGGATTAGCGCTGATAGGCCTGCTTTGCTGTGCCGCTTCAATCACGGCGCAGGACGATATCAAGATCATTCACGGCCCGTATTTGCAGAATATGGGGCAGGATGAAGTGTCAATTGTCTGGGTGACAGACAAAAATGCCGTGTCATGGGTGGAACTTGCACCGGATGACGGGACGCATTTTTACTTCACGGAGCGTCCCAAAGTCTTTGCCGCCAAGAATGGCGTGAAAACGGAAGGCAAGGTGCATGCTGTCAAACTGACTGACTTAAAGCCGGGTACCAAGTATCGCTACCGTGTCTTTTCGCAGGAAGTGCTCTACCGGCAGGGAAACAACATTTTCTACGGGAAAGTGGCTTCGACATCGGCTTATCGCGTAGGTCCTCTGACATTTACGACCAACAACCATGCTAAAAGCGAAATGACGTTTTCGATGGTCAATGATATCCATGGCCGGAGCGATTTGTTGAAATCGCTGCTCGACATTGCGCAACCTGCAAAGAATGACCTTGTTATATTTAACGGCGATATGGTATCGTCCATGAATAGCGAACAGGAAATTTTCGACGGGTTCATGGATACGGGCATCGAACTGTTTGCCAAGGAGATACCCATGTATTATTGCCGGGGAAATCACGAGACGCGCGGCCCGTTTGCAACCGAATTTCAAACGTATTTTTCTCCGTTAAGCCCTGAACTGTATTATGTTGTCCGTCAGGGCCCGGTCTGCTTCCTTGTGCTTGATTGCGGCGAAGACAAGCCGGATTCGGATATCGAATACAGTGGCATCACCGTCTACGACCAATACCGTTCACAGGAAGCCGAATGGCTGAAAAAAGCCATCAAACAGCCTGAGTTTGTGGATGCTCCCTTCAAAGTGGTGATCCTCCACATGCCCCCGTTTCCCGGCGGCTGGCACGGGCAGCAGGAGTTATTGGACAAATTGGTCCCTGTCCTGAACGGAGCAAATATCGACATCATGCTCAGCGGCCACCTCCATCGCCATACGCGCAGCGAAGCCGACAGCCGCACAAAATTTCCCATATTAGCCAATGGAAATGAAGCAGTTATCAAAGGTAAAATCACCCAAAACGAACTCGTTCTCGATGTCATTGGCGCAGATGGCAAACCCGTGGATAAGATTGTGATCATGAAATAAGAATCTGAATTTTATCATCCTCATTGTCAATTATCAATTGTCAATTGATTTCAAACTCTTCCGAGTGAAAATTGCTGTAATACCGTCCGCTTTCGGCTGTGAATTTGAGCAGGATAAAATCGCCGCCGTCTACGCCGCCTTTGTAATACATGGAAAATCCGTCCTGCCAGATTTCCTGTTTGAGAGCGTGGTCATCAACGATTTCCATCTTTCCCCGTAGCATGACGCCACGAAAAAAGCGCCGGTCGTAGAAATAGACGCAAGCCTTCGGATTGTTGCGGAACTGCCTGACACGCATGGACGG
>JAITMM010000158.1 GCA_031277335.1 Tannerella sp. | reverse complement strand
CAGGCGGGAACGTTAATACTTTCAATGCGTAACAATGGTGCAAAATGGGCTGAAATAGTCAGTCAGTTAAACAGTAACGGATTCAAAACAAGACGAAATTCCAGTTTTGACATAACAGCCGTCAAGAGACTATATTTCCGGTACAGTTGAAAAAAATTTAATAAAACTTGCACGAAATAGAAACGTTTTCGTTATCTTTGCAGCAACTTTGGAAAGTAAAGCGTTGCATTCCAAGGGGACATTTTGGCAAACGTGAGCGTTTAAAGATATTATCCTTCTATCATTCTCCCAATGAAAGTTATATCACAAAGGGTAATAGCAACAAACGCCTACGTATTTTATAGATATATAATGCTTATATGTATCTTTAAAGCGTAGGTTGCTGTTGCTTATCATTGTGATAAGTTTGGGAGAACTGATAGTTGATAAGCATTTTAACAGTTTCCTGCGCTTTCGTCATTTTATAAATTACTGTAAACAGTCTTTTGAGGGGAAACGGAAAGGCAAAGAAGCATTTTTTAGATTATGACAAACAATTTGAAATTAGTAAATTTTTCCGAAAAAGAAAAAATGGCTGTATGCAGAATTTTATTAGAAGTATCACTCATTGCTATAAAACCTGACAAGTCTGATATTTCACTAAATTCTTATGCGTATATGCAGAAAGTACAACAAGACTTTGAACTAACAATGGAAGATATGCAAAAAGTGATTCAGATGAAAATTCCTGATGACATATCTTTTTTAAAAAACAGTAACAAACTTGTTAAACTTCATATTGCCATGTTTATGCTAACTATGGTAGATATAGATGTTAGTGACTTAAAAAAGAGAATATTTAATAGTATTCTCTCATATATAGAAATTCCTGATACGTATGACGAATTGCATAATCTGATGAGTATTTAATTAAATATGTGGATAGTAATTCTAATCGGAATATTCGTTGTTGGCGGAATCATTTATAAAATGGGACAAACCGACAACGATAGTAGAAAGATTGCAGAAGGAGCAACAGAAGGCGGATGTTTATTGATGTCAATAATCCAATACCTTGCTATTCCGCTCATTATAATAGCTATTATTGTCGGACTAATAAAGTCATGTAATTAACAATCATAAAAATAAATAATTATGCCAATAAAAAGAACAGGTTTTCCAACATTATTTGTCCCTCAATTAAATGTATATGCAAAAGCACTTATTTTAGCAGAATTTAATTGGATGGCTCGATTTTTCACAATGGGACACAGATTTAACTCACAAAATACATACGTTGATGTATATTATAGAGAAGTCGTAAAAGAGCAAAAAATGGAAGAGGTAGATTTTGATTTATTTATAAAAAAATATCCTGAAATCGCTAATAAAGGTTTTAGCAATGTGCTCAAATATTTAAGCAAAGAATTGACAGATTCAAGACAAAGGAGTTATTGTCGTGAAATTTTCAATAGAATGGCTTTGCATATAAGTAATGCTATTAATGATAGATATATTACTATTATGCTCGATAAATTTATTGATGAAGAAGTAGATGTGATTTTGTGCGATACTTACAAAGCACAAAATCTCAAAACTGCAAAGCAAATTAATGTAAATATTGCAGGCTCATTACCTTCACTGATTTCTGAAAATGAGAAATATGAAATTGAGCATCTGATTATAACAGGCTACCTGAATGGTACGGATATAAAATTTCTTCGAGAAATAAGTTATGGACATGATAAAAGTTTTAATTATTCATTTTCACAAGGAAAATTATCTTATCTCAATTTAGAGAATGCAAGCATTGTTGAAGGAGGTGAACCTTATTTAACAACAAAAACAGAATACAGAGGAGTTGTGGAAAAAAAAGTTTACTATACTAAAAGAAATATTATATCTGAACATATGTTCACGAACACAATATTACAAAATATGATACTTCCAGAAAATACAATTTTGATAGAAGATGAAGCATTTGCTTGTTGCTTACAGCTCCAACATATTACAATTCCCAAAGGCGTAAAAAGTATTGGAAATGCCGCTTTCAGTAATTGTGATTTGATTTCTATTAGTATTCCTGAAAGTGTTACATCATTTGGTCAATTTGCTTTTCAGAGTTGTAATCAATTAAAAAATATTATTATTCCAAGTACAGTATCATTCATCGGCAGAGGTGCTTTTGAAATGTGTCAATCCTTAGAAGAGATACACTGTAAAAATACTATGCCTCCTACTTTTGAAAAAAACGGGAACAATTATTTATTTGATGAAGATTATTCAATTTCAAATATTGAAAAGAACTGTATTTTGTATGTTCCAAATGGTTCTGCAAGATTATATAACGCATCTGAGGCTTGGAAAAATTTTAAAAACATTATTGAACAATAATAATCAGGACAAAACCGATTTTCTTAAAAGAAATCATTACCTTTGCCCTGATTGTGGAATATGAAATTATTAACAAACTGTAATATAAAGATATGGGATTATTTACAAGAGAAATGGCAATAGATTTAGGCACGTCCAATACGGTTATAGTCGCCAGTGGCAAAATCGTATTGGACGAACCTTCCGTAATAGCAATCAATGTTAAAACGGGAAAAATAGAGGCAATCGGCACAGAAGCAAAAAGAATGATTGGGAAAACGCCCCCGCATATTCAAACAATCCAACCGCTAAAAAACGGTGTGATTGCCGATTTTCATGCCGCCGAATTGATGATTAGAAGTTTTATAGCAAAAGCTGATGTATAATACAATCGGGACAGGATTAATTTTTACTTAAAAGAAAGAACTAATTTTGTCCTGAATGTGTAATGGGAAATGTCAAAAAATGGAAAAACAAGGCATAAAAAATCAGAAGAAGAAAGGGGGATTAACATTTCAATGTGAGGTCTGCAATAAAACATTTTCGCATAAGTCGTCTTTGAAGCGACGCGAAAAGAAGTGCTTGTTTAATAGCGGTATGGAAAAGTTTAATTCGGGTAAATTTGTTGATGCTATTGAAGTTTTAAGCAAATTCTTAGAATTATCCCCTATTTATTTTTGGGCATACATTGTACGTGGTGATGCAAAATGTAAGACTAAACACTATATAGAAGCACTTGATGATTACAATAAAGCCATAGAAGTTTGCAAGTTTAGGGAATTAATACCGATAGCATACACCCTATGCGGTGACACAGAAATTGAATTAGAAGACTATTATAATGCGATTGACGATTATAATAAAGCCATAGAACTTAACCCGCATTTTATTGAGGGTTACGATTGTTGCATTGCAGCATACGAATTAATAAACGATTATGACAGTGCAAGAAAGATACAAGAAAGAAAAACAATCGCAGAGCAAGAATTTGAAAAAATGTTGCTTTGTCTTGACAATAACAAATCTGAAAATGAAAATAATAAATAAACAAATGACAATAAACACAAACATTTACCTCTTAACATTGCGTATCATGCAAAGATAAGATAACAAACGCAATACAAACGGAGCAAAACGCATCTGCCATAGATGCAACCATTGGACGCCGGTGCAGGAATTGCTATCGTGATGGACGTTGCGACAGGCACAGTGAAAGCCGTTGCAAAAAAGAATCTGTCGGAAAATGATAAAGTCGAGACAGGCTCTCTGTTTCAAGTGCACTGGCAGGCAGCATATTTAAAGAGATTGCCGAAGAAATAAACGAATGACAGACGGCACGCCTGCAAATGGCTGTACCATTACTTAGTATTGATTTACAGCAATATATCACTTTTTCGGCGTTAAAGTTTTCATTGCATCTCTTACTTCTTGGTGGGACTGTATTTTTAAAATATATCTCTTTGTGGTTTCGATATTTTCGTGACCCATGATTTGCCTGATAATTTCATACGCTATGCCTTGCTCATGCAGGATACGTGCCTGTGAACGACGCGCATAGTACATGGTTATATTTTTATCAATATGCGTCTCTTTTGCCACCGTTTTCAACGCTTGATTGATTTTACTGCCAACACGGTTGATTCTGCCCATTATCTGTATTTCCGTTTTATGTTTGGATGAGTCTAAAATATCAAATATATAGTCATCTGTATTAAACCTTTCCAAAATCATTCGAGCATTAGGCATGAGTGGGAGCGGTATGACCTTACCAGTTTTTTGCCTTATCTTTGAAATCATATTGGCACGTATTTTGCTTTCAATTTTACCGTCAGCCAAATCGTATAATACATCAAGCGGGACTTCATTTATATCATCATCTTGCATATTATCTGCGATATACGATGGTAGATTAAACTCGAACTTGATTTTTTCTGCTTCCGTTGCATCATAGTAAATATTTTTATACTTGAGCCTGCAAATATCGGTTAAGTTCATTCCACCTGAATAGTAGGAAAATATAAATACATCTAAAGCCAATTCCTGCCAATCCTTTTTTTCATTATTATTTTGTTTGGCAATGGGTCTCTTCGCCACTTCATCCCTGTAATCAATGATTTTTTGCATTTCATCCAGCGATAATGATGCTTGCGGCGAACCTTCCCATTTGTATAATTTGCTTACTTTAAACGCATTAAATGGATAATCATCCCGCTTGGCACATTTGTTTTCAATGGCTTCATTATAAATCGTTCTTAAACGTATAACATGATTTTTGATTGTGACCGACTGCATCCCCTGTCCTTTCATCCAACTCACATACCGTTTCAGAAAGTACACCGTTACATCCGAAAAAGGAATATTGAGGTGTCCGTTAAACTTTATCAGTCCACGCATCGTATATTTATAATTATCAGCGTTGTTAAGACTGTTTTCGCCAAGCAGTAAAGCAATTTTATTTTCAAACATGGTCTGCACGGTATCCGGTTTTTTCTTATTCTCAATGCTTTCAAACAGCGTTTCCAATGTAAAGTCCTTATCCATTACTTTAAATTCCAATAACTGATGCCGGTAGTTGGCCTCTGTTTTTGCAATGTATACCTCAATCAATTCCTTGTCGGGGCAATGCTTTTTGGGACATTCCTTTTTGAAATCCCAATGTTCAGGTCTTACACGAAGCCCTAAACTGATACGTTTTACTTTCCGGTCTTTCGTTGCCTGCACCATTAGCGGGTGCGTTCCGTCTGACAGGATTTTGTGTTTGTAACAAACTACTTTTACGGTTGTGTCCATTTCCTTAATCATGCTGCATCTCCATTTGAACGCTCAAAAATCGGTGTAAACATCTCTTGTTTTTGCGCCGGTGTAAACGCCGGTGTAAACATTTTTAAATTTTTATTTATCTATATATCAGGTCTGTACATTTTAAAACAACGCCAAAATAAGCCATAATAGGCGTTTAGGAAACTTCCGTTCTATCCATTGAACTATGAGACCGGAGCATGAATAACGTTGCTGCCCCAACGTGCGGTGGATTTCGCAGTAAATGCGGAATGACGCCGACGACGGGGGAGATTGCTGCTTTTGGGCGTACAAAAGTAGTATCTTTTTTGGAAACACGCAAATAAGGTTTAAACGTAGATGATTTGCAGGCGTTTTTCAGGAGTGAAGAAACGGGGCGTAAAGGAAATCAGGTTTAATCATAGAGGGCTTGCATGACGGCGAGGGATTTGATTTCCGGAAATTCGACGGAATGGAGGCGGTAATATACAAATATCTGTTGGACAATAAGATTGCGTTCTTTTCGAGAGAAAGTATAGAGGGCCATGTTTTCGTAGTTCATGCGTAGCAGACGGGCAAAAACAAGGCTCTCCTCCTTGTTTAGAAAGTGCGGGTGGGCAGGCTGTTGCGTTGTAAAGACGCCGTTGAGCAGGTCGAAAAGGCTGTCGGGGGTTTGCAGTTCGGCGTTCGGGAAAATACCGAGGTGGCGGGTCAGGTAGATTAAAAAGACGAGGTGGAAGTTGGCGATGCCGTGTTCGAGGATTTCGAGGTGGCGGATGGAATGATACAGATAGTCAAACAGTTTGGCGTCGGGTTCGGAGGAATGGATGATCCGGTAGAGCGTCTCTGCCAAAAAGAGGGCTATCGTGTTTTTGACGGGGTGGGACGGGATATTGACGAGCGGGTATAATATCCTGACTTCCTTCAGGCGTTGGATATCACGGTTTTTCTTATGCTCCACTTCCATTTCGACGATGGAGAGCGGCATGAAATGGGCGTTAGACACGCGGGATTTGTGCTTTCGGCGTGCGGCAACAAGATAGGTGGCGCGGCCATAGACTTCGGTATAGACATGCACCATGGAGTAAGTGTCGTTATACGGGGTGACGTGCAGGATGATGGCGCGGGTCTTGGTGAGCATGGATGCGGGGGATTTGAGATGTCGTTGTAAGAGACGCACGGACGTGCGTCTCTATTTACCGAACCTTGCAAGTCGCACAGCGAGCCAATTCGCCGCGGAAACGCTTCTCGACCAATCCGTTCAATCTATTTTTTAAGATGTCAAGTCTTACATAATCAATCACTTCCGCCGTAAATGCGATGCTCAGCATCATGCGTGCATCATCATACGATAATCCGCGCGTGCGCATGTAGAAAAGCGCCTGTTCGTCCAGTTGACCCATCGTCATGCCGTGCGAACATTTGACGTCATTGGCATAAATTTCGAGTTGAGGCATGCTGTACATCCTGGCTTTACGCGTCGTGCAGAGGTTGCGGTTCGTCTGGTATGCGATGGTTTTGTCGGCGCCTTCCTCCACAAGGATCCGTCCGTTGAGGATGGCTTTCGATTCGTCGCCCAACACGTTCTTAAACAGCTCGGTGCTTGTGCAATACGGGACTGAGTGGGTGATATGGCTATATGTGTCAACTTGCTGGTTGCCATCGAGAATGGACATTCCGCAAAGTGTCGTGGAGGCATGTTCGCCTTTCAGACGGATATGATAATTGTTGCGCGTCATACCGTTGTTTAGGGTTATTCCGTTGATTAGCACGTTTGAAGATGCTGCCTGTTCGACAAAAACAGACGAAAAGCGATTTGTAGTCAAGCTACTTTCTTCCAGGTCATAGAAGTCAAACGTAGCATTTTCCTCTGCAAAAACCTCTATCACCTGGGTGCCGAGAAACTTCACGTCGTCCATACTATGTTCACATACAAGCAGTTTGGCGCTTGAATCCGGCTCCATAATGACTAACATTCTGCGGTTGGCAAGCAAGTCTACGTCGCTACGGAAAACCTGTACAAGCTGTATCGGATGCTCAATTTTGTACCCACGCTGCACGTAGAGGACAAAACCGTCCTGCACGAACATAGTGTTAAAGGCTGATATGGAATCGTTTTCGAGCGAAACGGCCTGACCGTAATATTTCATTGCGATATCAGGATATTGTTCCATAAACAGCTTCAAACTCCCGGCAAAAACGCCGGCGGGGAGGCCGACATGACCCATTTTACTGGCGTAAAAAGCATCGTTGACCACGAAATGGAGGGTAGTATCCAGGTTGGGGACGTCGCACTGAAACACTTCATCGGGATTCACGGGAATGGCTAAACGTTTCAGATTCAAGCCATAGTCTGCTCCGAAAATCTCTCTTACATTCGTATACCGGTAGTTTTCGTCATTATCGGCCGGAAAGCCTGTCTGACTGAACTGCTCAAATGCCCTGTCTCTCTGGCGGTTCATAGCAACAGGCGCATTTTCACTCAGCACATCATTGTAACCGGTAAATAAATCGAGGTATTGTCTTTCATTTTCCATCGTCGTCGTCCTCCTCTTTAATCCAGTCATAGCCTTTGGCTTCCAGTTCGAGCGCCAATTCAGGCCCGGCCGATTTGATGATGCGTCCCTGATAGAGTACGTGGACGAAATCGGGCTTCACGTAGTCAAGAAGTCGCTGATAATGAGTAATCAGGATGACGGCATTTTCCGAAGTCTTCAATTTATTGACTCCGTTGGCCACGATGCGCAGGGCGTCGATATCGAGGCCGCTGTCTGTCTCGTCGAGCACGGCAAGTGTCGGGTTGAGCATTGCCATCTGGAATATCTCGTTGCGTTTCTTTTCGCCGCCGGAAAATCCTTCATTTACACTCCTGTTGACCAGCTTATTATCCAGCTCTACTATCTCGCGTTTTTCGCGCATAAGTTTCAGAAAATCAGTGGCCGTGACAGGAGGTTCATTCCTGTATTCGCGTTGTGCATTTACGGCTGCACGCATGAAATTCACCATGCTGACGCCGGGTATTTCGACCGGATACTGAAAGCTCAGGAAAATGCCTTCGCGGCTGCGGTCTTCGGGCGATAAGGCCAGGAGGTCATGCCCATTGTAGAGGACAGTGCCCTCCGTCACCTCAAAAGCAGGATTGCCGACAAGCACACTGCTCAAGGTGCTTTTTCCGGAACCGTTAGGCCCCATGATGGCATGAACCTCGCCTTTACGAACGGCCAGATTCAGTCCCTTCAATATCTCCTTGCCATTAATTCCGGCATATAAATTTTTAATTTCCAATAACATAATCTTTTTAATTAACAATTAATAATTAACAATGAACAATAGACAATGAACAATTTATAATGAACAATTTTTACTCCGGTGATACGAATCGGGAATTCCGCATCCCTGAATCAAGTTCAGGACAGGAATAACATGTAGGCGAAACATTTGAACTTTTAACTTTAAACATTGAATCTTGAACTTTGAACATTAAATCTTGAACTTTGAACATTGAACTTTGAATCTTGAACTTTGAACTTTGAACATAGATTCTTTTGAATCTTTGAACCTTGAATAATGCGCAGCATCTTATCCCACACTTCCTTCCAGCGAAATCTGCAATAGCTTTTGTGCTTCGACGGCAAATTCCATCGGGAGCTTGTTCATCACTTCTTTCGTATAGCCGCCAACTATCAGTGCTACAGCCTTCTCGGTATCTATGCCGCGCTGGTTGCAATAGAAGAGTTGTTCTTCGTTGATTTTGCTTGTCGTGGCTTCGTGTTCGATGATGGCCGTTTCGTTTTGCACGTCGGCATAGGGAAAAGTATGTGCGCCGCAAGTAGAGCTAAGCAGCAAGCTGTCGCACTGGCTATGATTGCGGGCGCCTTCGGCACGCGACGATACCTTTACTAGACCGCGATAACTGTTCTGGCTGAAGCCTGCCGAGATGCCTTTCGACACGATGGTACTCCGCGTATTCTTACCGATATGAATCATTTTCGTCCCCGTATCGGCCTGTTGGAAGTGATTGGTCACCGCCACCGAATAAAATTCGCCGACCGAGTTGTCGCCTGCCAGGATGCAACTTGGATATTTCCAGGTGATTGCCGAGCCTGTCTCGACCTGCGTCCACGAGATTTTACTGTCTTTGCCTTTGCAAAGGCCGCGCTTCGTCACAAAATTATAAACGCCGCCCTTGCCATCCTTGTCGCCCGGATACCAGTTCTGTACGGTGGAGTATTTCACCTCCGCACGTTCATGGGCAATGATCTCGACGATGGCAGCATGAAGCTGATTCTCATCGCGTTGCGGTGCTGTGCATCCTTCCAGGTAACTGACATACGATTCGTCCTGGGCGACGATCAGCGTCCGCTCAAACTGTCCCGTATTCGCCGCATTGATGCGGAAATAAGTGCTCAATTCCATCGGGCAGCGAACGCCTTTGGGAATGTAAACAAATGATCCGTCGGAAAATACGGCCGAATTGAGTGCGGCGTAAAAGTTATCGCGATAGCTTACGACGCTTCCCATGTATTGCTGCACCAAATCGGGATGATGCTCGACTGCTTCGCTGAACGAACAGAAGATAATCCCTTTTTCGGCCAATGTCTCCTTGAAAGTCGTCTTCACCGAAACGCTATCTATCACGGCATCTACAGCCATGCCACTCAACACTTTATGTTCTTCGAGCGGGATACCCAGCTTCTCGAACGTCTTTAACAATTCAGGGTCTACCTCGTCAAGGCTTTTCGGGCCTGCCTTCTTTTTAGGCGCCGCATAATATATAATATCCTGATAGTCAATAGGAGGAATATTCAGATGCGCCCAAGTAGGCATTTTCATCGTCTGCCAATGACGGAATGCATTCAAACGGAACTCAAGCATCCATGCCGGTTCGTTCTTTTTTGCGGAAATAGACCTGACGATATCTTCATCAAGTCCGCGGCGAAACGTCTCAGTCTCAATCTCTGACGTAAAGCCGTATTTATATTCGTTCGACGTGACTTCATCTAAAATCGAGTCAGCCGTCGATGTATTTTTTTCTTGTTGTTTCTCTTTCATTTTACTTCATTTTCATACCAATTAAATATTTCAATAGCGAAAAAATCAGGAACTATATCCCTGCAATAGATATAAAATCGCGATTCCACTTTTGTCTCGCGGGAGATCAGGGCAGATGTTCTGTCCAAGCCTTCCATTATATTGAGTGTCAAGCTCAAAAGCAATACGGTGACAAGCAATCCCAACACCGCTCCGGCAAGCTGATTGAAAAGGCTTAAAGGCGTGGCGCTGATCATTTTATGAATAATCCATCCAAGCATTGTAACAATACCGAGTATAAGGATAAATGCCAGGATATAAGCAATATAACCAACAGTCTCGATGGGAAACCATCCTGTTTGAATAATATATTCGCTTATTTTTACGGCTACTTTGGAGCATAAATAGATGGCGGCAATCAATCCGAGAAAGAAGACGATCTGTCTGATAAATCCGTCTTTATAGCCTTTGAACAGTCCGGCTGCGGCTATGATGACAAGTACTATGTCTAACCAGTTCATGGATAAATAACTGAATTAGTAGAGACGTTGCGCGCAACGTCTCTACAGCAAACCTGCAAGTGTTGAACCTTAATCATTGAATCTTTGAATTTTTGAATCATTGATCTTTGAATTTTTAGAGCGTTTTCTTGACTTGTATCTGATCAAACGATTCGATGATGTCACCAATCTGAATATCATTGTAATTGTTGATAAATATCCCGCAATCCTGACCGTTGACGACTTCCTTGACTTCGTCCTTGAAGCGTTTCAACGAACCTAAATCGCCTGTATGAATCACGATTCCATCGCGGATCACGCGCACTTTATTCGTGCGTTTTATCTTGCCGTCTTTTACGACGCAGCCGGCCACTGTCCCGACTTTGGAAATCTTGAACACTTGCTGCACCTCTAAGTTTCCGATGATATCTTCCTTAATTTCAGGCGACAGCATCCCTTCCATGGCGGATTTTACTTCCTCAATGGCGTCATAGATAATCGAATAGAGGCGAATCTCGACACCTTCTTTTTCGGCCAGTCGACGGGCGGAAAGCGCAGGGCGCACCTGGAATCCGATGATCACGGCATCCGACGAGGCGGCCAACGCGATATCCGAATCGGATATTTGACCTACTGCTTTGTGAATCACCATCACTTGTATCTCAGGGGTCGAAAGTTTGATCAGCGAATCGGACAATGCCTCGACCGATCCGTCCACATCACCCTTGACGATGAGCTTCAGTTCGTGGAAATCACCCAACGCTCGACGGCGGCCAAGTTCCTCAAGGCCAAAGCGTTTCTGCGTGCGCAGGCCTAACTCGCGCTGCAACTGTTCGCGGCGGTTGGCTATTTCACGGGCTTCCTGCTCCGTTTCGAGCACGTTGACCGTATCGCCGGCCTGCGGAGCGCCGTCCAATCCGAGTATAAGCACCGGTTCGGAGGGCCTGGCCTGTTCAACCCGCTGATTGCGTTCATTAAACATTGCCTTGATACGTCCGTAATGCGTACCGGCCAAGGCAATATCTCCCTGATGGATGGTGCCGTTGCTTACCAGGATGGTTGCCACATAGCCTCTGCCTTTGTCCAGCGACGATTCGATGACGGAAGCCGTAGCCCGTTTATTCGGATTTGCCTTTAACTCAAGCATATCGGCCTCGAGCAATACTTTTTCGAGGAGGTCTTCCACTCCGATACCTTTTTTGGCGGAGATTTCCTGGCACTGATATTTCCCTCCCCATTCTTCGACTAAATAATTCATGGCGGAAAGCGACTCCCTGATCTTGTCAGGATTGGCTCCCGCTTTATCTATCTTGTTGATTGCAAACACAATCGGCACGCCGGCTGCCGAAGCGTGATTGATGGCCTCAATCGTCTGCGGCATCACGTTATCGTCTGCCGCAATGATGATGATGACGATATCCGTCACCTTGGCACCGCGTGCACGCATGGCTGTAAATGCTTCATGGCCTGGCGTATCTAAGAATGTGATTTTACGACCGTTAGGCAACTCTACGTTGTAGGCGCCGATATGCTGCGTGATGCCTCCGGCTTCGCCTGCTATCACGTTGGCATTGCGGATGTTATCCAGCAACGAGGTCTTGCCGTGGTCGACGTGTCCCATCACGGTGACGATGGGCGCACGCGGTACATAGTCATCGGCGTTGTCCTCTTCTTCTTTAATAGCCTCTGATACCTCGGCACTTACATATTCTGTTTTGAAGCCAAATTCTTCGGCTACAATATTGATCGTTTCTGCATCAAGCCGTTGATTGATAGACACCATTATACCTATGCTCATACACGTTGAAATAACTTCCGATACACTGATGTTCATCATGTTAGCTAAATCATTAGCAGTTACGAACTCTGTCAGTTTCAGCACCTTGCTTTCCCGTTCTTCCTGCAGATGAAGTTCATATTCGCGTTTTTCGGCAGCATCACGTTTGTCGCGACGATATTTGGCGCCTTTACTGCTTTTGGCTCCTTTGTTTGTCAGCCGTGCAAGTGTCTCTTTTACTTGCTTTTGTACGTCTTCTTCATTGACTTCAGCCTTGACCGGTTTTTTCAATCGTAATGGTTTACGTTCATCAGCACGTACAGGTCTAACATTTGTGCCTTGTGTCGTGTTGATGTCTACGCGGTCTTTTTTGATACGTCTTCTTTTTTTCTTGGCCACTTCGCCGCCTGTCGCATTAGTAGTCTGCGGCTGTTTAGGTGCAACAGTTTCAGTACTTTGAGGCTTTTGAGGCGTGACATGTTTGCGCTTGTCATCGCGCTCTTTTTTCCTTTCTTCTTTCGATTTTTTCTTGGGTCTGGTAGATTGGTTGAGCGAATCCAAATCTATTTTGCCCGTAACCTTTAGACCTGTCTCAAGCTCAGGCCGTTTCAATCTGAACACAGATGATTGCGTCTGTTCGGCAGGTTTCTGCTCCTTATTTTCCGGCATTTTTTGCACAGGCTGCGTTGTGGGAGGATTGGTTTTGACTTCAGGCGTGGTCACGGGTATATTTGTTTTGACAGCCTGATGCTGTTCCGGCGTCTTAACCGGTTCCTTTACATGTTTGTCTTTTTCCTCAACCACCTGTTTTACAGGAATATTCGCTTTGCTTTCCTGTTGAGACACAGTAGCTTTAACTTCAGTTTGCGGAGCATGTGTCTTTTCCTGCTTCACTTGGACAGGCGGTTTGGCGTGTTTTCTTTTATCATCCTTTTTCGCCTGCATGACGGCTTTTTTATGCATTTCGCGAAGAAAAGCTTCGGGTTTTGCTCCTTGTTTCTGCTCTACGGACGACAGATCAATTTGTCCTATAACGTTGAGTTTGAACTCTTCCGTTTGAGAAGGTTTGACTTCTTTCACTACCGGCTTAGGAGGTTCAGGCTTGGGGATGACAGGGGTAGGTTTAGGAGGTTCAGGCTTTTCTTCCGGTTTTTCCGGTTTTTCGGGGGGAGTTTCTTTCGATTGAAGATCATCAATTAATTTTTTTCGTTCATTTTCGGTCAAGTCTTTCCCAAATTCTTTCACGAGCAATATATATTGTTCATCGGCAATCTTGGTATTGGGATTACTCTCAACCGGATAGCCTTTTGCATGTAGAAACTCGACGACTGTCGTGATTCCCACATTTAAGTCTCTTTGTACTTTAATTAATTTTACAGGCATATCGTGTTGTTAATTTATTCCTCTTTTTCTTCGTCTCCAAGATCCTGTTCAGTTTCCGAGATTATATCTTCCGGTTCGTCATCTGCAAAATCATCATAGGGGTAGTTGTCAGTTATTTCCTCGTACGACGTCTCTTCGGTATAGTCTTCTTCTGATGCCTCTGTCTGATAATCAGCTTCATTTTCATCGTCTACCAATCCGTCTACAGATTCATTTTCTGCAATGGGTTCATCTTCTTCAAACTCTTTAGAAAGGATGGCAATGACTTCTTCAACTGTTTGTTCCTCCAAATCAGCTTGTTCCATAATTTCTTCAGGTTTTAAGGCCAATACCGACTTAGCCGTATTGCAACCTATATTTTTCAGAGCGTCAATTACCCACAAATCTATTTCGTCAGCAAATTCATCAAGGTAGATATCGTCAATTTCCTCTTCTATATCTCGGAATACATCTATGGTGTAATCCGTTAGTATACTGGCTAATTTAATATTTAATCCCCCTTTTCCGATGGCCAGCGAGACTTCTTCCGGTCGCAAGAATACTTCAGCTTTTCTCTCGTCTTCATAAATTCTAATGGATGATACTTTGGCGGGGCTGAGTGCGCGCTGAATAAATAAAGTCGTGTTGTTCGTATAGTTAATCACGTCGATGTTTTCATTGCGAAGCTCGCGAACGATACCACGTATCCTCGATCCTTTCATTCCGACGCAGGCGCCTACGGGGTCGATACGGTCATCGTAGGATTCGACGGCAATTTTAGCTCTTTCTCCCGGAATGCGGGCGATGGCTCTGATCGTGATCAATCCGTCGTTTATTTCGGGCACTTCGAGTTCAAACAGGCGCTGCAAGAACAGTTTGTCTGTCCTGGACAGGAGGATTCTGGTGTTATTATTGTCATTATCAACCTTTTGTACGATAGCGCGCACCGATTCGCCCTTGCGGTAGAAATCGGTAGGGATCTGTTCGTTTTTGGGGAGTAGCAATTCGTTGCCATCGTCGTCCAGCAGGAGGATTTCTTTTTTCCAGACCTGATATACGTCGGCCACAACGATTTGGCCTATCATTTCCTTATATTGTGCGAAAAGATTATCTTTCTGTAGCTCCAAAATCTTGGAGGCCAAAGTCTGGCGCAAATTCAAAATGGCGCGACGTCCGAAGTCGGCAAAATGGACCTCATCCGTTACTTCTTCTCCTTCTTCGCAGCTTGGGTCGATTTTATACGCTTCACTTAAAGGGATTTGCAAATTCGAATCCTGCACGTGTCCGTCTTTCACAGCGATACGGTTACGCCAGATTTCAAAGTCGCCTTTCTCGGGGTTGATGATCACGTCATAGTTCTCGTCCGTCCCGAACATCTTGGCAATCACATTCCGGAAAGATTCTTCCAACACATTGATCATCGTGTCTTTATCAATGTTTTTAAGCTCTTTAAATTCCGCCAGCGTATCAATCATGCTGATTGTATCTCCTTTTTTTGCCATAACTTTAGTTAAATTCTAATTATATTCTTTGTATATTTTATTTCGTCATATCGATACGATTGAATTTCCGAGATCGTCTCCTTGCGTTTTTTGCCGTCGGGTTTGACCTGTTTTGATACGGTGAGCTTTATTCCGTCATCGTCTGCCGACTGCAAAATGCCGCTCAGTTTCTCCCCGTTTTTCAAAAGCACCTCCACTTCGCGCCCCACATTTTTCCTGTATTGGCGCACGAGTTTGAAAGGTGTTCCGATGCCTGACGATCCGACTTCCAAGTCATAGTCTTCAATGTCCCTATCTAATCGCCCCTCAATATATCTACTGAGCGTCACACAGTTATCAATTCC
The DNA here is from genome assembly GCA_031277335.1 of Tannerella sp. GTDB lineage: Bacteria > Bacteroidota > Bacteroidia > Bacteroidales > Tannerellaceae > Tannerella. Next base: position 2,261 of record JAITMM010000158.1, on the reverse strand, counting down.
GACTGCCTCATCATGGTCAATCTCCACCACAATCAGATTGCCCGGTTTAATGGTCACATCGACAAGGAAACAATCGGAAAAAGCCAATTGTTCTTCAGCCAAACGTGTTACAATCTCTCTTTCAATCATACCTTTAAAAAAGAAAGGGGAATGTCTCCCCCCTCCCTCTCTTCTTTTTAATCGGGTGCAAATATACAAAAAATCAGTGATTTTACAAATTAAAAAGTTATATTTCCCAAATAAAATGTAAAAAATTGTAAATTTTTCATGGGTTTTGCCCTTTATTCCTTTCTGATTTCCATTTCGTCGAGCAGATATCCGGCGCCTGCATATTTATCAATCACAAAGAGAACGTACCGGATATCGACGATGATACTTCGTTGATAATCAGAGAGATATTGGATATCTCCGCCGACGCCTTCCCAGTTGCGGTCGAAATTGATGCCTATCAGCTCGCCGCGTGCGTTCAGGACGGGACTGCCTGAGTTTCCGCCGGTTGAGTGGGTTGTCGCTGTAAAACAGACGGGCATTTGCAAGCCGTTAATGCCGTACGGTCCGAAATCTTTTTCCTCATACAATTTTTTCAAGTGCGGCGGGACGACAAATTCCCAATTTGCGGGATCCTCCTTTTCCATCACGCCTGCGAGGGTGGTTTGGTAGGAATAATTGACGGCGTCGCGTGGCTGATAGCCTTTTATTTGGCCGTAAGTCATTCGCAGGGAGCTGTTTGCGTCAGGGAAATGGACAACACCGGTTTCCGATTCGAGCAGTCCTTTGACATACGTCCGATGGGCATTGCTATACGCTGTTTCATAGGACATTAGTGCATTTGCCAATGACACACGCTCCTGTTGTATTGATTTGACAAATTGGAAAAGCAAATCGTTTTCGAGTGCTTTCACTGTCGGTTTTGCCAGGAAACGATTCAGATTGCGCTCATTTCCGAATATGGAAGCAGCGAAAAGCTGATCGATATATCGGTCTACATCGCCCTTGAACTGCCTCTGTATCACGTCGAAACAGTCAGGGCGATCCGATGCCGGAATCCATAGCATATATTCTTTCAGCAGGATGGCTGAAATCTTACGGTCTACTTCGGGGGAATAATCGTCATTGGCAAAGCTTTGATATGCCGTTTTTAGCAAGTCCAATTCATTTGCTATCTGCTGTTTGTCCTTTGATTTCAAGGCGGCGGCCAGCGAGTCGGTGCGTGCCTGAACGCCGGCAAATTCAACGCCACGCAAAATAGCCTCCTCCAAAACCCAACTTCGGCGCCTCAAACCGGCTCGTTCGCCGACCATCTGTCTGATGGCGTCAATTGCTTGGATATAAGATATTTGGCCGTGCTGTTGCGCCCAAGCATACAACTTGTCCTGACGTTCTTTTTTTGAGGCTTCAAAGTGACGTGCTTCAATTGCCCAATTGGAGCCGATGGCATTCTTGTAAGCATTTGTAGATGAGGCGTATTTACCTGCATATTGAATCCTTGTCTGTGGGTCCTTCAGCATTTCTTCGAGCATGGCCTGCTGGCGCAGTTCGCGAAAATGGATGCGCACGTCATTGTCGATATCGCGCCGTTCGGCCACTTCCCACGACGTGTAATACTGGTTAGTACGACCCGGAAATCCTATCATCATTGCAAAATCATTTTCATTGATACCTGTCAGTGAGATATTTAGCCAACGTTTGGGACGGAGCGGCACGTTGCGGGCATCATAGTCGGCCGGCTCGCCGTTGGCACCGGCATAGACGCGGAAAATCGAAAAGTCGCCCGTATGACGCGGCCACTCCCAGTTGTCTGTATCGGCGCCGAATTTGCCTATCGACGAAGGCGGCGCGCCAACAAAACGCACATCGGAATACGTCTTTCTGGTAAACATATAATATTGATTTCCACCATAAAATGGTCTGATCTCGACGCTGATGCCCGGTTGACTCAATAGCTGTTCACCTGCTAACTTCCTTGCCAATCCGTTCAGATATGTAGGTGATAGGTAGTTCATTGACTGCGGATCGGTGTCTTTGGCCAGTTCCTCCATGACATGCTCCGTCACGTCGGCAATCTTGTCTATAAAGGTGACCGTCAGCCCGGGACACGGCAGTTCCTCCTTTTTTGATAATGCCCAGAAGCCATCTGTCAGATAATCATGCTCAAGCGTGCTGTGAGACTGTATCTGCGAATAGCCGCAATGATGATTCGTCAGCACCAGTCCCTGCGATGAAATGATCTCGGCCGTACATCCGCCGCCAAACTGCACGAC
>JAITMM010000119.1 GCA_031277335.1 Tannerella sp. | reverse complement strand
TCCAGTGGGGATTGCCAACCGGAAACACAGCCCTTCGCAGGGCTTATCACCCCATTACTCCCGATTTAGCTGTACAAATTACAAATTGGGTGGGATTCGGTGCGACGCCGTATTGGGACGATATCTCATCCTTCAATGAAACCTGCCCAAGCGGATATCGCCGCCCCAACGATGGTTTTACCAACGCCGTGGAAGATGGAAGTACTCCCGCCAGGTCGGAGATACGGCAGTCGCTCTATGCAATCCCGCAGGATGCAGATAATCCAGGGAACAACAATTCTTTTTACGGATATTATGCCGACGGCTTCTTTGACCGTCGGAAAATAGTTTACCACGGTACAAATCATGACGCCGTATCCATTCAAAACTCTCAAATTGCTTATGTCGGCGTATTGTTCTATAATACGACAGACAACCGGTCGCTCTTCTTCCCGTCGGCAGGTGAGCGCTGGCCCACCGGTGCCAATGGTGGAGCCCTTATCGGTTCGGGAGGAGGGGCAGATTACTGGTCAAGTTCGTCTGCGAGCGACCAAAGTGTTAATGCGCCAAACGCTTGGTCTATGTATGTATCTCCCGGAACCGGAACCGCGTTTCAGAGAGAACATGACAAGCACTCCGGCATCAATATCCGGTGCGTGCTTACGACGAACCCGTAAATGAAAACAGAAGGAGCTGTCATCGCAGCTCCTTCTGTTTTTTATTACGGCTTTTTCCATTTAGGCTCATACATAACCGTAAACTCCGACGTGCGCTTCGGAAAACCGTGCATTAAAGGAACGCTAATAAGCGTAACGGATATTCTGCAATGGTTGGCTTCAGGAATGTCGCAGGAAGAAATACTGAATGATTATCCCATGTTGCAGGACATTCACATTCGTGCCGCGTTGAAACATTGCGCGCAGTAGAGACGTTGCGCGCAACGTCTCAGTGGTTTGCATTCCGACGGAATGAAAACCGCCTAAATATTTTTCTCCCTCAACGCCTCGCCATTCCCAAAAAAATAGAATGACAGAAAAAAATCGTTTAAAGTGTCCTTTTAATGAAACTTTTGTATCTTTGCCGAATCAAATAACAAAAATGGACAAACGGTTTGAAATGGTTTGTACTCACGGCTTTATTAAAAAAAACAGTAAGACACCGAAACACGAAATTCGAAAGGCAATACAAATTCGAACTAAATATATTGAATATAAACAATTAAATAATAGACAAAGATGAAATCATACACATACGACGAAGTAAAAGACGAACTCATCGGAAAAATCGGGACGCCGCGGCGAGACCTTTTTGAGTACGAACTGCAAATGGACTTGATAGGCCAAGCCATCAAGCAAACACGTCAGGAACAAAACCTGACGCAGGAAGAACCGGGCAAACTCGTCGGCGTTCAGAAAGCCCAGATTTCACGAATCGAAAACAGGACAAGCAATGTGACAATGCAAACCTTGTTGAAAGTTTTCACCGCACTAAAGGCAAAAATAAGACTGCAAGTCGAGTTGTCTGATATGAATGTACAAGTCGGTAGCGACTAAACAGTTGATTCGTTGCGAGCAACGTCCTTCACCTCGTGTCATTGAAGGTACTGAATCAAGTTCAGGATGACCCGCAATCCTCCCCACCGCGTTCCGTCATTGCGTGCTTGACCCGCAATCCCTTATTCGCCACAATTCGCACATAATTCGCCCAATTCGCAGCTTTATATAAAAAAAATTGATTACTTTTGTAATTCCAATCAAACAAAATGGCAAAAGCAAAGCCCAAAACACCGGCCCCGTCATCGTCACTACTGGCAGAGGCAGTTTATATAGACCCGATGACCGATTTCGGATTCAAGAAACTGTTTCTGAACAAGGAGTTGCTGATAGCTTTCCTCAACGATATCCTTGCTGCCGATATCAGGGACATCACCTATCAGCCTACCGAAGGGTTGGGCGAGTATAGATACGAGCGGACGGCCGTATTTGATTTGCTCTGTACAGTTGGAGATGAGAGTTTTATCATCGTCGAGATGCAAATCGGGCAGCAGACGTTTTTCCGTGACAGGGTATTGTTCTATGCCTCGCATGTCATCCGCAAGCAGGCGCCCAAAAGGAAATACTGGGATTTCAACCTGAAGGCGGTATATGTTGTTTCAATTCTTGACTTTACCGTATTCAGGGACAGGGAGTCGGAACACGAGGTAATAGAAAAGGCCGGCCTTTACCGCGAACGCACCCGTACCCCATTTTCCGACAAGTTGCGGTTTGTCTTTATCGAACTTCCCAAGTTCAAAAAGACACCGGCTGAATTGCAGACCAACACCGACACCTGGCTGTACCTGCTCAAGCATACATTCACGTTGAAGTCTCCGCCGCCCGAAATCAGGGGCCGCATCTTCAAACGTTTTTTCGAAATAGCACAGATCAACAAATTAACACATACAGAAATGGAAACATTTGAAAAAAGTTTAAAAAAGAATTTCTACCTTCGCGACATGGTGCAGGCTGCCAGAATAGAAGAAAGAATCGAAGGCCGAAAACAGTTTGCCATCAAACTCCTTCTAAAAGACATTCCCATTGACGAGATCATCTATCTGACCGACCTGACCCGATCCCAAATCCTGGAGTTACAAAAACATTTCCTCCAACCGCAGGCAGAATAGTAGAGACGTTGCGTGCAACGTCTCAGTGGTTTGCATTCCGTAGGAATGTGTCGCTCGGTAGAACAGAGCGTTCAAACACAAGGATGCAGTCCGTATGGGATTCGATTCCGACCGGACAATTCCCTAAAAATCGGAAGTAAATGTTCCGAATGGCAATGAAGGAATGCCCATGCTTAAGCGTAGCGTCTCGCTACGCTTTCTTTAAAAAAAAGGCTCTCTTTTAACTGCAATATCAACAATAATATTTGTGTCCAACAATATTTTTTTCATTTATATTTTTCAACTAAATAATTATATCTTTCATCGTCTGTTTCCCGCTCGCTTAACGTAAACTTTCCCGCCCATTTATCCAGAAAAACGGATGCGGCTATTTCTTTTTCCTTTTGGGTTGTAGCAGTATTTTGTTCAACAGTCACGTCTTGCACCGTGAACAAATCATCCATCGCCAAAATCATATTTACAATTCTTTGTGCGACGCTGTTATGTGCATTATACTTTAATGTTAATGTAGCCATATCCTTCAATTTTACAATTTTGCTACAAAGATAAAACATTCCTCTGTAAAAAACAAGTTTATCCGTCTGCCCTAATCGAAGATGCTGCTAAGATATTTTTATAAAATCCGCCATTGAATGTTCTGAATCAAGTACAGGATGACCCGTAATCTCCCCTATCCCGTCCGTCATTGCGTGCTTGACCCGCAATCCCACCCTTTTAAATATTTTCCTCTCCAACACCTCGCAATTTTAGAAAAAAACAACTACCTTTGCCATTATTTTCAGACATAAGGCAATGAATACTCAACTGGAATACATCAATATCCTGCAACGTTTCAAGAAAGAGTATGCCGGTGAATTTGGCATCACGAGCATAGGCCTATTCGGTTCGGTGGCTCGAAATGAGCATACTGTAGAAAGCGATGTAGACGTTTTGGTGGAAGCACCTGTAATGAGTATATTTACGTGTATGGATATCAAAAAGCATTTGGAAGAAATGATGGGTGTCCCGGTTGATGTGATACGCAAATCCGATTTCATGCGTCCACGGTTTAAGGCAAGAATAGAAAAGGAGGTGATATATGTATGACAAAACGCTTGTATTAGACGGACTGCTTGATATCGAGGAAGCATTGTTGCACGTAATTGACAGAACATCCTGGATAAAAGAGGCAAACGATTTTTCAACCACACCTCAAGGCGTAGATATGTTGGATGTGGCAACCATAAGGCTAATGGCGATCGGGGAAGAAATCAGAAAAATTGACAAGCGTACCAAAGGACAATTGCTTGTTCAATACCCCAATATTGATTGGAAAAAATTAACCGGCATGAGGAACTTTATTGCTCACGAGTATTTTCGCGTCGATGCCGAAATTATTTTCGATACAATTCAAAATGATGTACAGCCTCTTTTAACCACTATTCAGCAAATGATTAAAGAAATTCTACCTTCGTGAAATGGTACAGACAGAACCGCTGAGACGTTGCACGCAACGTCTCTACAAATTGCATTCTGTAGGAATGTATCGCCCGGTAGATAACGTTCCGAATGGCAATGAATGTACGTCTTCATTTTTCATTTCAATGACAAATGATTTGTTTTCAAACATAAATGCAGTATATTTGCACGGTTGAAATGATAAATTAATTGAATATGGAATATACAATTCTAATTAAACAGAACCCGCAAAGCGGATGGTTCATAGGACAATGCGAAGAAATTCCGGAAGCGATTACGCAGGGAAAAGATATGGACGAACTGATGTTCATGATGGAAGATGCTATAGAACTTGCGCTGGAGTGCAGGCGTGATGAATTACGTGAAACGTTTAGCGATTCAAACACTATTGTGCGCAAATTAACAATCGGTAATGAAAAGAAATTTATTGATCAAGCATTTGGGCAAAGAGAATTGCATACTGTATAGAGAAGGAAGCAATCACTCCATGTATCGTAATTCTGAAAACGGGAAAAAATCAGCTGTGCCAAGACATCCTAATCTTGACGAAAACCTCGTATTTGATATATGTAAACAATTGGGTATCCCAAAACCTAAAATCAATTAAAAGACTAAATATTCCATTCGACCATTTATAGAGACATGCCATGCCGCGTCTCTATGCGGGAGAATAATATCTATCTTTCACCTGCTAAGCGTAGCGCCCCGCTACGCTTTTTTTTTAATACAAACCCCGCATGATATCGTTCAAGCGCGCGCATGCGAAATTTATATTCATATTAACAATTTTTACACCATAATATATCATATTTTATAAAATATTTTACTATCTTTGCACCCAAAATTGTTTGTATGAGCACATTAGTAAAATTTTTACGCAAAAACCTGCGCCACGTCTTCCTGCTGACGATGACAGTCGCCCTGACATGGATCGTGACTTCATGCGAGACGGAATATATCCCGGATAACCCTGATGTTGAGGAGCCTACGTTTTCGGTGACGGAGGGTAATTTCGGCATAGAGATGCATTTTGCCACTTTCGGCGAGGAAGAAGAGCACTCATCGGATACGCACAGCCTGTTGTCGTCGGAACAGATAGCCGCCGGGCGCAATATGGAGCCTGAGACAAACGTGATCCGCGTCAAGGACGATCTGTTTATCTATGCCACGCTCTCCGTCGACAACGCCGACAAGGCACCGAACGACAAGGCGCCGGCCGTCAAGACCAGGGCATTCAATCCCGGTGCAAACATCCGCATCGCCATATACGACAGCTCCACCATCACCTCTGCTTTCACGAAGCTGGACGAAATTCTGTACAGGGACAGCCTCGGCGAACTGGTGCGGGCGGACGGCTCGGGCTTCAAGATTCAACTGAACGACGGCTACTATAAGCTGATCGCCTATTCATACAATACAACGACCCCGCCGCCTTCGGCTGACTTGGCGGGCGACCTCATCAATGTCGATTCGGGCAACGACCTGATCTGGGGCGAATCGCCTACGGTGCTGATTTCGGGAAATTCGGTCACGGGCATTCCCATCACCATGTATCATAAGATGTCGCAAGTCAAGCTGGTGGCTAAGATGGCCGACGGCTCGACGGGTATCTACGGCTTTGGCGGCGGCGTCTCCATGCAGGGATATGCGGCAGACTTGGCCACCTTTACCGGAGTGATGTCCAAAAACTCGACCGTCGCGACACCACTGGCTTTCACCTTTCCGACGGTGGCGTTTCCCGTCGTCAGTGTCACATCCGCTACGCGAACAGTCTATACGGACGGAGATATCCCGACCATCATCCGCATCGGCACCCTGTCCATCGGCTCGGGAGGGACTATCGACACGACGATTACCAATATCCCGGCCACCTTTGCCAAGTCGCTCCTGAGCGGTTATTCCTATACGATGACGATGAATATCGGAGAATCGCCCGATATTACGGACGATGAGCCGCCGCAGGGCTTTGTGCCGTATGTGGGCGCCTTCTGGCGAGCTTCGCAGACGGGCGAGCGGCTGCTTCGCATGAAGGTAACGACAGGGGAGGCCGACAGCGTCTGGACGGCGCGCGTCATAGAAGGCGGCGACTGGATCATGCTCGACAAGGGGCAGTCGGCCGATCCGAATGTCGGAAACCCGTCTGCTGCCATCGACACGACTACCTCATTCGGAAACCTTTATAAATTAGACCCCGGCTCAGCATCCGATTTTGTCAGCGGCTTTGCCACGATGAATCCAGGCGAGGATGAAATCTATTTCCGCATCGGGCTGAGAAGTACGCTTCCCGGCGGTGCCACGGCTGCGCCACGCTACGGCGTCGTCCTGCTGACCTACGGTAACAACCGCTACCGGCACCGCATCTGGATCCGCCAGGGCGAGGGAGACGATTTTCTGATGCGCAACAGCGACCCGCTCACCGGCGGCAACCGCACACTGGCTGCAAGA
>JAITMM010000007.1 GCA_031277335.1 Tannerella sp. | reverse complement strand
AGCCTCACTATAAGGCGGAATTTCAGATCCATCGGCAATGTGTAGAACTACAGGATGTTTATAATGATCTCTGACCACAGGGAAACAGGAGGAAGGTACAAGAATCAACTGACTGTCATCAATCCTGCCTTCATCATCCACATCGCTTGAACATTGACAGAGAAACACAATTAGTGCAACAAGTAAAAAGTTATTCTTTTTCATTGACAAAATTCTTGGCTTGTTGGTACAACATATCAGCGTCTATATCAATCATCAGTCCGGTTTCCATTGCTGTACGAAGATTTTGTTGATTGTGTCCTTGTAAAACTGCTTCATTTTCTCTTGATAAGAGATTAACTATCGTCCACAAGTTAATTTCAAGACTGAAACCGCCAAATACATCTTTCTTTTCAATTTTTTCATCCATCTTTCGTACCGCTTCCTTCAATAATTCCTTTCTGACATTCCCATCAAAGGATGAAATTACCTGAGGTTGAGATAGTATAGCTTCAATAAATTTGTACTTGGAGACAAATCTGCCTTGTTCATGCAATGGCCAAAGAAAGCTAAAATCGTTCATATTCATAGAAGTATATTTTCTCAGCAAACATTCACCGACATCCTTGCGCTTGAACAATTCCTTTATACCATTAAAGTGCGAATAATATTCCAAGAAAGCTTGCTCTGGTGAGTTGAACAATGGAAATAAAGGTGGTGCGGGGAAATTTAGACAAAGCTCCATTAAGGATTCCGTATCAAGTTGATTTAATACTTCTTCAGGAATCTGACAAGTTGCATACATTTCAGCAACTGACGAGAATTTCTTCCATTCTTCCGTTCCCGGTTTTACAGGAAAGTCCCATTTTGCTTTTTCTTGTCCATTTACAACAAAAATAAAAAACAAACCAAAATAAAAAATAAATAAATGTCTCATAAAATTAATAGTTTAAAATGTTAAAATAAATGTATCAATTTTGTTATATCAAACGATCCTCAAAACATAACCTATTGTACTCCTTTCTTTTATTATGTTCTTTATAGAAACGCTTCATTTTGATAAACAATTAGCGTCATTAGTCTGTATAGCGATTTTATGGAAAAAGTTTCTTTTTGCAAATGACAAGCAATTGTTTCTCTTGAATAACTACGGCATAGCAGAAAAACAAATTGGTAAAACGTCTAAAAAAATCACTACGTTTCATATCCGGTTTTTTTGTTTTAAAAACATTATAATCTTAATTAAGTCAAAACACATCTCCAATTCGCTGCAAAAATATAGCATATTTTTTAAATATCCGCTATACAAAAGTACTGTTTTTGCATTTGATATGAAAAACAGTACTTTTGTACAGTATTTTTTCATAAAAACAATGTCGAACATGAAATGAAATGATTATATTTGTCGTCTTAAAACAAGTTAAATATGGAAGAAAGCATACAATGTAAAGACAAGAGTATCATGAAATTGACTAAAAGGCAAAAGGAGATACTTGCGCTGTCGGCTCTATGATAATAGCATCATAATTGATATTAAAACAGACTTATTCAAGATTGCTGCCGTTTAAAAAGTAAATAATCATCATTTTCACCATAATACAGCTTTAATTCGTTTTCTTGTAAGTCAAATGATTTCATTTTCGGAAAAATTATCCACCATAACATCCCGTCACCAAATTCGTTAATTTTTGTTCCTCCAAAATGATCTATTTCAATTTGATTATTTTCATAATTTGCCTTGTAAAATCCGAGCATTTTATTTGTAGATGAATGGGAAAAAAACACGCTGTCATTGATAAACATGAGAGTGTAACATTCAAACGGGCCGAAAAAATTATCAAAATTCTTTGGCTCAGGTTCTCTTAAAACACCTGTTTCGGTTTCAAAAACACCTGTCAGTTTCCATTTGATGCCAACTAAGGGGTTGGAGGGATCAATATCAATCGGGTCTGCATTTTTATCCAACGGATCATCCATAATCGCCCAGTAACCCCAGTCTGTCGATACGGTTGAGTCTTCAATTTCAATCGTCGGAGTGTTAATTACTATACCGGGATTTTCTGTCATAAACTGTAAAAAATCGGTTTGCATGCCGACAAAGACTTCTTTAAACAATCCCGTTTCATAAAACAGATTAGCCATTTGAAGCGCATTGCCTTTTGAACTGTTGGTGCAGAACAAGTTATATGCAATTTCCGATAATGTGATTTTTTGGACAATCTCAACGGAATAGGCGTTGGCCAACTGTTCCAGCTTCGAAAAATCATCATCATCTTTCAAAACGACAGCAAATTCCTGAAATATAATCATATCTGTCCATTTCTGACCTGTATTGCAGGAGTAAAAAGGAGCGGCAGTAATGATAGAAGTCAACGAAGACACGGCTCTTTCATAGTTTACTTCTACGTATGCAGACTTGACACCGGCATATTTCTCTGCTGACCCGTTGATGTCAAAACCCAATGCTCCAAAGTCCATGTCTTCAAATATTATGCTGTAGCTCTTTATGCCTGCCTGCGCGAGTTCGTATTTCAGTTTTTCCTCATCGGAGGCATAATACATCATAAAAAACTTATCGTCCATTCTCTTGACAGGATATACTTCTGTTGATGTACGGCATTGGTCGTCATAGTCGGCCGGATTGAGACCGAAAAAATCTTCAATGACGATAGTATCTGTCCCGTCAATGATAGGAGTGTCTTTATTATCGCTGCAGCTTGCGAAGATACATATTGACAACCAAACTATTGTTGCCCATTTAATTAAGTATCGTTTCATATCCGGTATTTTTAAAATATTATAATCTTAATTGAGTCAAAACACATCTCAAGTGCGGAATGACTGGTGATGTATCAACTTAATTCTACAAAGACCCTATATTATGCTGATTGACAATATTTTTCCCTTCTGCCGTATATAAATAGGCTATACGATCGGCATAGCGTTCTTCAATCTTGCCGCGAACGATTTTCAGGGTTGCATTGAGGAGTTGGTTTTGCTCTGTAAATGCCTCGGGGAGAACTGCAATGGCAGTCGGCAGCCAGCGTTCGGGAAATTCGCCGGCGTATTTGCCGTTCCCTTTATAGTCGTTGACAATTTCTTGTATTTTCATCAGTGCCAACTCTTTAGCCTCCTGCGAATCCCATGTCAGGCCGGGTTTTGTCTGTTCCAAATAGCGTTTCAACTGCTCCTTGTCGGGCACGACGAGTGCCACTGTATACGGGTTTTGATTGTTATGCAGCATCATCTGCTCGATAAAATTGGTTTTGTCGCAGATGCCTTCTTCGATGCCTTCGGGGCTGTATTTTTCGCCGTCACTGCTGATTAGCAGGCTTTTAAAACGTCCAAGCACATACAGGAAACCGTCTTTGTCCGTATAGCCCATATCGCCGGTATAGAGCCAGCCGTCTTTCACCGTTTGCTGCGTGGCTTCCGGATTTTTCCAATAGCCAAGCATCACATTTTCACCTTTTACCACGATCTCGCCTTTCTCGCCGGGCGGCAGTTCGCGGCCTTCGGTATCGCAGATTTTCAGTTCAAGATCGGCTACAAGCACGCCGGAGGAGCCTAACTTGTGTTTCTTGATGCCGTTGGCAGAGATGATGGGAGTGGCTTCCGAAAGGCCGTAGCCCTGAAACATCGGAATGCCGATGGCGTAGAAAAAGCGCTGTAACTCAATGTCGAGCAAGGCGCCGCCGCCAATAAAGAAACGCAACTTGCCGCCCATCGCCTGACGCACTTTCGAAAACAATACCTTGTCATAAAGCGCAAGCATCAGCTTTTTCCCGAGATGCCCGCCTTTGTTATATCCCTCTTTATTATAGGAATACGCCGTTTTTAAGGCGCTGTTGAAGAGTTTTTCCGTTGTCTTGCCTTTCTTTCGGATGGAGTTTTCGATATTTTTCTTGAAACTCTTTGCCAACGCCGGAACGCTCATGATGACGGTCGGTTTAAACTCGCCGATATTCAACGGGATGTTTTTCAGCGTTTCATTCTGCGTCTTCCCGGCCTGAACCGTCGCTACATTTGCTCCGTAATACATAAATGCATAAAAACCTGCCACATGACCGAAACAGTGGTCTAATGGAATGATTATCAAATTGCTGTCTTTCGGTTCGATATCAATCAGCGAGACGGCTTGCTCGACGTTGGCCGTATAGTTGCGATGCGAGAGCATCACGCCCTTCGGATCGGCGGTCGTGCCGGAGGTATAGGTGATGGTGGCCAGGTCATTGTTTTGCACGGACTGACTGCGGGCAATCAGCTCTTCCCTGTTGATTTTCAGGTATTCATCTCCGGCGGCAAACAGGTTGCCGATCCAAACTTCCCTGTCTTCATACGTCTCCTGTTCGTCGAAAACAAATATTTTTTCCACCAAAGGCAGCGACCGGCTGATATTCCTAATTTTCTTCAGTTGCTTTCCGGAGGCAATCACAAACCGCGATTCTGAATGTTGAATCCTGAATATCAAATCATTGCTTTCTTCCAACTTCACCGAAAGCGGCACATTGGCTGCGCCGGTATAGAGGATAGCTAACTCCCCGATAATCCAGTCGTTACGTCCTTCCGACAGCAAGGCGATTTTATCGTGCGGCCTGACGCCTGCCTGTATCAAGCCTGCCGCCAGCCGGTAGACCTGCTCTTTGGTCTGATTGAATGTCATCGGTTCAAATGCCGCCGTCTTTTTTTCCCAAAGGAATGTGTTGTCTCCAAATTTGGCAACACTCCTCTCAAACATATCAATAATAGTATTTTTCATTATTTTATTATTTAATTAATTAATAATCAATTTCCGCCACCGCCTGCGCCGCCTGCCGCGCCTCCGCCGCCCTGACCGCCTGACATCACGTCGTCATTGGTGATACCGCGTTGTACCTTTTTAATGGCATCTTTCAGCGAACCGAACCGGTAGGAAAGAGACAGTCGCAATTCGCGCATCGGCATGGAATACTCTTGAAACCTTTCAAAGTTTTCGCCGTAAGTATTTACTTTCATACGCAGCATTTCACTGAACGGATTGGAGCAAGCAAGCGAAACGGTCAATTTCTTGTTGAATAAATCCTTACTGGCCGAAAGACTGTTGAAAAAATAATTCGACTGATTACCTTGCAACATGATAAATCCTGACATATAAAATGCGTTTGCATTGATACGGAAGTCTTTAGGCAAGGTAAGCTGGGCGCTCAGGTTGCCATTTCCATAAAAACCATTGTTGGACATATTCAGTTGTTCGCTTTTCATATCCGTATAATTCAATCCCCCGTTTAAATTGAATCGGAGCTTCTGATTCGGCGTCCATCCCAACGTTAAGAATAAGCCGGCATTCTGCCTGTAACCGATATTGTCGTAAGTTCGCTGTTTCACATCAGGATTGGCAGGGTCGATAAATGTATAGTTTTGGATGGCATTATCTACGTAAGAATAAGTACCACTGATGTTTACAGTATATTTTTGCGAGAAGTAACTGTAATTCAAGTTAAAACTGTTGCTTTTCTCGGGAACGAGATTGGGATTGCCGTAACTTATATTATACGGGTCAATATCATTCACATACGGATTCAGGTACCAGATGCTTGGTCGGAATATCCTGAGATTGTAGCCCAAACGGAGCTGTTGTGTTTCTTTAAGCTGATAAGTAGCTGATACGGAAGGAACTAAATTGAAATAATCGACATCGAAATTACTCGTTTCGTCCAATGCGAATTTGACGCTCTGCTGCGTTCCCTCGGCACGCAGACCGGTGCGGAAACCGATTTTCCCGGCCTTGAATGCGTAACCCAAATATCCTGCATAGATATTGCTTACATGCTCAAAATCATTGTCTAACCTTGCAGGCAGTTCCACCCAGTTACCGGCTTCTCCCAAATCATAGCGCTGCACTTCGCTGAAGTTCTGTCGGAGAATATATTTTATGCCCGCTTCGATGGTATGTTTTTCGGTGAGCGGATTCGTGTAGTCAATCTGCCCTGTATGTTCATCTGTTTTGGCATCGTTTTTATCCCATTGATTTGTACGTATATAGAGCGGCATTTCGCCATTGATATCCCTTGCGTAACTAAAACTTTCCGTACCGTCGGGCATCGTGTTATAACGGTAGGAGAATGTGATCATTTCTCCTTTTTTACGGGTAGAACGCTGATAGTCAACATTAAACCCCGTGGTGCCAAAGTCATTTGTGCTTTCTCCGTCTGTCTTGTAACTGTATGACAAATCGTAGTTTCGATTGAACATTTCAACCGCATTTTCAGATTTACTCTTCCATTTGCCACCCCACATATTTACGCCGACGCTTAACAGGTTCAGTGTATCAAACTCCAGGCTTAACTCCAGATTTCCAAACATATAACGGCCTTTGTCATTGTTTCTTCCGTTGGTTTGCTCATCATAATAATTGTCGTTGATAAAGTTTTTATTTGTACTTTCAAGAGTTTCCCATGGCCGGCTCATGTGGTTATAATTGAAATTTCCGGTGACACCGAGAATGCCTGTTTTGGCTGTAAGATAGGCATTTGCGCCATAACCGCCGTAAGTGCCGGCATTGGCTCCAACGGTTCCCTGATATCCTTGAAACACATCCCTGGCGGTGATGATATTGATGATTCCATCGACTCCCTCGGCATCGTATCGGGCGCCCGGATCGGTGATGACTTCAATGTTTTTGATGGAGTTGGCCGGCATGCTCTTGAGCACATCCGAGACGTTTCTTCCGCTTAACATATTGGAAGGCTTGCCGTTAAGATAAATCTTATAGTTGGCCGAGCCTTTCAACAGCACATTGTCTTCGCCATCGACCGACAGGAGTGGCACCTTGCGAAGCATGTCCAGCGTGTTACTGACCTTAGCCTCAGGGTCTTCCTCCATATTGTAAACGAGCTTGTCGACTTCAATCTTGACCAAAGGCCGTTGAGCCGTCACTGTCACTACATCCATTTGCTGCGTATTGACCGAAACAGGAATTAGCCCTAAATCCACTTTTTTATTTGCATCCGAAATACTGAACGGTTTCTGTAATGTCTTGATTTCTATGGACTGTATAGTCAATATATATTCTCCGGGAGCATTTATCTTCATATCGAATTTCCCGTTTTCATCGCTTGCCGCGACTTGAATGTATTGCGTCGGCGATTTCGACAGCGATACGCCAACGGTAGCATATTCAACAGGTTTGTTTGACAATGAATCAACTACTTGACCACTAATCGAATACGCATCACCGGCACCAACCTGAGCTTCCATAACAGCTACGCCGAATACTGTTACAATCAACATTACCAATAACTTGTTCATTTTTTTTGTAAAATTTTTATTTATTAAATATGATGCAAAATTCATTGATTCCTAAACCGATGCCAAATCCAATCTGTAATCAACTGTTTTTTACCTGCAAACTTCGATTTTTTATCGACGATCTTATTGTCATTGAGGGCACAAAGATACTCTGTTTGTTGTATCTGCAAAATAAATGGAAAAAGATTTTTAAAGATTATATTTTTTTAAATTAAAAATACTTATTTTTGCGAAGTTTTAAAATAATTATTTCTATGGAACAAATAAAGACACAGCGATTGCAGTCGCTCGACATACTGCGCGGATTCGACCTTTTTATGCTTGTAGCTCTTGAGCCTGTGCTGAGCGGTTTGCTTCGGACAATGAACCTGCCTATAGGGGAGTCCATTCTCTATCATTTCTCTCACGAAGAGTGGGTTGGCTTTAGGGCTTGGGATTTGGTGATGCCTCTTTTCCTCTTTATGTCGGGGGTGAGTATGCCGTTCTCGTTTGCCAAATTTCAAGAAATACCTGATAAATCGGCTATCTATAAACGGCTTTTCAAGCGGGTGGCATTGCTATGGATACTTGGCGCCGTCGTTCAGGGGAATCTGCTTGAATTTGATTTACATACGCTTAGTCTTTATTCAAATACGTTGCAAGCTATTGCGGCCGGCTATCTTATTACTGCCATTATATTCCTGAATATCAAATCAATGAAATGGCAAATCGTCACTGCGGGCGTTTTGCTGCTGCTCTATTGGATTCCGATGACTTTTCTGGGCGATTTTACACCCGAAGGTAATTTTGCAGAAAAGATTGACCGGGTGGTGTTGGGACGCTTCCGTGATGGAGTAGTATGGACTGACGGGGCGTGGTCATTTTCACCGAGATACCAGTATACGTGGATTCTCAGCAGCCTGACGTTCGGCGTGACCGTTTTGATGGGAGCCATTGCCGGCAGCATCATGAAAAACGGCAAAGACCGCTATCGCAATTCCATCACGCTGCTGATCATCGGTCTTGTATGTATCGCTGTTTCACTAATATGCCACCTTCAGATGCCGATCATCAAGAAAATCTGGACGTGCAGCATGACGCTCTATTCCGGCGGCTGGTGCTTCCTGCTGATGGCGCTTTTCTACTTCGTCATCGACTGCAAGGGCTACTCCAAAGGCCTTAACTGGCTGAAATTCTACGGAATGAATTCTATCGTCGCCTACATGTTAGGCGAAGTCATCAATTTCAGAAGCCTGGTAGCCTCTGTTTCACCCGGATGGGATCAGTTTTTAGGCGCAGACTATTACAAAGTCTGGCTTACCTTCGGCAACTTCCTGATAATCTTCTTTATCCTGCAATACCTCTATAAGCGAAAGGTCTTTCTGAGAGTATAGGTTAAAAGGGCGTCAAGGCGGGTGGCGTTGGTTTGCATCCCGTTAATAATGCATAGCTCGGTAGAATATGTTTACATCCCGTCAATGATGCATCCGCTCGGTAGAACATGTTTACATCCCGTCAATAATGCGTCCGCTCGGTAGAACAGGATTGCATCCCGTCAGGGATGCATCGCTCGGTAGAACAGGCATTTAATCAAAGGATGCATTCCGTACGGAATGCATCCAATATTTACAACCATTTTCTACCGAGCGATACAATCCTAATGGATTGCAAACTATGAAATTGCAGGTCAAATCTCCGAAGACGTCTATTATAATTTTCAATAAAACGCCTCCTAATCAATTATTCAGTTACTCAGTTATTCAGTTATTATTCAATAAAGCGCCTCCTCCTTCTCCTTCAGCGGCGTCATCCATTGCAACTGTTTGTCAATGTTCCTCGACATCTTGTAGGAGCGGATATGGTCGGACAGCTTTTCGCCGATGATATCAATCTTGCTGATGTCGAACTGCCCCATGCCTGCTTCGGCGCAAAACGTGAGATAACCCACATTTGTCGGGTCAACACCCATCAACTCAAGCCCTACGCGGTCTACGGCCAGCCAGTCGAATCCGGCGATACAAACCCTGTGGTCTACCGGCGTGCCGTTGTTCGGGCCATCGCCTTCCATTCCTTCGAAGCCATCCACAAATGCCAAGTCGGGACGAATCTGATATGCCAGGTTGAAAATGTTATAGTTGATTCCCCTGAAACCGTGACCGTGCACAATCGACTTGTCGTTTTTGGCGCCTTGTTTGCGGTTGCTGCCCCAGCCGTATCCCGGATCCTTGATGGGCGCTCCGAGCACTACGTTTTTGAGCGACAAGGTGGCTACGACTCGGTCGTGCGTCTTCATTCGGCCTACGGACATGACAAAGTTATTGTGATCCGTGATCATCGAGGACATCCTGACCGGTTTGGGGCGCATATCAAGTTCATCGAGCACGTAAAGCACTTGCGGCGTCGTGTCGTCCAGTGAAAGCAATTTCACCTTATATTTCTCTGCTACAGGGATATACCCATAGTTATCGTAAGCAGTCATGGTAGGCCCGTCGGCTACGGATTCCGCCACGACGACATTTTCCAGCTTGTTGATTGACTTATAAAATTCCAGGATGCCTTCGACCGTATCTTTATGGACAGCGCTCAACTGGATGGTCGACGTGACCATGTTCGGTTTAACGATGATACGTTTATTTCCAACGGCTTGCGCTATCTCCTTTGAAAAAGGCTGCAACGCCTTAAATGCAATTTCGGCGCGATTGCCGCCTGTGGCCAATGTCACCCTTGACCCGGTGTCGACGGTCACTTTCGTCTCTTTTGCCAATACTTTCATGGCGTAGGAGGGGATCGTTGCCGTAGCAACCCCGCCCCATAACGCCGTTCTAATAAAATCTCTTCTATCGAATCTCATAAAAATTATTTTTATTCAGTTACTCAGTTATTCAATTATTGTTTTTAGCTCCAAAGCCTATCATGCGAATTGCTGTTATCCCATTTGGGCGTCGGCTCGAAATAGCTCTTGTCATCGCGAATCAGATGTTCTTTCACGACGTCATCGACCAATTCGATGCCCAAACCGGGCGAGTCAAGCGGTACATTTGCGAATCCATCGGTAATCATCGGCTGCGAACCGGTCATCTTGACCATATTTCCCCACCACGGGCTATCGACGCTATGGTGTTCGACCGCCAGGAAATTTTCAGTTGCCGCAGCGCAATGCACGTTGGCCATAAAGCACACCGGCGTACCGGCCATGTGCATCGCCATCGCAACGCCGCCTTCCTGCGCATAGTCGCCGATACGCTTCGTTTCGAGCAGTCCGCCGGAGGTAGCCAGATCGGGATGGATGATATCTACGCATTTGGCATCTATAATATCCTTGAAACCAAGCGTTAAGCCGGGGCCACGCAATCCGAATGTATCCTCGCCCGTGCAGATCGGTGTTTCGAGCGCATTTTTCAGTGTGCGCATTTCGTCGAAGCGCCACCATTGCGTGCAGTCCTCGAGCCATGCCAGCCTGTACTTTTCCAGCGCCCGGCCGAGCCGGATATGGTTATTGATATCGAAATGCCCGTAATGGTCTGATGACAAGGGTATTTCGTATCCAATCACGTTGCGGACCATTTCCACATATTCGCACATTTTCTCAATCCCGGCGTCCGTGAGCTGCACCTGTGTAAACGGATGCTCCCTCCAGCCATAACCCATGTAATCAATAAGTTGAGTACCGGGTTGATTCATCGTATACTGTCCGCCGGCGCCATTCCAGAATCTGTTGTTTACCAACCGTTTATCCAGGATGTCGGGATTGTTTCTGTCTCTGAGGAGATGAATGCCCAAGTCCATTTTCATCCACGTAAACTTCTGTCTTTCAACTCTGTCCTTCATCGTTTTCTGAAACTCTTCCGGATTGTTGGGGCTGGCCGTATCGGCATAGAGGCGCACCTTGTCGCGATACCTGCCGCCCAGCAGTTGCCAGGCCGGCACGCCGTAAGCCTTGCCGCACAAATCCCACAGCGCCATCTCGACAGCGCACACACCGCCACCCTGACGGGCATGGTATCCGAACTGGCGGATGATCTTGAAAATCATTTCCACATTGCAGGGGTTCAGTCCCAGGATACGGCTTTTCAGCAGCAGCGCATAGCGTTCGTCGGCGCCGTCGCGCACTTCGCCCAGCCCGTAAATACCCTGATTGGTGTCGATGCGGATGATGGCCGTACGGCCGACGTTTTGTACTACCGCATAGCGCATATCGGTGATTTTCAGTTCAGAAGGCGATGAAGCCCGCTTGACGTTCTGCGTCGTGAAAGCCACCGTATCTTCGATGGAAGCGCCCATCATGCCGCCAATCGCGATTCCACCGATAGCAGCTTTTTTCAGAAAGCTTCGGCGGCTGTTATCTTCCGTAACAGGCTCTGCCTGACCGGCAACGATATTTTCCGAAGATTTTTCTTTTTCGATTTCTTTCTTTAATTCTTTATTCATCGTTTATTTAATTAATTTATTAATATTCAATGTTTCAGTGTCCATTCTCACAGTTTATACGCTTGTCGCGCCAGCAGTCTCCACGTCCCTTCCTGCAATTGCCACACCATCATATTGCCGATGCGCAGATTGCCCGGTTCGCCTTCCGGAGTTTTCGTATCTGCGGTAAGGATATGCCGGACTACGGCAACGTTGCCTGCCAAGTGAATGGTTTGCTCCAGCGGTTCGATACGCAGATAGACCAATGGCTGCCCACTCATCACTTCCGCTATAAACTCGCTCTTATTCTGCACTTTGCCACTCGAATGACCATATACAAGTTCATCGGCGGTAATGGACTGCAACACGATTTCATCGGCCGCAGTCATCCCTTTGAACAACTGTTCGACGGCCGCAGCGACATCGGAAGCGGACGGTTGCGGCGGCGATACAGCCGCCGGCTGCCTTTGATTGCACCCGACTGCCATTACCGTCATTATTAACAATATAAAAATTTTATTCATATTAAAAATTTTAATAATAATGATTTCATTCTATTTCGCAAATCCCAAAGGGATTATATATTTATAGATTGAATGTTCGTGTTTTGGTTCGACCCCGATGGGGTCGAATACACACGTTGCAACATTTGTCTATAAATATTTGACCGCTTCGCGGTCGAAATTTGCACCAATTGGTATAAATAAAATGATAATTTCTCAATCATAAATCAGACTGTTTCAGCTTCCTTATCGATTACCTCCGCAACTGTTCCCTTCGGCGGCCGTCCCCGCCACCAGCTTGCCAATATCGACCCCGTAATATTCATCAACGGCCCAAATACGGCCGGAGCCAGCCCGACGGTTGCCACCTTGTTCATCGTCATCGCCAAGCCCGACGCCAGCCCGCCATTTTGCATACCGCATTCAAAGGCAACTGTGCGCCGATCCTGTTCCGGCATCCTGAACAGCCATGCAGCACCATAACCTACGGCATAGCCGGTGAAATTATGCAACAAGCTGGTTATCAAAAGCAAAGCGCCTACAGTCAGCAAACTGTCACGGCCGGCAGCAGTGATAATGGTGATAATCACCGCAATACCTATCGTAGAGAATGACGAAAGGATGGATTTAATAACCGTCCTGTCGCCTTTCAAAATGAAACGCAAAACGATGGCACCAACCATCGGCAGAACGAAAAACCAAAGCATGGATTTCCCTACACCCATCCCAAAAGCATAAGAATCAATATGTTTCGTAAACAAAGGAATCATATTGGTCAATATGATAATCACGGCATACGCAATTAACTGAATAGTAACGGCTTTACGAGAATCCGAGGCATTGTAGAACATATTGAAGATAAACCCTGCGATAATGGGTAAGATAATCATATTCAGGATATCAAGCATCATATTCCACACGCTGACCTCGATAAACGTCCCCGCCAGAATTTTCATCAGGAAAGGCGTCACGAAAGGTGCCAGCAGCGTCGAGCAAGCCCCGATGGTCACTGCGAGCGGCAAGTTGGCGCGTCCGATATAGGACATGACGTTGGACGCCAATCCGCTGGGCACGCAACCGATCAGAATGATGCCGGCCGCCACTTCATTGGGAAATTTAAAGATATGCGAGATGGCAACAGCCGTCAGCGGCATGACGATATAATGGATCGTAACACCGATGATTACGCCTTTCGGCATCTTGATGACTCCGGTGAAATCGTTCAAACTCATCTGCGACCCCATGCCGAACATGATGATCTGCAGCAGGGGCACGATCAGCAAACTGAGCTTGAAGCCTCCCCACACCGAAAACAACTGCGGATAATACATCGAAGCGGCTACGGCTGCAAAGATACTGATGGTGTAGGAAAACGATTTAAGAGCCGGAAAACCCCTGAACCCCAGCGCCAGACATACGAAAGCGCCGATAACAAGCGGCCCCGACATGGCAATACGCCCTTGCAGGATCAAGACCAAGGCAATGACAAACAACAGTATCGAAACGCCTAAAAGTATGTTATACAGTAATTTGAATCTCATCTATTTACCTTTTAACTCCACAGTCTGTCGTTGGAATTTTTGTTGTTCCATTCGTCGGTCGGCTCAAACATTCCTCCTCCGTATTGCTTGGCATGATTTTCCTTTACGACTTCCTCGTTCAGTTCAATCCCCAATCCCGGCGAGTCAAGCGGCACATTTCCAAATCCTTTCGTGATCATGGGCTGCGAACCTGTCATTTTCACCATCGATTCCCACCAGGGCGTGTCGACGTTGTGATGTTCGAGCGAGAGGAAATTCTCCGTTGCGGCCGCACAATGCACGTTGGCCATAAAGCAAACCGGCGTACCTGCCATGTGCATCGCCATCGCCACGCCGTTTTCCTGTGCGTAGTCGCCGATCCGTTTCGTTTCCAGCAGGCCGCCGGACGTTGCAAGGTCGGGATGGATAATGTCAACACATTGAGCATCAATAAGGTCTTTGAATCCAAGCCCCAAGCCGGGGCCGCGCAGGCCGTAAATATCTTCACCCGTGCAGACGGGCGTTTCGAGTGCATCCTTCAATGTCTTGAGGTCCTTGAAGTTATACCATTGTGTGCCGTCTTCGATCCATGCCAGCCTGAACTTTTCAAGTGCACGTCCCATTCGGATATGGTTATTGATGTCGAAATGACCGTAATGGTCTGTTGATAAGGGTATTTCGTAACCTACAATGTTGCGTATCTTCTCCACGACGGCAGCCAGGTCTTCGAGCGCCTTATCGGTGAGCTGAACTTGCGTAAACGGATGTTCGCGCCAGCCATATCCCATATAATCAATGATATTCGAGCCGCGCACGTTCATCTGGTATTGTCCGGCAGCGCCATCCCAGAAATTGCTGTTGACGATGGTCTTTTCGCGGTTGGGAATCAAGTGAATGCCGAGATCCATCTTCAGCCATGTAAAACCCTGTACCTCAACCCTGTTCTTAATAGCGGCAGCGATTGCATCGGGACCGCCCCGGTCGGGCGTATCGGCATAAAGCCTGATTTTATCGCGATACCTGCCGCCCAGCAACTGCCATGCGGGCACTCCGTAAGCCTTGCCGCACAAATCCCACAGCGCCATCTCGACGCCGCATACGCCGCCGGCTTGACGGGCGTGATATCCGAATTGCCTGATAATCTTGAAGATCATTTCGACATTGCAGGGATTCAGTCCCAAGATGCGGCTTTTCAAGAAGAGGGCGTAACGCGGATCGCCGCCGTCGCGCACTTCGCCCAAGCCGTAAATGTCCTGGTTGGTGTAAATCTTAATCAGCCGGCCTGCCATACGCAAGTCGGTGATTTTCAGTTCAGACGGCGATGAAGCCCGTTTCACGTTTTGTGTCGTGAAAGCCATCGTGTCTTCAATCGAGGCGCCCATCATTCCGCCCAAAGCAAGTCCGCCCCATGCAGCTTTCTTCAGAAATCCTCTGCGGCTGTTTTCTTCCGTAACATCTCCGGCTTGTCCGGCCGGATTTTTTTCTTTTTCGATGATTTTATTTAAAATATTGTTCATAATGAATGAATTAATTATATATTATAATGCTAATTACGTTCTTACATATCTTACGTTCTTACACTCTTCTCTACCACGTCCTGTTCCCATCCAGATAATCGAATATCTCCTGAATCGGCATGGGCAGTTTTGGATATTGACGCAGCCACGATCTGAAATCCGCATTGATTTCGTCAGACCATTGACTGTCAATCTGTCCCGGTAAATATTTGCCTTCGCGCAGGCGTTGCCATCCGAAACGGTCGCGCAGCTCGGTCACTTCGGCTGCAACAATCACTCTCTCAGCCAGATGTGCCGGAATAAAGATCACGCCATATTTCTTGGCAACCACCAAATCGCCCGGCAAACAAATTGCTCTGCCAACGCGAACCGGCTGATTGATAGAAGTCAGCATCATGTTTTGAATATACGAAGGATCGACGCCCGTGACCCATGCATTGAAACCGTCGACCAGCGATATGCCCTCTTCGTCTCTGACGCTACCGTAAAAGACAACGCCGCGCTTCGAATTGCGATAGATGGCATTTGCCAGATTATCACCGATCAACGTTCCCTCGATAATTTTGTTATAGCCGTCGGCCACATAAATATCGCCTTCCTGCAAAATATCGATCGGCCACGAATTGGTGCCGCCCTGCTGCGCACGTCCTTCGAGCTTGCCTTGCGCCTTGATATACGCTTCCAAATCAGGCCTTGACGGCATGTATTGCGCTGTCACGGCGCGACCCGACATAGCCCGGTCAGGATGAACAATATGCCAATCGCCCTGAAACTGATTGCTATACGAGCTGCCCTGCATTCCTTCGATGCGGATATTGCGTAGCGATCCCCACAGCGCTTCGATGGCCACATTTTTAGCTCTTTCCAACAGTGCATCAGGCACTTTCGGCCTGCCGTCGGGAAACCGTTCTCCCTTCCAATCCGAGGTGATCGCTTTTATATACTCCGGCGAAGCGCCGACACCTTGTGCATTCATCACTGACAATGAACAACATACACATAAAAATAACAATGCAACTTTTTTCATTTTCATCATTTTAAATATTCAATTGCAAATATAGGAATAATAATTATTTTGTTGACTTTTTTGGGAGATTTTATTGACGCTGCGACCTTGGAGGCTGCGGATTGGCTCGCTGAGCGGCAGCTTGCCTGTCGAAATACGCATCCAACGCGGCCTTGCTTACCGGAAGGTTGGTCTGTTGATTCAACCA
>JAITMM010000204.1 GCA_031277335.1 Tannerella sp. | reverse complement strand
TACCTGCGGATAAACGGTAATCAGGAGCTTACGTTGAGCGAATTTATGAAATTATGTTCCGAATACGGCATTTCAGTCGATGAGTTGATGGAGAATAAGTCTAATAGATTGACTTTCAGATATCATCCGGCTGATCTCTCGAATCTGGATAATTACCGCAATTATATCCGTGAAATAACAGATATGATATCGGCCCTGTCCGGGCACGATAACGGCGAGATTTGGTACTCGGCAGAAGATATTCCGCTGTTTCACTTTTTGCGGTATCATGAACTGGCGTTTTTCAAGGTCTATATCCGGTTCAATGCCGTTTCCGGCTCGAAAATGACATTTGAGCTATTTAAAGGGGAAATCGAAGGAAAAGAATCATTATATGAGAATTTCAATAATCCGGGAAACAGCTATCTGAGTATCCCGTCCGGCTAAATATGGACAGAGAAGGAATATCTTTTTTGACATTCAATCGGCATTGACTACAGTTCTCATTTCCAGCACCGGCTTTAAATTCCGAATTTTTTCAACTGCCCCGATAGCTATATTGGCATGGCTTTCAATCACGTCGTATTTATTAGGATATTGTTCATATAAAACCCTCCCTTTTTGATAAATGGTCTTTTCGAACTTTCTATTCATTCTCCGCGTATTAAAAGAACTTTCGGTGTCAAATGACAAATCTATAAAAAATATATCTTTACGACCTAAATCACATAATATTTTTGCATATAAGTCAATGAAATCGTTCGTATGGTCATCCGGCGTAACAACAAAAATATCAATGTCGCTGTTTTCCGTCGGATTCCCATACGCATAAGAGCCAAACAGGTATATTCGTCTTGCCGGCACAAACTTCAGTATCGACTCCCTGATGTTCTCTATTTTTGTTTCAACTTTACCCATCGCGATGTCATTTTTTTATTCTGCTGCAAATATACACCTTTTACCGGAATAATTCAAAAAAAATGAAGCAGTTGTTATATTGCCGCTTAAAGAAACGGGTATATTATCTTTTCTGTACTGTTGTTCGGAATTTGGCCAAACCATGGCTACATCAGTATCAAAAACAGTTCTTGTTGGAATTCGTTTTTATTCGTGTAAATTAGTGAAATTGCTTCCCTTCGGAAAGCCAAACATTAACTTTCAAATTAAGGAAAAGTCGTGGACAAATCTTAAAACGACACGCTCAAGTCAATTCCAATCCTGAACGGCTTGCCTTTTTGAATCAACGGTTTGCCCAGCGATTCGAAATAAAAGGCTGAATAGTCTTCATTCAACGCGTTTTTTGTCCAGAGAGCCAGGTCAAAAATGCCTTTGCCGATGCTTGCCTTGGCATTCAGCGTGCCGTAGAGTTTTTGGGAGATGCTGTTTTCTATGTTCCAGTAGATTTTGCCGGCGGCGTTGTATTGCGCCTGCAGGTTGATTCTGTCGATGAACGAATCGCGGAAACTTTTCCTGTACATGGCTGTCAGTGAGAGCGTATGCTGCGGAGCATAAGGGATAAACTTGCCGGAATAGTCGATATCGTTGATTTTGCTTTGGAGCGTCGCGTGGGTGAAACCGTAATTGGCATTTACGTTGACGTAGTCCGACAGTCGGGCCGAGAGGCTCATATCCACGCCTTTACTGACGGCTTTTCCCTTGTTGATGACCATTCGCCCCTGGCCGCTGTTCACGAAGCCGGTCAGCTGGATATCGCGGACGTCAATGTAAAAGGCTGATATCTCGCCGAATAGGACGTCTTTAACCAATGCGCCTTTCCATCCCAATTCGTAGTTCAAACTGTATTCAGGGTCGTAGGAAACGGCATCGCGGACGTTCATCGGCTGCTCGGCAGGTGCATATTTTTCCGAAAGCGCCTGCTGTACAAGGTCGGAAAACATCTGGATATTGAATCCGCCGGCCTTGTAACCGCTTGCCACCGTAAAATAGAGGTAGTTGCTGTCATCAAACTCGTATTTGAGGGCGAGCTTTGGGAGAATCTCCGTAAACGAAACGGATTCGGCGCCCTGCAACGTCGTATCCGCACGCGTCGTCATGGGAGGTACGTTTGGGATGGGCAAGGCTACTTCCAGGTCCATTCCGACCGTGTTATAGTAGTCCAGCTTTGTCTTTTCGTAATCCAGCCGAACTCCGGCCGTCACCGATAGACCTTCTGTAAAGAGGTTATTATAAGTGGATTGATGGAAGATGGCGCCTCCGGAGGTTGGTGTCTTGAATCTGCCTGGCATCGGAATATTATCGTTCAGCACGGTCATTTTCGGTGCGCGGGGATTGTTGGCACTGATTTGGTCAAACATCTGCTGCATGATCATGTCTATGCCGTCTTTGCCCATCGTGGTAGCCATATTTGTCAGTAAATCATTGTAAAAGCCATACACGCCGAAAGACCATTGATAGTTGTTGTCCGTGTTTGATTTGACGGTGAGTTCTTCCGACCAGGAGTTGAGGTATTGCTTGTGATGCATCGTGAACATACTGAGCGGCGTATAGTCCAAATCCATCCGCATCTCGTCGGCCAGATACTGCCAGCCGGTGGTCGATTGAAACAGGATGGCGGGATTTGTAAAATTGAGATTGAAATTGGCACCGACGACCTGCCGGGTGTACTTGCCGGGGTCGTTATAGTTTGGATTACCGGGCTTTCCGTTGTCGTAGCTGCCGTAGGGATAGGCGCCCTGGTCGGCATAATCGTAGTTTGCCATCAACCGCGCCGTCCATTGGTCCGTCATGTCCCAGTCCATCCTGAGGCGTCCGCCGGCCGATTTGAGCTTGTCGTCTTTCCGCTTTGTAAAGTCATTGGTTGTATATCCCTCATTACCATCGTAATATCCGCTAAGCGACAATCCGACGTTTCTGCTGAGTTTATTGGAAGTCGTGCCGTTGAGCCTCAACATTCCGTAATTTCCGGCTGTCAGCGTGATTTTAGTGCGTTGATAATCAAGGGGTGAATTGGTATACAGATGAATGATTCCGCCCATGGCATTGCGTCCGTAGAGCGTACCCTGCGGGCCGCGCAAGACTTCAATGCGCTGAATATCCATAAACTCGAAATCGAAGGTGGACTTGTCCAGATACGGCATGTTATCTACGTATAAACCAATGGTTTGCCCGGTGCTGCGCTCTCCTACTCCTCTTACATAGACGGGTGTCGTCATTTTTGAACCGTAGTCGGGAATGTAAAAATTGGGAATGACTGAACTTAAATCCCTGACAGACATCACTTTCATGCCTTCAATCTGAGACGGACTCAACACGGAAACGGACGATGGCAACGCTTTGGCCGCATTTGTTTCCTTATTTGAAGACACAATGACGACCTCGTCAAGCGTATGAAGTCGCAGCGTATCGGTATCATTTTTTCTATTTTCCTCACTCCGAGCCAGTTGCAGCCCGCCATAGACGCATAGCAGCGCCAAAAGAACCTTTTTCATCGAATGTTTTATCAATTCGGCTGCAAAGGAAAGAATTTTTTCCTTTTCCGGCAATCACTATATGTAGTGATTTTGTGTTGACCGCCTTAAAACGGATATCCCACCGCAAAATGCCAGGCAAAATTGTCGCGAAAATTGAGCGGATCGGTGATCGCCCATTTCCTGCTGCCCTCGACCTGAGGGTTATATGCTTTAAATCCTGTGTCTAACCGCACCAGAAAGTAATCGAAATCAAGCCGCAGTCCCAATCCGTAGGACATGGCTATCTCCTTATAAAACCGGGAAAAATCAAAATTCCCATTGGGCTGGTATTCGTAAGGTCTTATCGTCCAGATATTTCCTGCATCAATATAGGCGGCCATCTCGAATTTCCAAAACATCTTCGTTCTGTATTCCACATTGGCATCGAGGCGAATATCCCCTACCCTGTATACAAACGTCGAATTTTCCGTGATCGGCATGCTGCCCGGCCCGAGCGAACGGATAGACCATCCGCGGTTACTGTTGGCGCCGCCTGCAAAATATCGCCGCTCAAAAGGCAGTTCTTTCGTGTTCCCGTAAGGATAGCCGATGCCTCCGCCGATATGAAAAGCAATCGAGTTGCGGCTGTCGATGATAAAGCTGCCTGCAAAATCCACGTCTCCTTTCAGGTATTGCGAAAAATTGATGCCAAACAGGCTGTATCTGCCGTCGGTTTTGGGCGAATTGAAAATGGAAGATAGGCCGTACAGCAAATTACCGGCCGATTCGATGGCTACGCGAAACGAATACGTGTTGCGTCCGCGAATCATAGGATCGTAATTATTAAATGTATAGGTATAGCCGGAGCCTGCAATAAACAGGTCGGAATAGTTGTAGAGGGCAATCGTCTCAGGCAGGCTGCCAATAAATTCGCGGTCGAGGAAAGGCAAAAACACGTAGTTGACGTCTAAGAGCCTGAATGTATGACGCGCCAGCTGACTCGTCCTGTCCTGCCAGATATAACTCCATCCGCCGGAGAGAATGGCGCGGTGATATTCGGGGCGCCGTTGCTGGTTGTAACTGACTTTCAGTTCAGTAGTGGCACGCATTTGCGACCTGAATTTATTGCTGACGGGGAAAATAAAGGTAGGAAACAGGATGGAAGCCTCGCCTGCATATTCCCAATAGTTGCCCTGACCGGCTTCATCGATGGAAAGCGATTCGTAAGCTCCTCTGAATCTGGCAGAAAACAGCTCCGAACCTTTAAAAAGATTGCGATGCTGGTAGTTCAGACTGGAGGCAAATCCCAAATCGCCCGCCGAATTGGTGCCTTCAATCTCCACGCCGAATCCATGAATTTTAGCCGGAGCCGTCAAGATGGTGGCATTCAGTTTTAGCGTGTCATTTTCCTCAAATTCGTCGTATCGAATATTGACATAACGCAATGCCCGCAACGCCGAAAGTGCTGAATATGTTTGTTCTACGGAGCGAACATTATACAAGGTGCCGGGAGTGATAAACGTTCGGCGCTGCAGGACGCCGGGGCGCAGACTTCGACCTTGCGAACCGTAAAATATTTTGATGTTTCCTCTTATGACCGAGTCGGCCGGGTTATAAACTGAATCAGCCCTTTGATTCAACGGATCAAAATCTGTAAGTATTTGAACTTTATTAATATAATATACCCGATGTTCGCGTTCTTCCATCGTTCCGTCAGGTAGCGCGGATTGAAATGGCCTGACAATCAAGTCTAAATCCACAAGATTTTTCCCAAACGTGCTATCGGCAATAAAATTTATATGGTCGTTGTTAAAAGCATAATACCCGCGTTGACGGAGCAGTGATGTAAGTCTCTGACGTTCTTTGTCTAAAACACTTCTGTCGAATAAAGAACCTTCGCGGATAAGGGAGGTATAATCATCTAAAACAGACGGACGCAATAACGAGCCGAGCCAGGACAGTTTGGGCGGCTGTAGCCGGAAGATACTGTCTATCTGATAGTTGTCAACAGAGGTGATATATTGTCC
>JAITMM010000196.1 GCA_031277335.1 Tannerella sp. | reverse complement strand
CTGTGCCGGTAGATAACGCTGCTCCGTTTGTGACGGTGAGCGAATTTGTGCCGGGGTTGCTGTCCATGATGGTGAGCGTTACGTCATTTGCAAGCCAGATGCCGTTGGAATTTCGCCCTATAGCATCCGGTAAATTTATTGTCAGGCTGTGTCCGTTGAGGTCAATGGTGAGGCTTCGCTCGATGGTGAGTTGGGTTGCGCCGTCAAGGATATTGGCTGTGAGCGTGATGTTGCCGGAGCCGCCCGATGAACACGCATTAAATAAGTCGCTGTATGTGGCGACATTGGTTTGCGCCTGTGCCGTCATCGCCAAAGCGAGCAAGAGCGTCCCTGTCAATCCCGCTACGATGTTTTGAAATAATTTTCGTTTCATATTGTCTCTTTGTTACTTGTTTTTCAATGTACAGAAATGCGCCTGCCACGTGGGGGATGTGCTAGCGCAAAGAGCGCCCATGAGGCGCGATGAATGTAAAAAATAGAAAAAACTAAGGCGAAAGTTGCTCTATACCAGCAACTTACCCCCCCCCCCCACGATTTTCTTGAGGAAGTACAGGGCAGAGAGGCGGCTATGGCTCACGGCAACGCTTCTTGCCTGTGTGTGTGTTTGGTTGTTCTGCATGACCTATTTACTCAACTGATGAATGTGAATACCCTTAATGAAATCAAAATCTTTCTTATTGAAAGTTAGCAGTTCCATTTTGTGGTATACTGCAAAGGCGGCAATCAAACAGTCAGCTAATCTTAATATCGGTTGTCCTGTTCGTTGAATGCAATGTCGTTTCATCAATTGCATTGATATGTCTGATATTTTCTCACTATTTTTCAATAATCCGTATACTTCTAACAGATTAACGGCATATTCTCTTTTTTCGACATTAGAACAACCCGATAAAATTTCCATAAACGTGATATCGCAAATATAGGCATCATTTGCTATGAGCGTATCAAGAGCAAACTTGGCATCATTGTTTTTTCGGAATAACGCAATCAATACCGAAGTATCTACCAAACATTTTTTTCTGTTTGCCATAATTTATCGCGGTAATTGTTTTCGTCAAATGGAGCGTCTTCTGCCCAAAGACCATACCCTTCGGTTAAACTCCCTTTTCGTTTGGGAGGTTGTATTCCTTCAATAGATATTTCTTGGGTTTTTTGTTTCTGTATCCATTGATATAGTTCCTGAATGACCGTTTTATCGTTTATTTCGGTAATCCAAGAGATGATGTCATATTTTAGTTGTATCGTTTGCATGATAGAACCAGTTAAATCTATCCCACAAAGGTATGGAAAATTTTTGAAACAAGGTAAAATAAACGCACTTGATGCGTAACCAACTCTACTGCACCACCCTCCGCTCCGCCGATGAGGCGGCCTCTTTGAAGACTATCCAAAGTATGTCGTATCCCGAATCGGGGTCGGTGACAATCTTCACAATCCGGAGGCTATGCAGGCCAACGGCGACTGCTCCCGACTCGGTGCGAATTCACATCCTTTTCATTACATAATTTTTATGCCAGTACGCTGTATCTCGTCAAGAAAACCCGTGTAGTCGGTATCCCGCGCTATCAGAACAGGTTCGATGCGGCTGTCTATCTGATAGGAAAATTTCCATAACACAGGCAGGACTGTCCAATATAAATCATCATCTATATGATTGACTTCGATAGCAATATCAATGTCGCTGTGCGGTTTTTGCGTTCCTTTTGCGTATGAACCGTAAAGCCAGCAGCTATCTATCTTTACAGGCAAAACTCTGCCAACCATTTCCTTGTATTGTTTTGCCTTCTCAATTACAGTCGTGTTTTTATCCATTGTTGCAACATTTTAGTTCGGTTGATTAATGTTTCGCAATAAGTTGGCGTAAGCCGTCTTAACAATCGCTCTTTATACTCGGTATAGCGTGCTTCTATGTTCAACGGTTCTATTTCAAGCAGGAAATCTATCTGTTCTTCATTCAATTCACCGTAAAAATCGCCTTGCTGTGCTAACAAAATCAGTTTGTGTGTATAAGGCGGCGTTTCTTCTTTGCGTTTTGCATAACAAGCCTTGAAAATTTTTTCAACAACCTGATGACACATAAACCCAACATACAAATAACGCTTGGTCTGAAGCATTGCATCAGCCGTTTCCAAATCATAATCCGAAAGTCCTGTCCAATGTTCTACTTTTTCTTCGTTTGTCATATTGCGCATTTTATTTTAATTAATCTTTCCCGTTTACCGGTTGCAAATATATGATAACTTTTTGAAAAAAATAACGGATAGGATAATTCTTATCATACATCACGCACCGCCCCTACTGCACCACCCTCCGCTCCTCCGATGAGGCGGTCTCTTTGAAGACTATCCAAAGTATGTCGTATCCCGAATCGATGTCGGCGACTATCTTCACAATCCGGAGGCTATGCAGGCCAACGGCGACTGCTGTCGACTCGGTGCGAATCTTGGGGTTTGAAGGAGTTCCAACAGCCGGCTGCCCGTCAAACTCAATAAGCTCAAAGGTGCTGCCATCGGGTGCGCTCCGACCCGTCTTGAATTGGTCAGACGAAAAGAGGCGCTGGTCTGCATCATCGCCAC
>JAITMM010000190.1 GCA_031277335.1 Tannerella sp. | reverse complement strand
ATGTGCCTAATCATGTACAGGCCATCCGTATCGGTTCGTTCGACGGACAGGATTCAAACGGCGACACCCGCTGGGTAGCCAATGGAGATTATTTACGCGGCAATCTTTTCCAGTTAGGGTATACATTTACGCCCAGACAATCCGTAGGATTAGGACTTAAATCCCTTCGCGCATATCTGAGCGTTCAAAACGCGTTCCTCCTTACTTCCAGCGATTTCAGAGGTTATGACCCGGAAGGTTCTACACGCGGTCAGTTTGAACAGGGCGTATACTTCTTTAACTATCCTAAACCTCGCGTTTGGACGCTTGGTCTTAATGTTACATTTTAATCACTTAAAAATCAATCAATATGAAAAAGATATATTTAAGTATAGTATGTGTTAGCTTGTTGTTGTTTTCAGCATGTAATAATTTTTTGGAAGAAGATCCGAAAAATACTCTCCCTGCGGAATCAATCTTTTCTACCTTAAAAACAGCAGAAGCGGCTGTTAATAATTTATATAGAGCCGGAGTCAATGATGGTGCTTTCATTAGTCCCGGCGTATATAACGGAACACGTTCGATGATGGGTGGATGGAGTTCGGGACTGTTTGACAACCTGAACTACAAAGGGCAGGAAATATTTATTCAGTATGCTCAGGAGTTGGAAATGACTCCCAACAATGTCAATTCGAAAATGGGCGAATTGTTTAATCCCTTATATCAGGCGATTTATAGAGCTAACGCCGCCATTGCAGTATTGCCAACCGTTGATTTAGCAACAGCCGGTATTAGTCAGGCTGATTTTGATAGACTGGTTGCTGAAGCACGATTTTTCCGGGCTATTAATTATTTCTATTTAGTCAAACATTTCGGAGATGTGCCAATGATTGTTACGCCGCAATCTGCTGCTGACGATTTATTGACGCCAAAGACGGATACAAAGACTATTTATGAACAAGTAATCATTCCTGATTTGCAGGCTGCCATCAGCACTTTGCCTGTCAGAGCGCAATATGAAAACTCAATGCGTATTACAGCTCCGGTTGCCTCAGCTTATCTGGTAGATGTTTACGTTCAGATGTCGGGCTTCCCTATCAATGACGCATCGAAATACGCTTCAGCTGCTGCAGAAGTCAAGAAGTTCCTTCCGGGTGGTACTTACTCTTCTATTTATTCCTTGGAGGATAATGAGGACTTTGAAGAATTAAGTGCTTATAATAAATTGAGGAGCGTCAATGTCGTAGAAGCATCTCCCGGCGGGAGGAAGTCTACTTCTTCTTCGGAATCAATTTACACTTATGAATTTGAATCAGGAATGGCAAATAACGGAATCAATCAAAATGCATGGCCGATGGAAGTTGCCGCACTTGGTACAGCCGAATGTGCCGTTACATTGACAAACAATGCCTACAAACCTATGCCCAGGTATTTAGCCATGTATGACCCGGCTGTTGACCTGCGTATGAAAGAAAGGCAATTTTTTGCTAATTCTTTTGACAAGAAAGATGGCAGTCTGCTAATAAATTCTGAATTGAATACACCTTCGCCCTATTTCTATTACGACTGGGGTGGTGTTAAAATTGTAAACAGTTCGGGACGTCATTGGGCTATTTATCGTTTGGCCGAGATGTATCTCTTTGCAGCCGAAGCAATTGCACAGGCTGAAGGAGTAACTGCCCAGGCAGTAGATGCACTGGCTACCATCCGGGCACGCGCTTACGAATTTGGCGGAGTATCTAAGGAAACGATTGCATCTCAATTGTCAGGCCTATCGAAAGATCAGTTTGTCGAACAGGTTTGGTTGGAAAGATATCGCGAATTAGTTTTCGAGTGGAAAGACTGGAATATGATTCAACGCACACGTAAATATCCTAAAACCAATGCTATGGACGGTTCAATTCCTGTTGGAACAGCGCAGTTTGTGGATGTTACATCTGTTGGACCGGGATTTACAACTAAAAATTTCTCGGTTGACAACCTGCTGTGGCCATTCCCGCTCGAACAGACTCAGCGCAATCCGAATCTGACACAGAATCCGGGGTATTAATTTTCTCCTGATAGTTTTTATAATTATCGAATATTCTGTAAAAAGCGGTCAAAAGCAAATGAATGCTTTTGACCGCTTTCTTTTTTAAAAAAAACATTCTCTGTTTATGCAAATGAATATTATTAAATCACTTACAGTTAAATAACTAAGTTCTTACGACCTTTCGCAAATTCAAACCGGCGACATCGAAAAGAAACATTCAACTATCGGCGCATTGCGAACGGAGTGAAGCAATCCGGCATAAAAGTTCAAACGAAATTTGGGTTATTCCGATAAATAAACGTTATCTTTGCACTGGTCAATATAAAAATAAAATGATGAACAATTTAGGTTCTTATATAACAATCAACCCCGAAGTACGCTTCGGAAAACCGTGTATAAAGGATACACGTATCGCTGTAACAGACATTCTTCAATGGATGGCTTCGGGAATGACGCATGAGGAAATTCTGAATGACTATCCCGTGTTGCAGGAATATCATATCCGCGCAGCATTAAGTTTCGCTGCCGATAGAGAGTCGTTCATTAAAATCATTCCTGTTTATGCAAATTTCACTTTTGCTTGATGCCAATTTATCTTGGCGATCGGTGACAGTTTTGAAAAATCATTATGACGACTGTATACACGTGGATAATACTGGGTTGCCATGTCCTGCTAAAGATACTGAAATATGGGATTATGCCAGAAAACATGAGTTGTTAATAGTTACCAATGATGAAGATTTTTTGCAATTATCCGTAGTCAAAGGATTTCCTCCAAAAGTTTTGTTATTAAGAACAGGAAACCAAAGCCGTAAATTTATTGAACAAACTTTGATAAATCTGAAAAAACATATCGAAATATTTCTTGAATCCTCCGAGCATGGAGCTTTGGAATTAATTTAACGATATTAGAGAAAAAATCAGAAAAAAAAATACTTTCGCATTCAACCGTCGATATTACTCGAAAATGATTTATCTTTGTTGGCAAATTATATGTCATTGATCGATATGGGAAATAAACGATTGAAACAGCCGGTCGGGGAGCAAGCATCTGAAGATATTTCCAGGCGCAAATTCCTGGAAATGACTGCAAAAGGAGCTGCTATTCTGACGATATTGCCAAGTTTTACGGTATCGGGCTTGGGGCATGTCGCGCCGAGCGATAAACTGTATATTGCAAAAATCGGATGCGGCGGGATGGGCGCTTCCGATCTGAATAGCCTGATGAATACGCCGAAAAAAAATGCCGTGACGGCTTTCTTGTGCGATGTGGATGACCGTCAGGCGGCCGGCGCCGTTAAAAAATATCCCAACGTGCCTTATATCAAGGATTTCAGGGAATTATACGATAAGCATCATAAGGATTTCGATGCCGTCTGCATCACTACACCCGATCATAATCATGCTATTCAGGCGTTTGGAGCCATGCGGATGGGCAAACATGTTTACCTGCAAAAACCGTTGACACACGATATTTACGAAGCGAGGATATTGACGCAAGCAGCAGGTAAATACAAAGTAGTCACGCAAATGGGCGATCAGGGCAATTCCAATGACGGCATGAAAACGCTGCGGGAATGGTTTGATGCCGGTTTGATCGGTGATATAACGAAGGTCTATTGCTGGACAAACCGTCCCGTATGGCCGCAAGGCATTCCATGGCCTCAAAAAGCAGTTTCCGTGCCGAAAGAGCTTGATTGGGATTTATGGCTGGGGACGGCTGAACCGGTGGAATATATTGATAATCTGGTGCCTTTCAACTGGCGCGGCTGGTGGAGATTCGGGACAGGCGCATTGGGCGATATGGGCTGTCATATCATCGGGCCTGCTTTCAAATTGCTCGGGCTGGGTTATCCTACCGAAGTATCGTGCAGTGTAGCAACGGTTTATGACGGTATTTTCAAGGAAGCGTATTATCCTGACAGCGGACCGGTTGCAAGCTCCATCAGCTTCAAATTCAGGCAGCAGAACGGCAAAGACCTGAGCTTGGTGTGGATGGATGGCGGCATCATGCCCGAACGGTTTGAAGAAGTCGACCCGGACGTGGATTTGACACATGCGATGGGCGACCTGGACCCTACCGACGTGGAGGGCGCTACGGTCTTTATCGGCTCTAAAGGCAAGATTTCCTGCGGCTGGGGCGGCACCGACCCGCGATTGTGGCAAAATGACGGCAGCAATAAACCGCTTTTCGCAAAAGACGTCGATATCCCTGTGAAGTACAAGCGGGTCGAAGGCGGAATGAACGGACATTATTGGTCATGGATCGATTCATGCATAGCAGGTTACGGTCATGCCGAAGTGGAATCGCCGTTTGAAGGATATGCCGGCCCGCTGACCGAAACGGTGCTGATGGGAAATTTAGCGCTGCGATGCTTTAACCTGAGAGAGCAAGTATCTGTCAATGACCCTGTTTATGGTGTTCAGGAACGATTTCAATTCCCCGGCAGGGGGATCACCTATCAGTGGGATGGCGAGCAGATGAAGATTACGAATTTTGAGCCTGCAAATCAATATGTTAGAAGGACATATAGAAAAGGATGGGAAGAGTTGAAATTGTAATATTCATTTAGTGCTTTAGCAAAGCAGGGAATTGTTCGGAGAAAAAATATTATTATCAATTATCTGATTGAATATGAAAAAGATACATTTATTATTACTGATTATTCCGGTCTTGTGCATGTCATGTTTTTCCTGTACGGAAAAATCGAACCGGAAAGACGAGCCTGCACGGTTGCGTCGCGACCAAAGTTTCCTGGGGATTCATTTTGATTTCCATGCAGGTCCTAACGACAACGAGATCGGGAAAAACACCACGCCGGAGATGATCCATGCCATCATTGACATGGTGCAACCCGATTATATTCAGACGGATTGCAAGGGTCATGCCGGCTATTCGAGCTATCCCACAACGGTGGGGAATCAGGCGCCCGGTTTTGTGGGCGATCCGCTTCGCATCTGGCGTGAGGTGACGGCCGAGCGCGGCGTGGCGCTCTATATGCACTATTCGGGTGTGTGGGATTCGCGTGCCGTGGAGCTGCATCCGGAATGGGCGGCAACACGGGCCAACGGTGTGCGGGATTCAAACCAGACCTCCGTATTCGGACAATATGCCGACCGGCTGCTGATCCCGCAATTGAAAGAATTAGCCGGGAAATACGGTGTCGATGGTGTTTGGGTAGACGGCGAATGTTGGGCGACTATCCCTGATTATGGCGAACGTGCCGTCCGGCTTTTCAAGGAAACAACCGGCATCAATCAGGTACCGAAATCTTCGAAAGACCCCTATTGGTACGAATG
Organism: Tannerella sp.; assembly: GCA_031277335.1. Taxonomy (GTDB): domain Bacteria; phylum Bacteroidota; class Bacteroidia; order Bacteroidales; family Tannerellaceae; genus Tannerella. Next base: position 718 of record JAITMM010000190.1, on the reverse strand, counting down.
GATGCAATTTCATCGTGAAGTATTCCGGCGATACCTGCGCCATTACGTTGCGGCAGTTCACACGGAATATCCTGATTTTCAGATTTGCAGCAACTGGGCATTCACGCATCATACGGCGGAGCCTGTCTCGGTGGCGCTCGATTTTCTGTCCGGTGACTATTCGCCTAACAACAGCGTCAATTCGGCGCGTTTTGCAGGGCGCTACCTGGCAAATCAGGGTGTTGCATGGGATCTGATGGCATGGAGCTTTGCCTACGCACCGCATCCGAGGGATCAGAAGCCGGCCGTGCAGCTAAAGCGCGAAGCGGCCGTAGTAATGGCGTTAGGCGGTGGTTTTCAGGCATATTACAAGCAGGAGCGCGACGGCTCGGTGCAGTTGGAGCAATTGAAAGAGATGGCTGAAGTGGCTCAATTTGCCCGCGAACGCCAGCCCTGGTGTCATCATTCGGTGCAGATTCCGCAGGTGGCGCTGCTGCTATCAACAACTGATTATCAGCGCAATGCACAGAGTTTATTCCCTCAGTACAAGGGACAGTCGCAGGGTGTGCTCCAATGTCTGCTCGAAAGTCAGTATAGTGTTGATCTGGTGGGCGAAGCAACGTTGGGCGCCGATATGAGCCGTTTCCCATTGATTGTGATTCCCGAATGGAAAAGTATTTCGCCTGCCTTTCAGCTTGATTTACTGGATAGATCGGAAGAGCGTCGTGTAGGGAAAGAG
>JAITMM010000164.1 GCA_031277335.1 Tannerella sp. | reverse complement strand
GCCATTATCTATGTATTCAGACAAATATATTCTTTTGCTTGAAGTAAGTTCGCAAATCTCTCCCAATTTCTTTTTCTCCCACTCCCCCTCAAACTCCCCAAATCTCAAATTTGGAACATAGATAGTAAAAAGATTTCAAATCGTTTTATTATCTTCCCTGACGATAATAAATAAATTCAAATTTTATGCAAACTCAAAAAACAATCTCGGAAATTATCGACTTATGGAAAGCCGATAAAAAGCAGTATGTAAAAAAATCAAGCTATTCGGCATATATATTGCTGATTGAAAATCATTTATTGCCTGTATTCGGCTATAAGACAAGTATTGGGGATTCCGAAGTACAGAAATTCGTGTTTCAAAAACTGGCAGAAGGTTTAAGTCATAAAACCATCAAAGACATTCTAATTGTCCTAAAAATGGTTTTGAAATTCGGAGCCAAAAACAAAGTGTTTGAATACGTTCCATTCGAAGTTCAATACCCTACCGAAAGAGAAAAACACGACATTGAAGTGTTGAGTCGCACCAACCAAAAAAAGTTGATGAACTTCATTCGGGAGAATTTCAATTTCAGGAACTTAGGAATTTACATTTGCTTGTCTACAGGCATTCGTATCGGCGAAATCTGTGCCCTAACTTGGGAAGACATTGATGCCGAAAATGGAGTTATTGCTGTTCGAAAAACCATTCAACGTATTTATGTCATAGAAAATGGCAGTCGGCATACCGAACTTCTGATTGACACGCCAAAAACCAAAAACTCCATTCGCGAAATTCCGATGACCAAAGATTTGTTGCAAATATTAAAACCGCTCAAAAAGATCGTAAACAACAACTTTTTTGTTCTGACAAACGATGCGAAGCCTACCGAACCGCGAACCTATCGCAACTACTACAAAAAAATGATAAAAACTCTAAACATTCCCGAACTCAAATTTCACGGTTTGCGCCACAGTTTTGCCACTCGTTGCATCGAAAGCAATTGTGACTACAAAACCGTCAGCGTTATACTTGGACATTCCAACATAAGCACAACACTAAATTTGTACGTCCACCCGAATATGGATCAAAAGAAAAAATGTATTGAACAGATGGCCAAATCTCTAAAATGAGAATCTTGATTTGGCAAGAGTCTCCACGATGATGCGTTAGGACTTGTGAATCTATGTCCGGGCAATGCAAGGCTGCTGTTTCATCCCTCTCTGCAGCCGGTAGGCATATCGTTCCAGTACGTCAAACTGGGCGACGCTTTCAAGCATTGTATCAAAAAATTGGAGATATTCTTTTGAGTTGTTCATCCCAGAAAGGGGTGCAGCTTAATCAAAATTTCTTTAGCTTTGTATTTGCCAAAGAAAGAGAAAAGCGATGACTGCCGGGTGTTAGCTGTCGGCGTAAGAATCTGAATGACAGAAAAATATAGTACCTGCTTCGATAGCAAGCAGAATCATTCGAGGTTAAATATTAAGAAGATCTTTTTCCGACGAAGATGGTAGCTATTTATAACTTTCGATTGCCGACATGCCGCTCCCTGTCCCTTTTCGTTTTCTTTTCCAAGTTGCGGACAAAAGCATCGGTCAGATCTACGCCCGTCTGATTCGCCAGACAAATCAAAACCCACAGCACATCCGCCATTTCATCGGACAGATTACCATCTGTCTCACCGTCTTTTAGCGATTGATCACCATACTTTCGCGCCATAACCCGCGCCAGTTCACCAACTTCTTCCGTCAGGCAGACCATATTGGTCAACTCATTGAAATACCGTACACCGTAAGTTTTAATCCATTCATCGACCTGCCTTTGTGTGTCCCTAATCGTTATATCGTTCATCGCTCATTATTTCTATATTTTTGCAAAATTAAGCCTTTTTTCAATGCTAACTATTATCTTATTGGATCATTTCATAACAAAAACGGAGGCGATTTCTACAATCCCTCCGTTTCAGTACCCAGAGCCGGGGTCGAACCGGCATGGAAGTGAATCCACTGGTGTTTGAGACCAGCGCGTCTACCGATTCCGCCATCTGGGCTACTTCCTTTAAAAAAAGTGGTGCAAAGATACGATGTTTTTTGGAAAAATGAGGATATCGATTAAAAAAATCCTTTCACGAGGCGGAATTAAGCGTAAAATAGTATCCATTTTGAAAATATTTCGGGCGAACAAAGAATATTTACAAAAATATTCCGTTAATTTGTAGAGACTAAACTTAAAGATTTTCGATATGAACAATAATTATTGCGTAATCATGGGCGGAGGGATAGGCACCCGTTTTTGGCCATTTAGCAGAGAATCACGCCCTAAACAGTTCCTTGACTTTTTCGGGGTAGGGCGGTCTCTTTTGCAGATGACTTTTGACAGGTTTGCGGATTTCATCCCGATCGAGAATATTCTGGTGGTAACCAATAAGATGTACGCGGATTTGGTTAAGGAACAATTACCATTGATACGCGAAGACCATATTCTCTTGGAGCCGGAACGGAGAAATACGGCTCCTTGCATCGCCTATGCTTCTTATCATATAAAAGCCTGCAATCCCGATGCCAACATTGTCGTCACGCCATCCGACCATCTGATTTTGAAGGAAGATCAATTCATCAGTGACCTGAAAAAAGGCCTTGAATTTACAAGTAAAAACGATGCGCTGGTGACGCTGGGAATCAAGCCAAACCGTCCGGAAACAAGCTACGGCTATATCCAGGGCGGCGATATCACGAACGATGGTTTTACTAAAGTAAAGACATTCACCGAGAAACCCGATTTGGCACTGGCTAAACTCTTTGTCGATAGCGGCGAGTTTTTTTGGAATTCAGGGATGTTTATCTGGAACGTCGATACGATTTTAAATGCAATGAGAAAGTACATGCCCGAAATGACAGACGAATTTGACAAGTATATCCATTGTTTCAATACGCCGGAGGAGACAGATGTCATTTATGACCAATTTCCGAAATGTCCCACTATATCAATAGATTACGGAGTAATGGAAAAGGCGGACAATGTCTATATGCTCTGCGTAAATTTCGGCTGGGCTGATTTGGGCACATGGGGTTCTATTTTTGATATAGCAACGAAGGATCAATCGAACAACGCCATTTTAGAAACGAAAGTTTTACTCTATGAGTCTGAAAATAATATAATTGAGATAGACAACAAAGATAGAATCGCCGTTATTCAGGGGCTGAGTGACTACATCATCGCCGAATCGGGCAACGTCCTGATGATCTGCAAGAAAAAGGATGAGGACAAAATCAAACAATTCATGGCGGATGCGTTTCTGAAATACGGAGACAACTATAAATAAATCAACCGTTTATTATCATATCCTCAAGACAGGATAATAACGCCTGTCGCCTTCAAAAAATCCGATCACGTTGTCGCACACGGTTTTAGCCATTTCCAATTGCGTGTCGGTTATGTGAGTGCCGATATGAGGCGTGACGACGACATTATCCATCGCAAGCAATTCCGGCAACGGAACATCATTAAATTCAAAAACATCCAGCGCAGCACCGGCTATTTCCTTGTTTTGCAGTGCCTTGACCAGCGCGTTTTCATCGACTAACGCGCCACGGGAAGTATTGATCAGAATGGCCGTAGGTTTCATTTTTTTCAATTCCACTTCGCCGATAATATGGTAGGTCTCGGCCGTATGGGGAGCATTGATCGAGAGATAATCGGATTGAGCAAGCAGTTCATTTTTAGAAACATAAGTCACGCCCAGCCGTGTTTCCTCCTCGATATAAAGCTGTCGCCTGTTATGGTAGACCACGTTCATGCCGCAAGCGATCGCCCGTTTGGACAGCGCCCTTCCAATCCGCCCCATTCCCAATATACCCAGCGTTTTATGAGTGATCGGATGGCCTGAATCATGGGCAATGCTCCGCTTGGTATTGCTCCCGAGAAGTCGCAGTTTCCGGTCAAATTCAGTGATCCGGCGCGAAGCGTTCAGCAGCAAAGCCAGCGCCAGGTCGGCTGTCGGATTTGTCACCGGTTCCGGCGTATTCGTAATCGTAATTCCCTTCTCAAGTGCGTAAGCCACATCAATATTGTCATACCCGACCGCATAATTCGATACAATCTTCAACCTCTCCGCCTTATCCATCAACTCCTTGGTTACGGGAAAATTAAACATCGAGCACAACGCATCGTATTCGGCGATTGTCTCCATCACCTCATCGTACTTCAGCGTTTTGCTACCCTCCGGAAACGTCACATCGTACTTACTGTCAAGCTCATCAAAGCACTCGCGAAATAAATTGTACGTCACTAAAATCCTTTTCATTTCATCAAGAAATTTACTATCCGACGACAAAAGTAGTCAAATAAGGACGCGAAAACAAATTAGATTTGCTATTTTTGCAGTTCATAAGACAAATTTATGACATTGAACTATATCTGGATAGGATTTATACTGATTGCTTTCGTCGTAGCGCTGTGTAAATTAATATTTTTGGGAGATACGCAGGTATTTACTGAAATTATCTCGTCAACATTCGGCTCTGCCCGAACGGGATTTGAGATAGCGCTCGGACTGACAGGGATTTTATCCTTATGGTTAGGGTTAATGAAAATCGGCGAATCGGCCGGATTGATCCGTAAGTTTGCGCGGATCGCAGCGCCCGTTTTCAGCAAACTGTTTCCGGAGATTCCTGAAAATCACCCTGCTACCGGTTCCATCTTTATGAATTTCTCTGCAAATCTCTTAGGATTGGACAATGCAGCAACGCCGATCGGATTAAAAGCCATGCAGCAATTGCAGGAGATCAATCCGCAAAAGGATACTGCCAGCAATTCGATGATTATGTTTCTGTGCATCAACGCATCAGGTCTTACGATCGTGCCTATCACCATCATGATGTACAGGGCTCAATTTCATGCCGCCAATCCGTCGGATATCTTCCTTCCCATCCTGCTGACTACATTCTTCGCCACGCTTGTAGCCATTATTTCGGTCTGCATTATGCAGAAAATAAACCTGTTACAAAAGTCATTGATTCTCTTTTTCCTGAGCATGTTTGTCTTTATCGGCGGTTTGATGTGGTTGTTTCATTCCATGACGCAGGAACAGATAGCGCTTTATTCGACTCTTTTTGCAAATGTACTGTTATTCACCATTATTTGTGGTTTCATATTGATCGGAGTTCGCAAGAAACTCAATGTATATGAAGTCTTTATCGAAGGCGCCAAGGATGGTTTCAAAACGGCCATTCAGATCGTTCCTTATCTGATCGCCATTTTTGTTGCCATCGGAATATTCAGGGCATCAGGCGCCATGGATTACCTGACGGAAGGCATCCGTGCTGCCGTTTCAGCTATCGGCCTCGACACAAGATTTATAGAAGGTTTGCCAACGATATTAATGAAGCCCTTGAGCGGCAGCGGCTCCAGAGGGATGATGCTCGATGCAATGAATACCTTCGGCGCCGATTCCTTTGCCGGTCGGCTGTCGTGTGTGGCGCAGGGAGCTACCGATACGGCTTTCTACATCGTGGCCGTCTATTTCGGCAGCATCGCAATCAAAAAGACACGATACACTGTGCCTTGCGCATTGATTGCCGACCTTGCCGGAGCTGTCGCAGCCATCTTTATGACGTATTTATTTTTCTCCGATTCATTATAAAATATCATGGCAATCACCTACATAACCGAAAATGTCACCTTGCCGCGAAAATTCGGAAGACGGCTTCATACCCGATGGATACACCAAATTGCCCAAAATCATGGAAAGAAAGTTAATGCTATCACATTTATTTTTTGCAACGATGAACGGATACTTGAAATCAACCGACAATACCTCAAACATGACTATTATACTGATATTATAACATTTGACGATTCGGAAGGGGACAAATTGTCAGGAGATATTTTAATTTCTTTAGATACTGTAAAATCGAACTCGATTAAATTTAGAACAGAATACGAAGAAGAGTTAAGCCGCGTGATTATCCATGGGATATTACATTTGTGCGGATTTGCAGATAATACGTCAATCGAAAAGAAAAAAATGAGGAATAAAGAAGATGAAGCTTTGAATACATTCAAATTAATTCAGCAAAAATCAGTGCAATTAATATGAAATTCAACTATGACGTAATCGTTGTCGGCGCCGGACATGCCGGGTGCGAAGCTGCGGCTGCGGCTGCAAATTTGGGTTCAAAAACGTTGCTGATTACGATGGATATGAACAGGATGGCGCAGATGAGTTGCAATCCGGCAGTCGGTGGTATCGCTAAGGGTCAGATTGTTAGGGAAATAGATGCGCTTGGCGGATATATGGGGATCGTCACGGACAAAACGGCCATCCAGTTCAGGATGTTAAATCGCAGCAAAGGGCCTGCCATGTGGAGTCCCCGCGCTCAATCCGACAGGATGAAATTTAGCGAAACATGGCGGAATATTCTTGAAAATTTACCCAATCTTTTTATCTGGCAGGATACGGTAAGTGAAATATTAGTGGAAAATGCAACCGTTTATGGAGTGCGTACCGCCCTGAATATCGAATTTCGTTCCAAGGCTGTTATCCTGACAACAGGGACATTTTTAAATGGATTAATACATGTCGGCGCTGTGCAACTCCCTGCAGGCAGAATTTCTGAACCTCCCGTATACGGGCTGACGCAGCAGTTACAGCAGTTGGGTATTCGCAGTGACAGGATGAAAACGGGCACGCCGGTACGTATCGATGCCCGGAGCATCGATTTCAGTGATTTAACGGAGCAGCCCGGAGAAAATGATTTCAAAAAATTTTCATACCTGGATACTGTTTCGTGTTCTTTAAAGCAATTGAGTTGTTGGACGCTTTTCACCAACGAGGAATGTCATGAAGTACTTCGTCAGGGTCTGGCGGATTCGCCTTTATATAACGGGCAAATCAAAAGCATCGGCCCGCGATATTGTCCCAGCATCGAAACAAAAATCATTACGTTTGCTGACAAAACAAGACATCAGCTTTTTCTCGAGCCGGAAGGCGAGAATACCCGGGAATATTACCTGAATGGATTTTCGTCATCCTTGCCTTTTCGGATTCAAATGGAAGCGTTGACGAAAATACCTGCATTCAAAAATATTCATATCTATCGTCCCGGATATGCCATCGAATATGATTTTTTCGATCCGACTCAACTGACGCATACCCTCGAAGTAAAGTCGATTCATAATTTGTTTTTTTCTGGTCAAATCAACGGTACGACTGGTTATGAAGAAGCTGCCGGTCAAGGCCTCATAGCAGGAATCAATGCCCATATCAATTGTCACGGCGGCATTCCCTTCACATTGAAAAGAGACGAGGCCTACATCGGTGTTTTAATTGATGATTTGGTAACGAAAGGAGTAGACGAGCCTTATCGAATGTTTACTTCGCGCGCCGAATACCGTATACTTTTGCGGCAGGACGACGCAGATATGCGGTTGACGGAAAAGTCATATCAGTTAGGTTTGGCTGATAAATGCCGGTATGATTTAATGATTTCAAAAAGACAATATAGAGATGAATTGATCCGGTTCATTGAAAATTATTCGGTCAAACCCGAACAGGTGGATGCACTTTTTAAACAAGTGGAAACCGCGCCATTGAATCATGGCTGCAAGTTAGTTGAAATATTAATGCGTCCGCAAATATCATTAAATGATTTGACACATTCTTTACCTGAGTTGAATGCGAAATTGTCTCAACTTCCGCTTTCAAGGAGAGAGGAAATCATTGAAGCGACGGAGATCGCCATCAAATATAGCGGATATATAAAAAGAGAAAAATTGATAGCTGCCAAAATTGACAGGCTGGAAAATTTCAACATTAAGGACAAATTCAACTATCTCGAAATTCAATCCCTCTCAACAGAAGCGCGCCAAAAATTGCAAAAGATAAATCCGCAGACAATCGCTCAGGCAAGTCGTATTCCGGGAATATCGCCGAACGACATTAACGTGCTATTAGTCTTAATGGGTCGATGAAAAGTCAAATTGTTTCACGTGGAACAATTTTTTCCTTGAAATTTCCCCTGAAATTTTTTACCGCTCTGCGTGTGTTTCGAGAATTTTATGTACATTTGCTCTCATGGATGACAGAATAAAATACATCGACGAAATACTTGCGGTGCTTCCGGAGAAGCCCGGCTGCTATCAGTATTTTGACGCCAAGGGTGCCATCATTTATGTCGGCAAAGCCAAGAATTTGAAGAAAAGAGTCTCGTCCTATTTCCGCAAAGACCATGACGACCCGAAGACACGCATCCTGGTGCGTCAAATTCACGATATTAAATATGTCATTGTAGATTCGGAAGAAGATGCCTTTTTGCTGGAAAATAACTTAATCAAGCAATACAAGCCCAGGTATAACGTCATGCTGAAGGATGACAAGACGTTTCCATCGATTGTCATCAAAAAGGAAAATTTTCCGCGAATATTTCAGACCCGTAATATTGTCAAGGACGGCTCAGTCTATTTTGGCCCGTACGCTTCGGCGTCGGTTGCGCGGATGATGATTCAGATGATTAAAAATCTCTATCCCATCCGGACGTGCAAACTGTCGCTGACTCCCGATGAAATCGCAAAAGGCAAGTATAAGGTTTGCTTGGAGTATCATATCAAACGGTGTAAAGCGCCTTGCGTCGGCCTGCAAAGTGAGGATGAATATAACGCAAATATCGCCGAAGTCAAGGAAATTTTGAAAGGCAATAGCTCTTTGGTGACGGATTCACTGTTGAAGGAGATGCAGCAATTGGCCTCCAACATGAAATTTGAGGAAGCGCAAGCCATCAAGGAGAAGTATAATCTGATAGAAAATTTCCGTTCGCGCTCAACCGTCGTGCCGCCTGCGCTGCATCATTTGGATGTCTTTTCCTTCGATGAAAACGAACAGTCTGCCTATATCAATTACATGTATATCGGCAACGGAGCCATCGTGCAGGTCTACACCATCGAATACAAAAAACGGCTGAATGAGACCAAAGAGGAATTGCTGGGGATGGGGATCATCGAACTGCGGAGCCGGTTTAAAAACCGGGCCAAAGAAATCATTGTCCCTTTTATGCCGGATATGGTCATCGAAAATTGCATCTATACGATCCCTCAACGGGGAGGCGACAAGAAAAAACTGCTTGAATTGTCCATCCAGAATGTAAAGCAATTCAAAATGGACAAGTTGAAACAGGCTGATAAGTTCAACCCCGAACAGCGCGCGACACGCATCATGAAGACCATTCAGCAGGATTTGCACCTGCCGGTTCTCCCCATGCACATCGAATGTTTTGACAATTCCAACCTGCAAGGCACCAATCCTGTCGCAGCCTGCGTCGTCTTCAAAAAGGCGAAGCCCGCGAAAAAGGACTACCGTCATTTTCACATCAAGTCGGTCGTCGGCCCCGATGATTTCGCGTCGATGACCGAAGTCGTCACCCGGAGATATACCCGTTTGATGGAAGAAAACGAGCCGTTGCCGCAGTTGGTGATTATTGACGGCGGCAAAGGACAATTGAATGCTGCCACCGAAGTATTGCGGAATTTGAATTTGACAGACAAAATCACCGTCGTCGGCTTAGCCAAACGGTTGGAGGAAATATTTTTTCCCGGCGATCCGGTGCCGCTCGTGCTCGACAAGACTTCGGAAACGCTAAAGGTGATCCAGCAATTGCGGGATGAAGCGCACCGTTTCGGCATCACGTTTCACCGGAATCTGCGCAGCAAGAAACAAATCGTTTCCCAACTGGATTCCATCAAGGGAATCGGAAAGAAAACAAAAGAAATGTTGCTGATGAAATATAAAAGCGTGAAGCGGCTGAAAAGCGTTTCTGTGGAAGAACTCACCGATCTCATCGGGAAAACAAAGGCGGAAACAGTTGTTCAGGAGCTAACAAAATAGAACATAAGATGAGAACAGTTATTCAACGTGTGCAATTCGCTACAGTCAAGGTAGGAGGGGAGGTAGTGGCTGACATAAAGGAAGGCTTGCTGGTGCTGGTCGGGTTTGAAGATGCCGATTCCATCGAGGATTCGCGATGGCTTGTAAATAAAATTTGTAATTTACGGATATTCGATGACGGGCAAGGGGTGATGAACAGATCGGTATTGGAAACTGGTGGGGAGATACTTGTGGTCAGTCAATTCACCTTGCATGCGTCGACTAAAAAGGGGAATAGGCCGTCTTATATCAGGGCGGCCAAACCTGGTGTTGCGATTTATTTGTATAAATTATTTTGCGATGAAATCAGCGCTGTATTGCAGAAAAAAGTGCAGCAAGGCATTTTTGGCGCAGACATGAAAGTGAGCCTTTTGAATGATGGCCCAGTAACCATCGTGATTGATACAAAAAATAAGGAGTGAATCTACGCGTTGCGTTATGTAGAGACGTTGCGCGCAACGTCTCTACGGCAGGCATCCATCAAACGTTCGGATTCACGAAAAAGGTTTCGTACGAAAAATTTGTCAAATTTCCGGCAATAATCTATTTTGTTCCCGGCACCGGATAATGCGCCTCCGCATCGTCCAGCACCAATACCCAATCCATCATTTCGCCTTTATCGGGCGGACTGAAAGTTCGACTTGCCCGGTCATTTGCAAATGTACCGATCAATGTCGCTTTCCCGTTTCGCGGGTCATACCACCAGGCAGTGACTTCATTGCCCTTGATGGCATCCAGGCTAACAGTAAATTCGCGTCCGACGGGCGCGTATATCATGGCATAAGTCCCGTTTTCATCGCGTGTTGCCACGAATCTGTAACGTCCCTGTCCCGGCACCGATGTCGGGACATTGCCGGTAACGATGACGGTGGAATCGGGGATTCTTGTCAGGAACGGACGCGATTCCATCAGCAATCGACCATACATCATCTGACTTGCTCCCGGCTGGTCAATGGCCTCCTGCCATGACATCAACGGAGCATTGATGGGTCTCCTGTTTTTTGCTTCATCATACATTTGCCAGACGGAATGATGACCGTAAGTGTGGCCAAACGCTCCGCTGAAAAGATTCCAATACAGTGGACGACGAATATCGGCCGAGATGGAATGACCTAATTTGGCAGCATTAAACGATAGGGGATGATCTTCATATAAAGGCTCGCCGTCAATGACCGGTTTGACGGGCTGAAGCGCATAATCTGCTGCGGTATTGCTGTATATGCCGGTGAAATCGGCATTATGTCCATTTTGCCGCATATTAAAATCAAGCCAGTCGTCCGTATGAAAATACAACGATGACCCTCGGCCGCCCGTAGGATGAAACGTCATCAAGTGCGCTCCGCCATCGCCTTTTTTCAGCCCTCGCGCCATGGCGCGGATGATCTCCTTCTGCGCATCGTTTTCCACATGGCGGTCGCCTCCCAAAATCCAGATAACTTCTTTATCCTTATAACGTTTCCCTATAAATTCCCCGAATTTTTCGGCATTCGCCACATCGAAAAGCGGCTTATTGCCGTTTACATCGATGTTATCATGCCAATACCGGCCCCAGGTAGGCAATAGACCGATATACAGCCCCAATTCATTCGCCTTATTGACGATGAAATCAACATGATCCCAATAATCATTGTCCGCTCCCTCAATGACCAGCGGTCGGGCCGGATCATAATCAACCAGGGGCAAAAAACCGTAGGCATTCGGTACGGTATGACCGTCCAACTCCGCCAGCGCAACAGCCTGAATCACAGTAAATCCCTTTGCTGCGCGGTCGGAGAGATATTTCGTTGCCTCGTCCCGGTCAAGTCGATGAAATAATTCCCAAGCCGTGTCGCCAAGATAGAAAAACGGCGTCCCATCCGAATGTTGTAAAAACCGTTTATTGGCAGAAACCTGTAATTTCCCGTGAGAAAAATCGGCCGGTTTTCCTTGCCGTTGAGCCATGCCCGATAGCGAAAACATCAGGCACAAAATACTGAGAATCAAAATCTTTTTCATTATTAATCCATTAAATTTATTATATCTAATTCCATAAATTCAAATATAATTTGCCCTTGCAAAGGTAATGTTTTTATTACGATAATTTACAGGAGTTGATATTTTTAGAAAAACAGTTTGTAATTCAAAAAAAGGACGTATTTTTGTCAGGCATAAAAAACGATCACCTATGAAGAAAAAGGTCAATCAGCATGATGAATTTCAGAAAATTGCTGACTTTGCGGTTCAGCATATTCGATGTTGCGATATCTTAAAAGGTAAATAATATCAACAGTCATGATTATCAGAAACATTATCTTATTGTTATTCAGTGCTATATCCGTTTGTTTCGCACAACAGGAGGCGAAGACATCGGACGAGCGCGATTTTGTATTTGGAGAGGACCGTCCTTTCAAGGAATGTCATGCATCAACGTTGACGCGATTGGAGGACGGAAGTTATTTAATCGCCTGGTTTGGAGGTACCAAAGAGAAACATCCGGATGTGGGCATCTGGTTGTCGAAAGGAGAGGAGGGGCGATGGTCGCCGCCGCGCCGGGTAGCGAAAATCCGCAATGATGCGCACTGGAATCCCGTGCTGTTCAACGATGGAAAGGGAACGGTCTATCTGTTTTTCAAGGTAGGAAAGGAGATTCCATCGTGGGAAACATGGGTCATGGCCTCGAAAGACGGCGGGACGAC
>JAITMM010000095.1 GCA_031277335.1 Tannerella sp. | reverse complement strand
GCCGGATGAATTGCTCTCCTGCTGTACTTTCATCACCGGCATCTGCGCCATGATTTGTGACGTGAATGCCATCATTATCAGGCTCATGTAAATTAAAATCAATCGTTTCATATTCTTTCCTTTTAAAATTGTTTTGTTGATAATTTACCTGATAGATGAAAAGATGATGATGATTCCATAAAATATAATCTGTAATTTTTGTTAAAATTCAATTTGCCGTATGACTTTGTGCTCAATTCGTTGAAAAAACTTGTTCCGTCTGTATGAAATGAAAGAAATTTCATGTACATTTGCTCCATTAAATAATGTATATGAAGTCTTATTATAATGTACTTGGCTTGATGTCAGGCTCTTCGCTTGACGGATTGGATTTGGCGCTATGTCGTTTTGAAAAGTCGGCCGACAGGTGGGAATACGAAGTGATTGCAGCACAGACATTTCCATATCACCGTGATTTGCAGGTTAGATTGGCAAAAGCCATTGATATTTCTGCTTACGAGTTTGTGAAATTAGATGTGGAATTAGGGGAGTTTATTTCCCTGACAGTCAATAATTTTCTAGCTGGAAAGCCTTTGAAACCCGACTTTATTGCTTCACATGGTCATACCACCTTTCATCAACCTGCCATTGGCGTCACTTCACAAATCGGTAGCGGCGCCGTAATTGCAACACATACAGGGATTACGACTGTTTGCAATTTTCGAACCAACGACGTGGCGCTTGGCGGACAGGGCGCTCCGCTCGTACCCATCGGCGACGAATTGTTATTCGGGCATTTCGATGCATGCCTGAATCTCGGCGGCTTCTCCAATATATCGTTTCGGAAAGACGGACGACGTGTGGCATTTGACATTTCACCTTGCAACATGGCGCTGAACTACTTGGCAAATCAACTGAACATGGATTACGACCGGGATGGCCAAACAGCTCGCTCGGGTGTCGTGAATCAAATACTATTTGACAGACTGAATAGCCTTGATTTCTACCGTATTGCAGGCGCCAAGTCGCTTGGAAAAGAATGGTTTGATACTGTCTTCAGGCCATGTCTCGATGAGACAGACCTGCCGCTTGCTGATAAATTATGCACGTTGACTGAGCATATAGCTTACCAGTTGGCGCAGTCGTCAGCCGGAAACAAAGGCGAAACGATGCTTGTCACAGGCGGAGGTGCGCGAAACGTGTTCCTGATCGAACGTCTGCGCGCTATCGGCACAAAATCAATCATTATCCCCGACGAGCAAACGATTGATTTTAAGGAAGCTATCATATTCGCATTCCTTGGAGTCCTGCGTATGCGCGGCGAAGTAAACTGCTTGAAAGCAGTCACCGGTGCGACACGTGATTGTTGCGGGGGAGCGGTATTCAATTGACAATTGACAATTAATAATGAATAATGAATAACGTAAAAATTGAACAATCATGGAAAGAGCAGCTTGCCGATGAGTTTGCAAAACCTTATTTCCGGCAACTGACCGATTTTGTCAGGCAGGAATATCAACAGACTACCGTGTATCCGCGTGGGAATCTCATTTTCAATGCGTTTGAACATTGTCCATTCGACAAGGTCAAAGTCGTCTTGCTGGGGCAGGACCCGTATCATGAACCGGGTCAGGCGCATGGACTTTGCTTTTCCGTTCAAGACGGAACACCTTTTCCCCCGTCGCTTATCAATATATTCAAGGAAATCTCATCGGATACGGGAAAATCCATGCCGCAAAGCGGCAATCTGACACGATGGGCTGACCAGGGCATCCTACTGCTCAATGCCACGCTCACCGTCAGGGCACACGCAGCCGGTTCGCACCAAAACAAAGGTTGGGAGACATTTACAGACGCAGTCATCAACCGCCTAAACGCAGTTAAAACACATATTGTCTATTTATTATGGGGTTCGTACGCCCAGCGGAAAGGCAGTTTCATCAATACATCGTGCAATCTGATCCTGAAATCGGCACACCCCTCTCCCCTCTCAGCCTACAGAGGTTTTTTCGGCAACCACCATTTCAGCCAAGCCAACGACTATCTGATTGCATCCTCACAAATGCCAATAAATTGGTAACCATTTGATCAATACCAATTCATCCCGTTCCAGTAGCTGCTGCTTTGGTCGTATTTGAGGTCTTGGAGGAGGGAGGAACTGACGGCGATGGAAAAAGAGTAAGTTTTACGGTCGCCTACCGGTATGATGTTGGCAGACATGGTGAAACAGTGCATCTCGCGAGAGATGTTCAGCGTGAGGAATGGAATCTTTTTACGCTCGAAATCATAGCTGCCGTTGTAAGTAATATTCCATTTTGGAGACGGTTTGATGCTGCCGTTAAAACTTAGCGTATGTCTTATTTCATAGTCATATTCAAGTTTTTCTGGATTAAACTGCCCGTAGGCCAATTGCATTCCGTAAGAAATATTGAGATTCCAGGGGATGGTAGCCTTATAATACCCATCGGCATCATAATCTCCAGTGTCACTTTGCTTCTGACCACGCAGGCGAGTGCCCGGAGCAGCAGTTTGGTTCGCCTGCGTAGGTGTTTCATTATTTAATGAAGGATCGGTTTTATTTTCGGCAGTACCGCTTTCACCCTCAGGGTCTTCCCATCCGAAGAGTTTGCGTATGGTTTTAGCGATCGGGTTTGTCTTAATAAAATTATTATCAAAATTATATGAGATACTTGTCCCGGTTCCACGCAATCTCCCAAATCCTTTTCCGACAGTCCAGCGCGGTACGTTGATACGGACAGGCGTACGTGTGCTTTCGTTGTAGGCATACGTATATATATCGAATCCTCCGGTCAGATTCAGCGTATAACTTTTTGATAATTTGAGTCTTAGCGATACTTGCGGATCAGCCCAGTTCATCGAATCTGCCGCCAAATTATATGAAGTGTTAATAGATAAGTTGTCTATCAGGCTGATTTTTTTCAACCCGGTAGAATCCTGATCAGACCGAACCTTGGCTTCCAGATTGTTACTGAGTGAAAATGTTATAGCACCTTGTCGCTGCGTGCCGGGACGTCCGCCAAATTGCTCCGAGCGTGAGTAAAGATAATAATTGTTCTGATATTCAACGCCATCTCTGATATATGAATATTGTTCGTAAAAACCGTATTTCGGGTCTCCGAAATTTGGCGCGTACGAGAATGAGATTGCAGGCTCTATCCGGTGTCGAATCGTGTTGATAAAACCTCCGAAAATGCTCCATGGAGTATAGAATCCGTAGAGAGTTGTTCCTGCCGACACGGAAGCGTTCCAGTTATAGACGCGATAAAAACCGTAAATCGTTGTGTCCGGGACTAATCTATTTAAAGAATCATCATATACCTGCAAATCCTTTTTCGTCAGCCATCGTTCCTGATAATTGAACGACGGAGTGATATTTATATAGTTAAGCAATGAATATGAGGCGCTTATAGGGATTTGATGAGTCATCCCGTTATTCCAGTCGCGGATGATGTTTTTCTGCAAAAACACATTTTCCTTGCTTGTAAGGCTGTTTTGCATTCTCCCTGTATAGCTTATTTTAATTTTCTCATACCATCGTTCGGGGCCGATGGCGTTTTTGCGTTTGAATGGCGCCGTCATGCCCATATTGATGGACAACGTGGGAAAATTTACGCTGAGGGTCGAGTCTTTCATTGTTTGTCTGATGTCCATATTTGCAGATATATTCCACGGACTGTTCGGAAAACGCTGCGTGATATTTATGCTTGAACCCTTCGTATTATCAGTCGATTGCGGGATACCCTGATTTTTTATATTGTTGTAATCAAACTGGTTAGTCATAAAATTGACGCTTGCGGAAAATGTCCTGAACGGATTGGATTTCGGGTCTTGCTGATGTGTCCAGTTGACTTTAAATGATTTACTTACACGATAATCGTCAAAACCTTTATCTCCTGTTTTTGTGATTTGATACGATGCGTCAAAGTTTCCCGAATATTTATACCGTTTCCTGTAAGCCGACGAGGCGGTCACTCCCCACGAGCCTTTTGTATACAAGTCGCCTCTGACGGTCAGGTCTACATAATCACTTAATGCAAAGTAATATCCGCCATTGCGCAAAAAGAAACCCTGCTGCATGTCTTCACCGAAAGTAGGCATTATTATACCCGATGAATACGTTTGCGTGAACGGGAAAAAGGCGAACGGCAGTCCGATGAAATATAGCGGGACGTCTTCAATGACAAGATAGGCAGGGCCTGCGACAAGATTTTTGCCGGGGCGCGTTTTGGCTTTTGTCATCTGGATATAAAAGTGGGGATGATCATGTTCGTCGCACGTAGTATATTGTCCATTAAGTATATTCATCGTGTTATCCTCCATCTTCTTAGTCTCGTAGGCCGTCAGGAAGCCGTCTCCCTGCTGCGTGAGCGACTCGATGGCATGTCCTTTTTTTGTTCTGAAATTATATCGCATGGTTTTGGATTCCACCTGTTGCTGGCCGTCGATAAAGAGCGGATAACCAAATTCGACGCCTAATGAATCGACAGCATATTTGGCAAAGACAATACTGCTGTCCATATTCATTTGAATATGTTCGGCTTGCAGTTGGATTTGCTGGTATTTCACGTCGCTTTCGCCATAGAGATAAGCCATGTTGCCGGCTGTCAGCACAACCGAATCTTTTGCAAGATATACCACCGGGGCTTCAATCATTCCTTGCTTTCGAGGAATGGTATCGGCTGCTAC
This sequence comes from Tannerella sp., assembly GCA_031277335.1. Lineage (GTDB taxonomy): Bacteria > Bacteroidota > Bacteroidia > Bacteroidales > Tannerellaceae > Tannerella. Next base: position 18,232 of record JAITMM010000095.1, on the reverse strand, counting down.
AGCCAATGAATCGGATAAAGCAAGTGAGTCTGAACTAATTATAGAATCCGATAAGGCAAGTGAGTCCGAATTGACTATCGAATCGGACAAGGCAAGCGAGTCCGAATTGACAATCGAATTGGATAAGGAATCAACAGCCGGTTTAATATCCTGCGCAAATAATGATTCCGTCCCTGCAACCATACAGATTAACAGCATCAACCATACCGTTAGCTTTAACCTCATTCTTTTTTTCTGCGTATAATCAACTACAAAAGTATAATAAATTTTTAAATAAACAGGTCACACCACTTCTCAAACTGCATTACTGACTCTTGCCCATACTTGGCCATGCTTTGCAGGATTTGGCTGACCGACTTTTCTTCGTCGAGGCGGGTTTTGCTGAAAAAGATATCGGCAAAGCAGATAATCTGCTCCTCCATCGTTTGCGGACACATGTCGCGGAGTGGCAGCGGAAGATGCTGTTGCCGAATCATTTCAATGGTTAACCCCGTGCCCGTATGACGCTCGCATACCAGCGCATGACGCGGATATCCCTCCTTTCGCATCAGGTCGGCTCCCAAATATCCGTGGCAGATATAGGGCGCCGTGCCATGGCAATCTATTGAAGGCGCATTGCAGAGGAAAGCACCGATATCATGCAGCATGGCAGCCTCTTCAATAAACTGCATATCCAACTGAAATTCAGGATGATTACGCCCTATTTGCAATGCCTTGTCCGCCACGCTGCGGCTATGCCTGACAAGAATCTCATACGCCCTTGACGTAACAGGATAATATTTTTGTATAATCTGTATTGGATACATTAAAGTTTTCAGTTCTTGAATTACTCAGTTATTGAATTACTCAGTTATTGAATTATTCAGTTATTCAGTTATTCAGTTATTCAGTTGCTTCCCCTCCTGCTATATTCACACCCGCACCATTGTTGATTATAAAACTGATACTCTTTGATCAATTCGTTCCGACGGTCACTCAATCCTCCCTTTCGCCAGTTTTGCTCCCAATAAATGAGGTTGGGATATAATGAAGCTGCATTTCGACCGGCTTCCGATATTTGATTCAAATTTTTCCACCGCGAGGAGGCCAATGTAGTAGTAAACACCGTAAATCCATGTTCGACAGCACATTGAGCCGTAGCCTCCATGCGCATACTGAAACAGACCGAACATCGCCGCCCGCGTTCAGGCTCATTTTCCAATCCTTTCACCTTTGCCTTCCATCCCTCGTGGTCATAGTCTCCATCGATGAACGTCAGTTGCAACGACTTGACATACCGTATGTTCTCGGCTTTGCGCCGCTCATATTCTTCCAACGGAAAAATATTGGGATTAAAATAAAAGACCGTCGGCGTCACCTTGTTTGCCAGCATACATTCGATGATGGCGCTCGAACATGGCGCACAACAGGCATGCAGCAGGACACGGTCTACCCCTTCGGGTACATTTAATAATATGCTTGGTAAAGTCATCTATTCATTAAAAAATTTCAGGTCGGGAAACGGCATGAATGGTGTCATCCTCCTGTTCCCCAAAAATATAAGAAACCTATCAACACGATGATTGCCAATACAATCAGCGTCACTTTGGCAGCGCTGATCGGGTAACTGCCCGTCACCTGACCCGTGCGTCCATTGACCACAAACCTGTATACCTTATCCTTAAATCGAAAGGCACTGATCCAAACAGGGAGTAACAATAGCTTGAATTTCAGGTCATTGTATTGCGTCGTTTTGGAATGAATGCGTTGCTGGTCGCCGCCGATATCGCTGTATATTTCGTTGACGATATAGTTGTCCATCTGCCGTTTAGCATCATCGATTGCTGCCCTGAAGTCAAGTTGGTAAATTTCAGTGATGAAACCGGCCAGAAACTCCTTGCGATAGGCCACACAATTCATCAAGTCCCAATTAGTTAGAGCATTAGAAATTGCCGCCGGCAATGTTTTTGAGGCCGGGACAAGCACGTCGTCAAAGTTGAGGTTGACCGTGCCGTTTTTGGCAAACCAGTCCATCACCGTCCGTTCTTCAATCGCGCCCGACCTGTTTCGAAACCTCTCGCGTCGGCCGACGCCCCGTTCACCCCTGTAATCGGTCGAAGTAGCAGCATCGTAAGTCCAGAAAGGCATATAGACGCCTTTGAACGAATCGGTCTGTACTGCGCTCTTTTTCAGCTTGGAAGGAGCCAGCCATTTGCCGGCAAGCCAATTTTTGAAACTTGCGGCACACGTCTTGTCGGTCACCTTGAAAGGAAGCATATATTCAGGCTGCCAAAACCGTTTGACAGATGCTTCGTTCATAATCAGCGGTGTACCGCAAAATGCACACTTGGCGGCCGATACGTTGGGAGGCAACGTGGTGTTGGCGCCGCATTGACGGCATTTGATCTCCGTCGCCTCGATCATTTCCTCTGCACTCGTGTCCGCCCTGTCTTTCCAGTACGCGAAGTCATTCTCCTTAATCTCGACGGCCGATTTGTCCAAAACCGTAACATGCCCGCAATAAGCGCATTTCAGATTTTCCTCTGCCGGGGAATATTGCGTATACGCCCCGCAGGCATCGCATTTTGTTTGCAGCGCATCGGTGACGGGAGAAGTTAAATTCCTATCCATGATAATCAGGGCGCAGGCGGTGGAGGCGGAGGCGGTGGAGGCACGGCGCCAAACAATGCAGACAATGCCGTTACAGACCGGGCTGCCTCCCAACCTGCCATTCCGGCAGTCCAAACGAGCGTTGTGGGGGTCAGCTGTCCCGATTGCGCCATCTGTTGCAGTTGAGCGATGCCATACGGCCCTTGCTGAACGCCATTGACGGCAATATGATACATGGCTTGCTGCGGAAGGGGCGGAGGCACGGCTCCGGCGGATGCCTGTGCACCTTGAAACTGCTGGTTCTGAGGATTAATCATTTGCTGCGTCATCTGTCCGGCCATGGCAAATCCCATGCCCATCCCCATGGCTGCTCCGGCAGGATTATCACTTCCGCCCGGATTTTCGGCGCCGGCCTTGAGCGAATCGGCAAACTGCATCTGCGTGTAAGCGCCCATATTGCCGATCACGCCCATGCTCGTACGGCGGTCAAGCGCCTGCTCGACGGCTTCGGGCAACGAGATATTTTCAACGAGAAACGTCGTGAGTTGGATACCATATTCCTCAAAATCAGCCTTGAGCCCCGGAGTAAGCGCGCCGGAAAACTCATTCAGGTTGGCCGCCATGTCCAAAGCGGCGATTTTCGATTCTGCCAGGTGGTCGGTAAATTTGGTGACGACGAAGTTGCGCAACTGGTCGGTCACGCCATCGGTCGTAAACTCACCGCTCGTCCCGGCCACGTTGGTGATAAACTTGGTCGGGTCTTTGGCATCAATCCTGAAAGCATAAGTGCCAAAGGCTCTGATTCTGATCGGCCCGAACTCGGGGTCGCGCATCATGATCGGATTGGCCGTCCCCCAGCGCTGGTTCAGGAACTGCTTGGTGTTCACAAAATAGACGTCTACCTTAAAAGGAGAGTTGAACCCGTATTTCCATCCCTTTATCGTGGTAAGGATAGGCATATTACTGGTTGTCAACTCATAACGCCCCGGCTGATAGATGTCGGCAAATTGTCCTTCATTGACTAAAACAGCCACTTGACTCTCGCGCACGGTCAGTTGTGCACCATTCTTTATCTCCGCCTGAAAACGCGGAAAGCGCCAAATCATCGTGTCCGACGTGCTGTCCGTCCACTCGATAATGTCTATTAATTCAGCGCGTAATTTGTCCATTAATCCCATATCTACATTTTTTTATAAGTTAGTATTTTATAACGCTTTAAATCCTGTTTTAGTATATTGCGCTCATCAGATGATACGCCATTTTTGCTGTCCGGATATAAATTCTTCATTCCGTAGATGTTTTTTTGAAGTCCAAAGGTAGATATATTTTTTTTTATCATCGTCAAAAGCCTTAAATCTTAATTCTTTTTAACCCTTTCGCTTTTTTCATGGAAAATTGCATAATAAAAATAGGAAAAAAAATCTTTTGCGTACCTGTCCGTTTTTTTGTACTTTTGCCGTCGCAAAAAAAAATACGCATTGAATCTATATGGAGCAGGAATTTACGAACGAGCAGGAAGCAAACGACGATAATTTGGATGAAGTAACTGACAATCAGACGACAGAAGATGAATCTGAAATGCAGTCATTATCGCGTTCCGGTTATAAAGTCCCGACAGAAAGCAGTGACAACCTGCATCATCTGCCCGGGATGTACCAGTCCTGGTTCTTAGACTACGCTTCGTATGTGATTCTGGAACGTGCAGTGCCGCATATCAATGACGGCCTTAAACCCGTACAACGACGTATACTGCACTCTATGAAGAGATTAGATGACGGCAGATATAATAAAGTTGCAAATATCATAGGCCATACGATGCAGTTTCATCCTCATGGTGATGCATCTATCGGCGATGCCTTAGTGCAGTTGGGACAAAAAGACTTATTGATTGATTGCCAGGGTAATTGGGGCAATGTGTTGACAGGTGACGGTGCAGCAGCGCCGCGTTATATCGAGGCACGGCTGTCAAAGTTTGCCCTCGAAACCGTTTTCAACCAGAAGACAACAGTGTGGAAACTTTCCTACGACGGACGCAACAAGGAGCCGGTCTGCCTACCGGTTAAATTCCCGTTACTTCTGGCTCAAGGCGTCGAAGGTATTGCCGTCGGGCTATCGTCCAAGATATTGCCTCATAACTTTAACGAATTGATTGACGCATCAATAGCAAGTCTGAAGAATGAGCCTTTCACGCTCTATCCCGATTTTCAGACCGGCGGCTATATCGATGTCTCACGTTACAACGACGGAGAACGCGGAGGCGCTGTAAAAGTCAGGGCAAAAATCGGGAAGATAGATAATAAAACACTTGTAATAAGCGAAATACCATTCGGCAGGACAACTTCGTCCGTCATCGAATCAATTATCAAAGCAAATGATAAGGGTAAAATCAAAATACGCAAGATAGACGATAATACGGCCAAAGATGTAGAAATACTTGTGCATCTTGCGCCCGGCGTTTCGTCAGACAAGACGATTGACGCACTCTACGCCTTTTCCGACTGCGAAATCAGCATCTCTCCGAATTGCTGTATTATAGAAGATAATAAGCCTTTCTTTCTGAACGTCAGCACCGTACTCCGACATTCCACTGACTTGACACTTTCCCTGTTGCGCACCGAACTTGAAATTCAGCAAGCCGAGCAGGAAGAAGCACTGTTTTATGCCTCCTTAGAGCGTATTTTCATAGATGAACGCATCTATAAGGACAAGGAATTTGAAGAAGCTAAAAATATGGATAAAGCTGTCGAGCATATCGGCATGCGTCTTAAACCATTTGCTCCCAATCTGATACGCGCTATCACGCGAGATGATATACTTCGATTGATGGAAATCAAGATGGGACGCATCCTCAAATTCAATGCAGCTCAAAACGACAAACTTATAGCTCAGCTACTCAAGGATATAGCAAAAACCAAACGTGATTTGGAACATATTGTCAAATATACGATTGACTGGTTTTTGATGTTGAAAGAGAAATATGGCTCTAATTTTCCGCGAAGGACGGAAATACGTAACTTCGGTTCAATCGAAGCAACTAAAGTGGTGGAAGCCAACGAGAAACTGTATATCAACCGCAAAGAAGGCTTTATCGGGACAGGCCTGAAGAAAGATGAATTTGTATGTAATTGTTCCGACATTGATGATGTAATATTGTTCTTTCGCAACGGTACGTACAAGATTATCAAGGTAAATGAGAAAATTTTTGTCGGTCCTGAAGTGATTTATCTCAATGTATTCAAACGCAATGATAACCGAACGATATACAATGTCATATATCGCGACGGCAAGAACGGAGCAAATATGATTAAGCGCTTCGCTGTCACCGGAATAACCCGCGACAGAGAATACAATCTCACAAAAGGCTCCAAAGGCTCGCGTATCCTCTATTTCAGCGCCAATCCGAATGGCGAAGCAGAAACCGTCAAAGTAATTCTAAAACCGAAATTGCGCCAGAAGAATATCGTGTTCGAAAAAGATTTTAGCACAATAATGATCAAAGGACGCGGCTCAATTGGTAACATATTGACTAAAGCGGAGATACATAAGATTTCGCTGAAGCAGAAAGGCAGTTCGACGCTCGGAGGACGGTTTGTCTGGTTTGATCGCGACATCTTACGTCTCAACTATGATGGTCGTGGCGAAGAATTAGGTGAGTTTCAGCACGATGACTTGATATTAGTCATCCTGACAAATGGTGATTTTTACACCACCAATTTCGAGTTGAGCAATCACTTTGAAGAAAATATCCTGCTGATAGAGCGATTTGATTCTTCAAAAACCTGGACAGCAGTTCTTTACGATGCCGAGCAGCAAAATCCTTATTTGAAACGATTCCAACTCGAAGTGAGCAATAAGAAACAAAATTTCCTCGGTGAAAACGCCGACAGCACCATGTATCTTTTGACCGATGAGACGTATGCCCGGATAGAAATAGTTTTTGGTGGCAACGACAACTTCCGCGAGCCTCTCATCATTGAAGCAGAGCAGTTTGTAGGAGTTAAGAGTTTCAAAGCCAAAGGGAAACGAATCACTACATTCGACATTGCAACAGTCAACGAATTGGAGCCGACACAATCGGACTCTCATCTGTCAAACGAAGAAGAAGAGACTTCACAAGTTGTAGAATATATTGATAATCAGTCGGAAAATCAAAATGAAGACAACAGTGACACACCGTCCTCTCCCGAAAAGAAACAGGCGAAGCAACGCAGTCTTTTCGATGATGACGAATAAAATAAGATATAATTATGATGTGATGGAAAAAGTTTACTTGTTAATATGTTGTCTCTGTTTGGCCTTAACACTTGATGCCCAGACAGAAACAGATCGTCCCTACTCTATCAACGAAGGCACGATGATAGGGATAGGCAGATACCATCTCAGAAACACTTATTTATCACCTGTAACTTATTCAGGCACAGGCATTCGTATCGTAAATGAACGAATGAAAATGGTCGCATCCTCCGATTCGCGCATTTCTTCTTTTCAGGTGATTGACATTGATTTTTCCTCCGTCAGCAATCCGGCCGGTTCTGTCGGGGCGTTGGCCGGATTTGTGGACTATACTTATGGATATCATTACCGTTTCGAGCCGTTTTCAGGTTTTAAATTGCTAACGGGAGGGTCTGTTAAGGGCATGTTCGGGTTCGTTTACAACACACAAACGGCCAATAATCCTATTGCCACACATATTGACTTAGACTTAAACGCCTCAGTAATGGGCATTTATACATTCAAGATTAAGAACTATCCGCTTACGTGGCGCCTCCAAAGCGATATCCCGCTGACAGGTGCTCTTTTCACTCCTGCTTTCGGGCAGTCTTATTACGAGATATTCGGATTGGGAAATACTTCAGGAATAGTGGGATTCAGCTCATTACACAATAAGTTTGCTATGCGCAATTATGTCTCGGTCGATTTGCCGGTCTGGAAGTTTTCGGTGCGTCTTGGTTATCTCAACAATTTGTATACAACAGATATCAAGCAGATACAGACAAGATATGTATCACATAACCTGATGATTGGATTGGTAAAGGAATTTATTTCGTTCAGTGGAAAAAATATGAACAAACAAAATGGATACCAAAGTGCATACTATTAGTCAAATTGCTGATTACAAGCGTCTTATGGTCAAGATTGCGGGGAAATTCTCACGTCAAATCATGGCTGTCGGCTTGCGGCATGTAATTTTTGCCGCTACCGTATTTGTAATTTTGACTGTAAGTTGCTCAGAAAAAGATAACTATGTTTCAAGTCCGCGCACCAATTTCGAAGCGCTATGGAAGATATTGGACGAGCACTACTGTTTTTTCGATTACAAACAAGTGGACTGGAACGATATCCGGCAAAAATACAGCGTGTTAATAAGCGATACGATGAATCAGCAGGCATTATTCAATACGCTTGGCAATATGCTCGCCGAACTGAAAGACGGACATACCAATCTGATTTCATCGTTCGATGTGGCACGCTACTGGTCGTGGTACGAAGATTATCCGGCGAATTTCAATTCGGAGCTTCACAAGGCGTATTTAGGGACTAACTATATGATTGCCGGCGGTATGGATTATCTCAGATTATCCAACGAGCAAATCGGATATATCTATTACGCAAGCTTTTCGAGTGGCGTCGGCGAAAATAACCTTGACTACATTTTTGACTATTTCAAGGATTGCAAAGGACTAATAATAGATGTACGCGAGAACGGAGGCGGCTCGTTGACTAATTCCGACCGTATTGCGGCGCGATTTCTTCAGGAAAAAATCGTGACCGGGTATATCAAACACAAGACAGGCCCGGGACACAACGATTTCTCGGAGCTGTTTCCGATAGAGCTATCGCCCTCATCACGTTCTCGATGGCTGCGTCCTGTCGTGGTTCTCACTAACAGACACAGTTTTAGTGCAACAAATGATTTTGTCAGCAAGATGAAGATGCTCCCGCAAGTTATCATCATGGGCGACCGTACGGGAGGTGGCAGCGGCTTGCCGTTTAACTCCGAGCTGCCCAACGGATGGCTTGTCCGGTTCTCGGCTTCGCCAATGTTAGATGCCGACAAACAGGACATTGAACATGGCATAGACCCTGATGTCAAAATCAATCTAACTCCCGGAGATATCGCCAGAGGACGCGATGCGTTGATAGAAGCAGCAATCCAGCTGATATATAATCAATAACCGATAGGGGGATGTTTCTCCTTGCGAACTGCGAGGAACGAAGCCGGAAGCAATCCGGTGTAAAAGTTCAAACCAAATTTGGTTTATTTCAATAAATAAACGTTATCTTTGCACCGTTTTTCGCGGCTGTGGTGTAATTGGTAGCCACGCCAGACTTAGGATCTGGTGCCGAAAGGCGTGGGGGTTCGAGTCCCTTCAGCCGCACTTATGAGCAAAAAAAATATAGAAACCCTTTATTTGCAAGAATCATTCGAAGATTTCGATGAAGGAGTAGGTATTGTCATGCCCATTTTGATGGAGTGTGACAAGGACGAAGATTTCTCGGAAGGCATTGAAAGAGTTGGTGATGAAGTACCTATCCTTGCCTTGCGCAATATGGTCTTATTTCCGGGAGTGGCAATGCCTGTCATCATAGGCCGTCCAAAATCAATGCGTCTTATACGCGATGCAGAGCATAATAATAAGATGGTCGGCGTTCTGTGTCAGAAAGATACAGAAGTGGAAGACCCTGATTTCGACGATTTGTATGCCATCGGCGTGATAGCCGAAATAATTCGCGTACTCGAGATGCCGGACGGGTCAACTACGGCTATACTTCAAGGCAAGAAACGCTTCCTTCTGCATCAGGTGATTGAAAAAGACCCGTATATGACGGGACGCATCTCTTTGCTCGAAGATAAGTTTCCGCGAAAAAACGATCGCGAATTTGAAGCATTAGTCTCGACAATAAAAGATTTAACAATCAAGATGTTAAGCGCATCAATGGAGCCTGCCCGCGATTTGATTTTCTCGTTGCGAAACAATCAAAATTCACTTTACCTTATAAATTTTTCATGTTGCAACCTCCTCTCACGTGCAGCCGAAAAACAGGAACTATTGGTTATTGACGAGCTTAAAGACCGGGCTTACAGGCTTTTATTTATCCTCAACCATGAATATCAGTTGATTGAACTCAAAGCTTCAATTCAGATGAAAACGCACGAAGACATCAATAAGCAACAAAAAGAATATTTCCTGCAACAACAAATAAAAGCCATCCAGGAAGAATTGGGCGGCAACATGAATGACCTTGAAATCAAAGAATTGCGAGATAAAGCAGCGCAAAAGAAATGGAGCAAGCAGGTGGCAGAAACTTTCGAGAAAGAACTCAATAAATTAGAACGTCTTCATCCTCAATCACCGGATTATTCCACTCAATTTCAATATGTTCAGACAGTCATTTCATTGCCGTGGAATGAATTTAGCAAAGATAAATTCGACCTCAAACGTGCGCAACGCATCTTGGACAGAGACCATTTCGGGATGGAAAAGGTGAAGGAGCGCATCATTGAACACTTAGCTGTGTTGAAGCTCAAAAACGATCTTCGCTCGCCCATAATATGCCTTTACGGTCCTCCCGGCGTAGGCAAAACGTCTCTGGGTAAATCAATTGCCGAAGCGCTGAATCGCAAATATGTGCGAATGTCGCTGGGAGGATTACACGATGAAGCCGAGATTCGCGGGCATAGACGTACTTATATCGGCGCTATGGCCGGCCGAATAATCCAAAACCTCATGAAAGCAGGCACGTCAAATCCTGTTTTTGTGCTTGATGAGATTGATAAAGTCGGCAGTGACTTTAAAGGCGATCCTGCATCCGCCTTGCTCGAAGCGCTTGACCCTGAACAGAATGAAGCCTTCCATGACAATTATTTGGATATCGACTTCGACCTGAGTAAAGTGCTCTTCATTTCCACAGCCAATAACTTGAATACAATCTCCAAACCACTCTTAGACAGGATGGAACTTATCGAAGTCAGCGGATATATTATCGAAGAAAAAATAGAAATAGCCATCAAACATCTCATCCCCAAACAGATGACATCGCATGGCATCCCTCTGAATAAAATTAAATTCACTCGACCCGCCGTACAGCTGATTGTCGAATCGTATACGCGTGAAAGCGGCGTACGAGAGTTGGAAAAAAAGATTGCCAAAATAATGCGTAAATTAGCGCGAGCCATAGCCGTAAAAGAAGACGCGCCGGAAATCATCAAACCGGAAATGATAGATAAATACCTTGGAGCTGAGGAATATACATTAGATAAATATCAGGGCAACCAATATGCGGGGATTGTCACCGGATTGGCGTGGACAGCCGTCGGCGGAGAGATTTTATTTGTGGAATCGAGTCTTAGCAAAGGCAAAGGAGGCAAACTGACCATCACCGGTAATCTTGGCGATGTGATGAAAGAATCGGCTATTCTGGCCTTGGAATACGTACATGCCCATGCCGACTATTTTATTATAGATGAGGATATGTTTGAGAATCGCAACGTCCATATCCATGTGCCCGAAGGTGCTATTCCAAAAGATGGCCCGAGCGCCGGAATCACTATGGTAACATCTTTAGTATCAATCTTTACGCAACGAAAAGTAAAAAGCGCCTTAGCCATGACAGGCGAAATCACATTGCGTGGAAAAGTGCTTGCGGTAGGTGGAATAAAAGAAAAAATTCTGGCAGCCAAGCGAGCCGGAATCAAGGAAATAGTCCTTTCAACTGAGAATCGCAAAGATGTCAACGAAATAAAATCTACTTATGTCGAGGGATTGACGTTTCATTATGTCGACGATATGACGCAAGTGATTGATATTGCGCTTCTTCCTTTATAAGGCAAAAACTCCTTTGAATCGACGTCAATCCCCCATCGGCGTTTGAGGTTTTATCTCAATAGTCTTGCCATGCTCTGTCTCGGTTGTCACAACTATTATTTTTTTCTCATCGTTTTGAGGCAATAGCTTCACTAAGAACCTGTTATCAGGTTGAATTTCGACTACTTCGCAATCTACTACCGTACCGTCCTGCAAAGACTGAATCATATCTTTCATAATTTTCTTGTTTGGGCCGTAAAGAGCGCCTAAAACAGGAAATACAGCCGTGTATTTACCTTCTATTTCGGCTTTCAATGTACCGTATTTATTTCTTACTACACTTAACTGCAATATTTTACCTAAATATCTGTCTTTTAAACTCATCCATTCCGTATCCTGAAAAACTCTTCCTTTTTCGTTTTCGCCTAAATAGTGTACCGAAACGATATCTCCTGTCTTGCAATTAATAAAAGATTCATTATCAGCAAATTTTGTATGATGCAGAAGCCCCTCGATACACCCGTGCTTCCATTGAAAATGATAACCGATATCTACGAATGCACCGTAATCTACTTTTTTAAATACAAAGCCTTTATATCTTTCATTTAGAATAAGTTCTACATTCTCAGGCTTAGGCGTCAAACTTTCATAGACCGCTTTATAAATCTTGTTCGGATAGATGTATATGATAGTGAAAACCTCATATAAAACATTTATGCTCTGTACTATACATTCAATAATAGTATTATTGGGGCTGCTTTCAATAATACGTTTGACTATTGTCAGATTTTCATGATAAATAGAGCCGACAAGCGGCAAAAAACCTGTATACTTTTTATCGACTAAAAAAGCTATATCATCTCCTTCCCTGATAATCTTGACTTTAACTTTTTTCCCTATATACGATGATTCAAGTTTATGCGCATCCGACTGAACTGTTTGAATCAGTTCGTCGGGAGATAACAATTTCAAGGTAAAGAGACTGTTAATTTTAACGTCCAATATCTCGCAATGTATTTCAGCCCCATCAGGCAATTCATTTATTGCTTTCTTAATCAACAAATTATTCTCTCCGTAAAGAGATATGGATACCGGTAGCCTCGCCTCATATTTATCTTCGACCGTAAAATGATTTTCTCCATTAGAATCTTTATGAATCTTTGCGTAAGTTGTTGTACCTGCGTATTTTGCATGCAGGTCTACGTATCCGACGGCTATAAATTCAATTCCTTTTTCATTTGTTTCCCGATAGTTTACTCTGATAATATCGCCGATCTCAATTGACTTAAATGTTTCGATATCAGGGAATTTTGTGTAATGTAAAAAACCGACGATAGAGCCGCACGCCCATTGAAAATTATGTCCGATATCCAGCAGTACACCATATTGAGCTATATGAATCACGATGCCTTTGTAAATTTCATTGCGGGTCAACACTGCTTCTTTCAGTTTCATTACAGAAGCGTCAATAAAAAACCGTTCGGCTTTATTTTCGTCATCGCTTTTCTCAATCCGGCAAACAACGCCATAAAAAATGCTTTCTTTTAAAGAAAAAGCTATCGGTTCCCATTTTTCATTTTTGTCATATTTCCACGGCATAAGCGTAAACGGCACAAAAGCTCTGACGCCTTTGGCTAAAACTACAAAGCCGCTTTTCCTGATTTTAACAATTTGAAAAGGTATGATAATATTCTGATCTTTACTGCGTCTCAGTTCCTGAAACAACCTTTCAAGCCGCCTCTTATCATCATCCTTTTGTTTAAAAATTGAAAATATCGACCACATTTGTTGACAAAAAACTATTTTTAGTCAACAAAGATACATTTTTTATTTTGTATAAACGAAAAATCTGCAACAGACTTCCGATTAGAAACTGTTTGAACAAAGATGGACAAAATAATAAAAAAGCGGTCAAAAACAAAAATTTGTTTTTGACCGCTTTTTACGGAATATTCGATAATTTTATAATTATCGTGAGTAAATCAATACCCCGGATTCTGCGTCAGATTCGGATTGCGCTGTGTTTGTTCGAGCGGGAAAGGCCACAAGAGGTTGTTCTCTGATAGTAATTTGGAACCGGAGAAACCTGTTGTCACCGTTGTAACATCCACAAATTGAGCCGTTCCAACAGGAATTGAGCTATCCATCGCATTGGTTTTAGGATATTTATGTGTACGTTGAATCATATTCCATTCTTTCCACTCGAATACAAACTCTCGATATCTTTCCAACCATGCCTGCTCAACAAACTGATCTTTCGATAAGCTCGACAGTTGAGATGCAATCGTTTCCTTAGACACTTCGCCATAGCCATAAGCACGTGCGCGGATGGTAGCCAATGCATCGACTGCCTGGGCAGTCACACCTTCAGCCTGCGCAATAGCCTCGGCTGCAAAGAGATACATCTCGGCCAAACGATAAATTGCAAAATGACGACCTGAACTGTTTTCATTTTTTACTCCACCCCAATCGTAATAGAAATAGGGAGAAGGAGTATTCAGTTCAGAATTTTCCAGCAGACTGCCGTCTCTCTTGTCAAAGGAATTGGCAAAAAATTGCCTTTCTTTCATTCGCAGGTCTACGGCAGGATCATACATGGCTAAATACCTCGGCATGGGTTTATAAGCATTGTTAGTCAATGTCACGGCACATTCGGCGCTACCAAGTGCGGCAACTTCCATAGGCCATGCATTCTGATTTATCCCATTATTATTGATTCCGGCCTGAAATTCTTGAATATAAATGAATTCAGGAGAAGTTGTTGTTTTTCTTCCACCGGGAGAAGAAGCTTGAACATTGACGCTACGCAATTTATTATAAGCGCTCAGCTCTTCAAAATCTTCATTTGTTTCCAAAGAATATAGCGGTGCGTAGGCGCCACCCGGCAGAAACTTCTTTGCTTCCGCAGCAGCGGCAGCATATTTCGAGGCATCATTTACAGGGAAACCGGCCATTTGAACATACGCATCAATCAGATAAGCCGAAGCAACGGGAGCTGTAATACGCATGGCATTATCATATTGCGACTCAACAGGCAATGTGCTTATGGCAGCCTGTAAATCGGGAATAATGACTTGTTCATAAATCGTTTTAACGTCTGTTTTGGGAGTACCCAAATCATCAGCAGCCGATTGCGGCTCGGTAATCATTGGTATATCTCCAAAATGCTTAACTAAATACAAATAGTTCTGTGCACGGAAAAATTTGGATTCTGCTACCAATCTTTCCATATTATCCTGACCAATACCTGTAGCGACTATATCTACGGTAGGTAAGGTCTTTATAATCGTATTGGCTCTATATATCGCTTGGTATGGCTCATTAAACAACTGACTCATTTTTGAGTTCATATTATTCGGCGTCATTTCCAATTCCTGCGCATATTGTATCCAAATTTCCTGACCTTTGTAATTCAGGTTGTCGAATAAGCCTGAACTCCATCCGCCCATCATCAACCTGGTGCCATCGTATACACCGCCACTTGTCCAGTTATTCGGACCTAAACGGTATAAATTATTTACGGCGCCTTCAGCCAACTGCAATGAACTGAAAAAAGTCTCAGCCGGCAATGAACTTTTGGGCTCTTCTTTTAAAAAATCCGTACATGATGACAGCAATAGCAAGCTGACACATACGATACTTAAATATATTTTTTTCATATTAATTGATTTTTTAAGTGATTAAAATGTAACATTGAGACCCAACGTCCATGTACGGGGCTTTGGGTAATTGAAAAAGAAAACATTCTGTCCAAAGAATGTACCTCTCGTGGAACCTTCTGGATCATATCCACGAAAAGATGGGTCTGTTAAAACAAATGCATTATTGACACTTACATAAGTTCTTAAAGCACTTATACCTATTGATTTGGCCATTTGAGGAGCGAAATTGTACGCTAACTGGATCAAATTACCACGCAAATAATCTCCTTTCGCTACCCAACGGGAGTCGCCGTTTGAATCCTGTCCGTCGAACGAACCGATCCGAATGGCCTGTACCTGATTGGGAACATTTGTCGGTTTACCTTCCGTCCAGGCCTCGGTCAGAATTGTTCTTAAACCGCTTGTCAAACCAAACCTGTCCTCAGTCGAGTGCGAAAAGTCTTGACGTATATCACTTCCAAGTGAAAACTGCAAGTCAACTGTTAATTCTAAGTTTTTATAGGAAAAACGATTGATAAATGAACCTGTCCATTCAGGAAATCCTTTGCCTATCACAGTTTTATCTGCCGAACGCAATGCCGTTCCTACACGTCCGCCATTAGCAGCTACATAAGCAGCATCTTTGATACCCAATCGTTCGTATCCCCAAAATTGGCTCACAGGTTCACCAACGCGTAAGATTACTTGAGCGCCAACAAATTCTTCTAATAAAATATCAGCGCCTCCATCATTCAATTTTTCTACTTTACTGGCATTGTAATTGGCATTCAATGTAGAAGTCCATTGAAAATCTCTTGATTGGGCAATCACTCCCGAGATCATCGCATCCAAACCCCGATTTGAAATGGCTCCCGTATTTTTAAATATTGAGCCGAATCCTGAAGTATTGGGAATGGGAGCGTCCAGTAAAAGGTCGTTTGTATATTTGTAATACAACGAAATATCAAAATTCAAACGATTTTCTAATGTATTCAAGTTAAATCCGAAATCATACGTAGTTGTCTTTTCCCATTTCAAGTCAGGATTGGCCAACCTGCTTGGGTTCGCCGATGAAACACGTTGACCGTTGACTAATATATTTCCGATTGAAAATGGGGCTAATGATCGATATGGATCAATATTGTCATTTCCCGCAGAACCGACACTTGCATGTAGTTTCAAATTATTTATCCAGCTGACGTTTTGCATAAATTCTTCGTTCGATACCATCCAGCCTAGCCCTAAAGAAGGGAAGAAAGCATATTTGTTATTCTCCCCAAATCTTGACGATCCGTCCATACGTGCCGTAAGTGTAGCAATATATTTGTCGTCATACGTATAAGCTGCACGTCCAAAATAGGAGTTCATGGCTGTCCGTTGGTAAGCAGAACTCTTAGACCGGTCTTCCGTTGCTGACGCTATATTATTTACGCCAAAAGCATTTGTCGGGAAAGTACCAATATCTAAGTATTTTTCGTAACGAGTCCGTTCTGACCATTCGGCACCGGCCATTGCCGAGATTCTATGTTTATCGGCAACCGTGTTATATGTCAGATAAGTCGATTCTTCCCAAGCTACTGTATACCAATCATTCAACTCAATCTGTCCTTTTCCTGAATTATCCTGATTGATGACGCCAAAAGGATAAAATCTTCTTCGCTGTTCGATATTGCCATTGAGACCGAGCCGCGTTTTTAAGTCCCATCCTTTAGCCAAATGAAACGTTAATTCAAAATTTCCTGTCATAATGGTACGATATCTCATTTCCTCGCGTGCATTCAAATAATGTACGGGATTGGGCCCTGCTTCATAACCGAATCCGTTAATCTTTGCCGTTGTATTTGACCAAGTACCATCCTCATATTTCACCGGAAAAATAGCAGGCATTTCAATCAACATACGCGATGCATCCAATCCACCGCTTTCAGGCGTATCCCTCTGCCAGTTATGATTGACACTGACAGACATGGAAGATGATAACCACGGCAATAATTTTGCATCATTGGAAATTCTGGCTGTGACACGTTTGAAATAAGTCTGAACCAAAAGCCCTTCCTGATCCATATAACTCAAGAAAACACCTGTGGATGAATTTTTACCACCGGTTAAAATGTTCAACTGATGTGAATGTGTAATTCCATTTTGAGATGCTTCCTCTTGCCAATTAGTATCGTAAATCGGCTCAAGAGAATTGTCGTTCAAATCTTTCCATCCTAACGGATTGAAGGTACCGTTAATCCGGAACAAGTCCTGATAATTAGGATTCAACGAACTGTTTTGAGCAATTGCTGTCCAACGGTCTGTCATGGCTTCTTCCGAAAATCCACCGTATTTCACCGCATTCTGCATCCCGATCTTATAAGCCTGCATGTATTCCGCAGCGTTCAATGTTTCCATTTTTCGGCCTAAGGTTGCAACACTT
Organism: Tannerella sp.; assembly: GCA_031277335.1. Classification (GTDB taxonomy): domain Bacteria; phylum Bacteroidota; class Bacteroidia; order Bacteroidales; family Tannerellaceae; genus Tannerella. Next base: position 773 of record JAITMM010000095.1, on the reverse strand, counting down.
ACATAACCATCATAAGAAACAGATGTTCCCTCTACGCTCGAGCCTCTTTTTGTTGTTACCAAAATAACACCTTGGGCGCCACGTGCTCCATATATTGCAGTAGCAGATGCATCTTTTAATACCTCCATCCGCTCGATTTCATTGGGATTCATAAACTGAAAGTTTTCAGTTGCAACTCCATCAACGACATACAACGGATCAGTAACCGCATTGATTGAGGATATACCGCGAATCACAACGCGGTCGCGTGTATTACCGCCCGGCATACCTGAGTTGACAAACACGTTGACACCTGATGCAATACCTTTCAATCCGGCTAATGCGTTATAAGTAGGTACGCGTAAAATGTCCTGGGAAGTTGCAATGGAAATCGAACCTGTCACGTCCGATTTACGCTGCGTACCATAGCCCACTACGACCACTTCTTCCAATAGCTCCGTATCTTCGGACAATGCGATATTCAAAACCGGATTGTCGGAGTTTGGGACTGCAACAGTCTGCGTTGTATAACCCACAGACGACACCCTGAGGTTCGCGTTTCGCGGAGCATTGAGCGTGAATTTGCCGTCAATATCAGTTACGGCTCCGTTCGTTGACCCGACTTGAAGGATATTTGCACCGATAATCGGCTCGCCTGTTGTCCCGTCGGTAACTGTTCCTGATACCCTGGTGGTCTGAGCCTGCATTGAAGGTGCAAAAGCCATTAATACCAACATCAAAAACATTGGTATAAAAGCACATGAGAATTTTTTTAGATTTTTTAGTTCATGTAA
>JAITMM010000275.1 GCA_031277335.1 Tannerella sp. | reverse complement strand
ATCATTGTGACCGGTTTGGAACTATTATTATGAAGAGACGGCACAATCGTACCGCTTAAACCTTCTGCGACTACCATATTTAAAATCTCGACTGATACACTCACAAGATCAACAGGCGAATAAACCTCTACCGTACATGTTGCTGTGCGACCTCCTGCTAAAGAAGTGGCTGTAATCGTGGCTTTTCCGGGACCTTTACCGGGCTCCACTCCGCTCGATACACCGGTAACCACTCCAAGTGCATTTACTGAAGCAATCGAAGAATTTGACGATCTATATGTAACATTTTTATTATCAGCATTTTCCGGTAACATAATTAAATTTGCGGCCACATTGACATTGAAACCTTGTTCCAATTGGTAGGTAGTGGGATCAAAATACATATTTGTCAGAGTGACAGGTGAAACGGTGACATTGCATACATCCCTAATCGAAGAGTTGCCTGCTACAGCGACTGTGATAACAGCATTTCCTACGTTTACGAACGTAACAACACCATCATTTACAGTAGCTACGTTTGGATTGTTCGACGACCATACGATTTCCTTAGGTTTGGCATCGTCAGGGATGATTTTATACGTCAACGTAACGTTAGGATCACCTCTTAAAACTTTTAATTCATGCGTACTCAATTGAATACCTGTAATAGCAATCGGATGAACAATAATATCCATCGCATCAGACAATTCAATACTTCCCTTTTGTTGTGGAGCAACGGCTTTAAGGGTGATTGTGACCTCTCCGTCGCCGACGGCTTCAAGCAATCCTTTCTGATCTATCGTAGCAATCTCGCTGTCAGATGATTGCCATGTAAACTCCGGTAATACGTCTGCATCGAAAGGACTGTATGCAGCATTTAATGTAGTCGTATCGCCGACAATTATATCGCCGATTTTATTCGATATGAAAACGGAATCAACATAAAGAGGTTGAACCTTGACGTTTTCTACTACACATGAACTTAACATTGCCGTCAAAACGACACTTAGGATTAAATAATTTTTCATACGTTTCTGAACTCAAAATTTAAAAATTATACTTTTTCTCTCGGCTCAAGTTATTATTAATCTACTGATTACTTCGAGTTTTGCCTTCGCAATGACGTGCTGTTGTTGTCTTCATTGCGAGCTTGCGAAGCAATCCGGCTTACTTTTTTATATAAGATGCTGCAAATTTAATGAAATTTTTGATTACAGTTATAATTTCATACTTAATTGTATTCTTTTTCTTTCCATATCGACTTTCAATACTTTCACCTGGACGTGCTGATGGACGGTCACGATGGTTGTCGGGTCCTTGACATAACGGTTGGCCATTTCGGAGATATGTACCAGGCCTTTTTCCTTGATGCCGATATCTACAAAACAGCCGAAGTTGGTGATATTGTTGACGATACCGGGCAGGATCTGGCCTTCTTTCAAGTCGTGAATGGTGTAGACATTCGGGTCGAATTCGAAAATTTTGATACCCTGACGCGGGTCTCGGCCTGGCTTGTCAAGTTCTTCCATGATGTCGAGCAAGGTGGGCATTCCGATGGTGTCGCTGATGTAGTCTTCAAGATTGAGCTTCTTCTTTAAGTCCTTATTTTGAATGAGTTCCACGATGTTGCAACCTAAATCGCCCGCCATCTTCTCGACTACGACATAGCTTTCCGGATGAACGGCCGAATTGTCCAGCGGGTTTTCGGCATCAGGGATCCTGAGGAAGCCTGCTGCCTGCTCGAAAGCCTTTTCACCAAGCCGCGTCACCTTCAGCAATTCTTTGCGGCTCTTGAACGGGCCGTTCTTAGTGCGGTAGTCCACAATGTTTTGCGCCAACGCCGAGCCTAATCCCGATACGTACATTAATAAATATTTACCGGCCGTATTCAAGTTCACGCCGACTTGATTGACGCAACTCTCAACCGTGATGTCAAGCGTCTTTTTCAACTCCGTCTGGTTCACATCATGCTGATACTGACCTACTCCAATCGATTTTGGGTCTATCTTGACCAGTTCGGCCAGCGGATCCATCAGGCGGCGCCCGATGCTGACGGCTCCGCGCACCGTCACGTCGTAGTCGGGAAATTCGTCGCGGGCGATCTTCGAGGCAGAGTAGACCGATGCGCCGTCTTCGCTCACCACATAGACGCGGATGTTGCGGTCAAAGCGCAGGCTTGTGATAAACTGTTCAGTATCACGGCTTGCCGTGCCGTTTCCAATCGCAATGGCGTCAATGTCATAAGCATTGACTAACGAAACGATCTTTCCACTGGCCTTACCTCTCTCATTTTGAGGTGCATGCGGATAGATGGTCTCATTATGTAGCAAAACGCCCTGTGCATCGAGGCAGACAATTTTGCAACCTGTGCGATACCCCGGGTCAATGCCCATCACACGTTTTTGACCGAGCGGTGGCGCAAGCAATAACTGCTTGAGATTTTCAGCAAAGACTTTAATAGCCTGACTGTCTGCTTTTTCTTTAGACAGTGCAGCAAATTCCGTTTCAATGGACGGTTTCAATAAACGTTTGAAGCTATCTTTAACAGCCATATCGACCTGTTCGGACGACGGGCTGCGCCCTTTTATAAATCTGCGTTGCAATGCCTCCATACATTGCTCTGTATCAGGTGATATACTGACTCGGAGGATGCCTTCCGACTCTCCGCGGCGCATGGCAAGCAGTCGATGCGAAGTGCAACGTGCGAGCGGCTCCTCAAACTCAAAATAGTCCCGATACTTGACGCCTTCCTCCTCTTTTCCCTTGATGACTTTCGAGGCTATGACGGCGCTGCGCTGGAAAATATTACGAACCGAATGGCGTGCTGCCTCGTTTTCGTTTACCCATTCTGCCATAATGTCACGAGCGCCCTGCAAGGCGTCATCAAGATTTGTTACTTCTTCATTTACAAACCGTTGAGCTGTCTTGTTTATATCCTGATCGCTTTGGGACATCAATATCTTTGCCAACGGCTCCAATCCCTTCTTGCGCGCAATTTCGGCTCGTGTTTGCTTTTTAGGCTTGAAAGGCAGATAGATATCTTCCAATTCGATGCTGTTCCAGCAGTCATCAATTTTTTTCAGCAGTTCGGGCGTCATTTTCTCCTGTTCCTCAATGGAATGGATAATGGTTTCCTTGCGTTTTGTCAGTTCGCACAGTTTGTCGTACTGTTGCTTGATGTCTCCGATCGCGACTTCATCAAGCCCGCCTGTCGTCTCTTTGCGGTAACGGCTGATAAACGGGATGGTAGCGCCTTCATCGAGCATCTCGATCGTCCTGCTGATTTGCTTTTCGGCAATCGAAAGCGATCCGGCAATCAAGTGAGCATAAACAGCTTGCAGCATATTTATTCGAATATTGTTAATTGTTCATTATTCATTGTTCATTTAACCTTCAGCCTTTCTCCTGCGCTTTTGACGATACAACGGTAATATTCTTCATCATAACCCGGAAAGTCGGGCATTTCCGGTTGGCCATACGGATTCAACTGAAATTCACCGTTTGCTTCTTTTTTTAGATTTCCGTCCATATATTTGACCATCAGGTATTCACCCAATTTTTTCCAGCGTTCTGTCGCCTGTTCTGCATTCGTCGTGCCGTACCAGGTCAGAAACTTCACTGCTTCAGCAGGATTTTGAGCATACAGGTCAAGCGCCGCTTTTTCTATTCCCGTCTGCATCTGCTGATAGCCATCTTCAATTTCCTGCTGCACTTTGCGGATGTCCTGAATCATAAAACTGTACTTGTTATAAGCCATATTAGCCACCCAATTATGAATCCAAAACGCTGATGTCCAGGAGAAATGATATAGATCACCATTACCGACGCGAAAACATTCGGGCGCATAAAGCGTGCTGCAATAGATGGGATTGAAAACCGTCATGTCGGCATCGTCCACTCCAAACCATAAAATGCCTCCGACGGCATCGGGCAGCCAGTTTCGCATTTGCGGAACAATCACAAAACCTGTCTGTTGCGTTGCAATGGCGCGTTCGTTCAAATACTCCTCTCCATCGACGGTGAAATACATTGGCCGCCAGCGGTATGGCACCTTATACGCTCCTGCTCCGGCATCTTTTGTCATGTCCAGATCCGTCCCTTCGTAATGGTCGCGCATATCGTGTTGGACATCTCTGTAAGATAACAGACGGTCCGGCTTGATATACAATGGCATAGGCTCCTTCGTCGGGTCACCTTTGATAAAATCGGCATATTGATCCATCGACTTGTCATACTTGCGGAAAAACGACCATACACGGGCGTCGCAAGCTCTCAAGCCTCCAAATTCGTAAGGACAATATGTCTTGGCGAAACTAAAGTCTTTGTCGGCGCCTTTGAAATATCCTTTTTCGCGTGCAAAACTCACTACATCAGGTGAATACATGCAATTTTCCTTGTCATTGAAAGGAATCTGCTGAATGCGCGCCTGGTTGGCATGACCGGAGATACAATCGTCCGGAATACGGATTGCCACCCATACGGCGCCTTTGTTGCCGACGCCTTTGCCGATCATTTCCATCACCCATGCTTCGTTTTTGTCGGCAATCGAAAATGACTCTCCGCTGCTGTAATATCCATGAGCAGCAACGAGATCCGTCATCACCTTGATGGCTTCGCGGGCCGATTTGGCACGTTGCAGCGCGATGTAAATCAGGCTGCCGTAGTCAATGATGCCGGTCGAATCGACCAACTCCTCCCGGCCGCCAAAGGTTGTTTCAGTGATAGCCACCTGATATTCATTCATATTCCCTACGACGGAATACGTCTGTGCTGCTTGAGGGATGTGCCCCAGCGGTTTACCCGTATCCCATTCCCTCACTTCGAGCATGGCGCCTTTCGGCCATGTTGCAGCCGGCCAACGATACAATTCTCCGTACAATGTATGAGAATCAGCCGAATAGCTAATCATGACCGACCCGTCGACCGATGCTTTTTTGCCGACTAAAAAATTGGTGCAGGCCAGCGCCCCGATTCCGGTCATTGCCAACGTAATGGCAACCATTGCAATAAATTTTCGCTTCATATTATCATTCAGTGTTGTTTTGTCCCACAAAGAAACAAATTTTTTGCCAAATACATGATAGATTTCAAAAAAAACACTTTCTTTGCATCGAATAAGAAAATATGCGTAAATTTTATGTCGCCTGTCATTATCATTGTTATCATTAGTCTTATCGCACTGATACTCTTGGTATCATGGCTTAAGGTCGACGCTTTTCTGGCTTTTTTGCTGGTGTCGATCGGTGCGGGCATTGTGCTCGGCATTCCGCTGGAGCAAGTGCCGAAAACGGTTGAAACGGGGCTGGGCAGTATTCTGGGCAGCCTGACGATGATTATTGTTCTGGGCGTGATGCTGGGCAAGATTGTGGCCGAAAGCGGAGCGGCGCATCAGATTGCGACGGTGATGACGGGGCTTTTCAGTACCAACCGCATTCAGTGGGGGTTGATGATCACCGGTTTTATCGTCGGGATTCCGCTGTTTCACAGTGTCGGATTCGTGCTGCTTGTGCCCCTGCTGTTTTCCATTGCCAACCGCTACAAACTTTCGGCCGTATATATCGGATTTCCAATGATTACGGCGCTGTCGGTCACGCATGGCTTCCTTCCGCCCCACCCTTCTCCCGTGGCGCTTGTGGCGCTTTTTAATGCAGATTTGGGGATGACGATGGTTTGGGGATTTACGCTTGCCATCCCGATTATTATCCTGGGTGGGCCTCTTTTTTCGCAGACATTCAAGAAGTTACATCCCGGACCCGTTACACTCTTTGAACAGAAGGAACATGATCCTCGCTATAAAACACCCGGCATCGGCAACAGTCTGCTAACTGCCACATTACCTGTTATTTTACTGATGACGGCAACGGCATTGACGTCTTTTATGTCCGACGTAAGTCCGATGGTTAAAAATTTGCTCGCTTTTTTCGGAAATCCTTCGATCGTAATGCTTATCTCCGTGATTATTGCGACTTTTACGTTAGGGCTTCGTCAGGGCAGAAAAATCAGGGACACGATGACCGTCTATGTGGACGCCATCAAGGATATAGCTCCTATTCTGCTGATTATCTCCGGTTCGGGCGTTTTCAAGCAGGTGATGGAAGACGGCGGCGTGAATGTCGAACTGGCTGCCATTTTCAATCAGTCCACGCTCCATCCGCTCGTATTGGGCTGGCTGATAGCAGCTATCATCCGTCTGTCGATCGGTTCGGCTACGGTTGCAGCGTTGACGGCGGCCAATTTTATCCTGCCCGTCATGGCTTCCCATCCTGACGTTGACCCGAATTTGATGGTGATTTCGCTGGGCGCCGGCAGTCTTTTCTTTTCGCACGTCAACGATTCGGGCTTCTGGCTGTTTAAGGAATATTTCAACCTGAGCCTGAAAGATACCTTCCGGTCATGGTCGACGATGGAAACGATTGTGTCCGTCGCGGGACTTGTTGGTGTATTGATTATAAATATTTTTATATAAACTAAATATTATCATTATGTTAGATGCTGATAAACAATTTGAAATGACAGGGTTGACATTGCCCCCTGTTCCAGAGCCGAAAGGGCTTTACAAACCTTGTTTGATTGAGGGAAACCGGCTGCTATTGTCGGGACATGGCCCGCTGCAAAGCGACAAGTCCATGATTATCGGGCGTATAGGTAAAGACATGACGCCCGAAGAAGGCAAGCTGGCAGCGCGTCAGGTAGGGCTGGCCATGCTTGCCACGATTCGTGCCAATCTGGGCAGTTTCAACCGTATCAAACGTGTCATCAAGATTTTGGGGATGGTTAATTGCGTGCCCGAATTTGAACGCCACCCGTTTATTATCAACGGTTGCAGCGAGTTATTTGCCGAAGTATGGGGCACGGACAATGGAGTCGGCGTGCGCAGCGCCGTCGGTTTCGGCTCGTTACCGGACAATATTCCGGTTGAGATTGAGGCGGAATTTGAATTGATATAATCGTTCGGATTCGGGCGTATAATAAAAAAACGTAACTTTGCTGCAAATTAAAAGGTGAATAGTATGGCTCATTATCTTGATCCTAAGAATGATTTGACGTTCAAACGTGTTTTCGGAGAACATAAGCATCTATGCATGAGTTTGATTAACAGCATGTTGCCATTGAAGAATCCGATAGTTAGCATTGAGTATCAAACAGGGGAGCTTTTACCGGAACTGACTGATGTTCTGCGTAATACGATTGTTGATGTGCGCTGCACCGATTCGGACGGCAGGCATTTTATCGTGGAGATGCAACTCCTTTGGTCGGAAAGTTTCAAAAGCCGCGTATTGCTGAACGCTTCGAAAGCATATATCATGCAGTTGGATAAGGCTGAAGATTTCAAACTGCTTCATCCCGTCTATGCCCTGAATTTTGTCAACGAGACTTTTGAAAAATCAGAAAACATGAAAGACGAATATTATCATTACTATAAGATCGTCAATGTAAATCATACGGAGAAACAGATTGAAGGTCTGGAGTTTCTGTTTGTTGAATTGCCAAAATTCAAAGCCCTTAACCGTGCCGAAAAGAAACTGCATGAGCTATGGCTCCGTTTTCTGACCGAGATAAACGAAACAACCGAAGAAGTGCCCAAAGATTTGTTGGACAACGAATTGACGCGCGAAGCAGTCGGATATATGGAAAAAGCAGCCTATACGAAAGAGCAGCTGGCTACTTACGACAAGTTGAAATTGGACGTCCTGACCGAACGCAGCGCTTTGAGCGATGCCAAAAGAGAAGGTGAACTGAAAAAAGCCGAAGAAGTTGTCCGGAAAGCACTGGAAATGGGAATATCCATTGAAGATGCAAGCCTCCTGTCAGGTTTATCAAAGGAACAAATTGAACAGATTATAAGATTCTTATAATGAAGTGGTTTGATATAAAAAATATTGAAAGTATCGATTCACCGGCTTTAGTGGTTTATCCGGACAGGATCAAGCGTAATATCGAGCTGGCCAAAAAGATAGCCGGCGATGTCGACAGGCTTCGTCCGCATGTGAAAACGAATAAGATATTGGAAGTTTGCCAAATGATGGTTCAAGCCGGGATCACGAAATTCAAATGCGCCACGATTGCTGAAGCCGGGATGTTGTCTACTCGTGGCGTGAAAGATATCCTGTTGGCCTATCAGCCGGTAGGCCCTAAAATCAAAGGTTTAATCCATTTGATTCTGGTCAATAAGGATATCCGTTTTTCATGCCTTGTAGACAATCCAGAAAGTGCATATATCATCAACGATTACTGCCGCGGGCAACAAATAAGGCTTCATGTGTTCATTGACGTGAATATCGGCATGAACCGCACAGGTATCCGTCCCGAACAGGCGCCTTCGTTGGCCAACCTTATCATTAAGGAATGTGATTATCTGAATCTTATAGGGTTGCACGGATACGACGGACATATCCATGACAGCGATTTGCAGGAACGCCAACGCAAGGCAGACCTGGCTTATGAACTGTTGAAAGAGACCTTTCAAAAGATTCAACCCCTTGTCCCCTACCCGCTTACAAAAGTAATCGGAGGAACACCCACATTTCCCATCCATGCCCGAAGGCCTGATTGCGAATGCAGTCCGGGTACGTTCGTTTTTTGGGATAAGGGCTATGGACAGGCCTATCGGGATATGCGTTTTAATTATGCGGCCCTGGTGATAAGTCGTGTGATCTCCATCATTGACAGTCAGCATATTTGCCTGGATTTGGGATATAAGGCCGTCGCATCCGAGAATCCGCTTCCGCGCGTGTATTTTCTGAATGAGCCTAATGCCAAACCTGTGGCGCAGAGCGAAGAACACTTGGTGGTGAAAGTGTCTGACAGCAGTCAATATGCTATCGGTCAGGTCTTTTACGGCGTGCCTCATCATATTTGCCCGACAGTGGCTCTCTATGACGATGCCTACGTGATTGATGAAGGCCGGATATTTAAAACTTGGGAAATAATCGCCAGAAAAAGATATTTCTTCTTTTAATAGTTAATTATATATTATTTTATTGTTCATTATTCATTAAAATTATGACAGATATTTTTATAGCAGATATGCACCTCGATCTCAGCATGAATGCGATGGAATGGAATCGCGACTTGCGAAAACCGATCGATGAAATCAATGCCCGCGAAGCCGGGATGACCGATAAGCCCGACCGCGGTCATGCTACCGTCTCGCTCGGCGAATTGCGAAAAGGCAATATTGGCCTGGTAGTGGCCACTCAGATAGCACGTTATGTAGCTCCGGGCAATCCGCTGCCCGGCTGGAATTCGCCCGAACAGGCCTGGGCGCAGACGCGAGGACAGCGGGCATGGTACAAGGTGATGGAATTAGCCGGTGAGATGGTGCTGATACTGACGAAAGAGGACTTGGAAAAACACCTTGCCTTATGGGCTGACGGTCAGCCGAATGACAATAAGCCCATCGGCTTTATCCTGAGCCTCGAAGGCGCCGACGCGCTCATCACGGTAGAGCACCTCGAAAAGGCTTTTCTCTATGGGCTACTTGCCGTAGGACCTGCACATTACGGACCGGGCCGTTATGCCAACGGCACCGATTCGTCAGGCAGACTAAATGACGAGGGCGTCGAACTGTTAAAAGGGATGGAAAGGCTTGGTATGATTCTCGACGTGACGCACCTCAACGACGACGCCTTTTGGCATGCGCTGGAGGTGTTCAACGGCAATGTTTGGGCAAGCCATCATAACTGCCGCTCGCTGGTGAACCATAACCGTCAGCTTAGCGACGACATGATTCGGGCGCTGATAGAACGCAAAGCCGTGATAGGCATGGCATTGGATGCATGGATGATGGTACCCGGCTGGGTACGCGGTCAATCGACGCCCCGCACGATGAATTGCAATCTGGAAGTGCTGGCCAATCATATCGACCATATCTGTCAAATCGCCGGAAACGTCAACAATATCGCCATCGGCAGCGACCTGGACGGCGCTTACGGCACGGAGCAATGCCCCTATGACGTAAAGACTATCGCCGATCTTCAAAAACTCCCTGATATCCTGCGAAATAGAGGGTATTCGGAAAATGATATCAGAGCTATTGCTTCGGGGAATTTAGTTGATTTCCTGATGAAAGCACTTTAAAAAATTCAAAGATTCAAGGATTCAAATATTCAAAGATTCGAAGATTCAAGGTTTGAAAGATTCAAATTCCACCTTTGAATTTGAAGGGTGCATGGGATGTTTTATAAATTCAAGGATCCCGCCGTTTCGTCATTCCGCACTTGATGTGGAATCTCCTGTCCGTATTTCATCTTCCATAGTTGCCGGATAAAATCGACGGCCGCATCGATGTCAAGTCCCGATGAATTGAGGCACAAATGATAGGAACTGGTCTCACCCCATGTCCGGCCCGTATAAAAATTGTAATAGGCGGCGCGTTTTTTGTCCGTCTTCTCAATCAGGTCTCGCGCTTTGTTGGCTGACAGTTGGTAGAGGGAGGAAATGCGTTTGATACGGTCAGGCAAATCGGCACAGATAAAGACTTTCAAGACGTTAGGATGGTCGCGCAAGATATAGTCGGCACAGCGTCCGACGAAGACACATGACTGACGATCAGCCAGTTCGCGGATAACATCGCTTTGAATCTTGAACAGTTCCTCATTGTTCAGGTAGTTGCCCGTGTAGCTCCCGTCCATGATGGACGACCTGTAGCCCAACAGCCCTCCGCGAAGCGAAAAACTGGCCTTTTCGTCCACTGCTTCAAACACTTCAGGCGACAAGCCGCTTTCTTTCGCAGCCAGCGTAATCAGTTCGCGGTCATAAAACGCAGCCTGCATCCGCTTAGCCAGTACAGCGCCTATTTCCCTGCCGCCGCTACCCAACTGTCGGGCGATGGTAATGATAAAATTAGTATTCATGTAATTTTTTTTACGTTTGTTTACTTAATGCTTTCGTTTTAAGACTTTTAAATTGATACATCAACATTACGGCAGTCACAACGCTCGAAATCGTGTCTGCAACCGGCATACTGATCCATACCCCGTTGATTCCCCATAAATGCGGGAATATCAGCAGACAAGGCAATAGGAAAAGCAACTGACGGCTCATCGAGAGGAAAATTGATTTTTTAGGCATCCCGATACTCTGGAAAAAATTGGAGCTTACCATCTGGAAGCCGATGATGGGAAACGAAGCAAATATAATCCGCAATCCGTTGGAAGCCAAATCAACAAGCGCTTTGTCGGTCGTAAAAATCGAAGCGACAACGTGGGGAAACAGTTCAACGAACAAAAAGCCGAAAACCATCACGACGGTTGCACTGATAATCGTCTGTTTCAACACGTCATTCACCCGCCCATACAGCATGGCGCCGAAATTATAGCCGGCAATAGGCTGCATGCCCTGATTCAGTCCCAGCACAATCATCACAAACAGAAACGCAACGCTGTTAATAATCCCGTACGCCCCCACGGCAAGGTCGCCGCCGGTACGCAACAAGCTCTGATTGATGACAATAACGATCACGCTGGCCACGGCATTCATCGAGAAAGGCGACAGACCGATCGCAAGTGCATCGGTAACAATGCGCCGTTCGAGCCGGAAAGCGCTTTTGCGGAAATGGATAAAATTCTTCTTGTTCCTGAAATAATGAATCTGCCATAGCAGTACCGTCGCCTGCGAAATAAGCGTTGCCAGTGCACTCCCCTTGATTCCCCATCCTAAACCGAAGATAAACAACGGATTGAGAATAATATTAATGACCACCGTAGCAATCGTGGCATACATAGCCTTTTGCGGATTTCCGGCCGACCGCAAGATGGCATTCAACCCCATAAACAGGTAGGTTATGGTATTGCCTAACAATATAATCCGCATAAAATCACGGGCATACGGCAATGTAGCCTCACTTGCGCCGAAAAAAATCAGTATCGGGTCAAGAAAAATGAACGAAAGCATCGAATAGACGCCCCCGAAAATGATTCCCAGCAGGACGATGTTGCCCAAAATCCGGTTTGCCGTCTCATAGTCTTTCTGTCCCATCCTGATAGACAGCAACGTAGCCGACCCAACGCCGACCAACGTGCCGAACGCTGCCGACAGGTTCATAAACGGGAAACTGACGGCAAGCCCCGAAATAGCCAGCGGACCGACGCCATGACCGAGAAAAGCCCTGTCGGTGATGTTATAAAGCGACGCGGCTACCATCGCAATAATGGCCGGTACTGCATACTGTACCAACAATTTGCTTATTTTTTCAGTCCCCAGTTCCGTCGGGCGTTTGTCTTCGTTCATTGCTTCATTCTTTTTGACGCTTCCAGGGAGCTTATTTTGAACATGTTGTTAGCATCTCCACTCAAAAAAACGTCAAAATCCGATGCAAAATAAATCAATATTTTCAACATATACAAGGTGTCAAAAGAATGATTTTGAATCACCTTTGTATAAAACGTTTCTAAGAATATGTTGCACAACATGTTTCTGCAACAAAAATTTTCTTTCGATGAACGCAATATTTGACATAATTTTACTATAATTGCACGCTGATAACAAATCTGTCTCTCTATGCTTGATATGTTAAAAAAGGAAGTTTTCAAGGCAAATATTGACCTTGTGAAGCACGGACTGGTGATTTTCACGTGGGGAAACGTGAGCGGCATCGACCGGGAAAAGGGTATGGTGGCGATTAAACCGTCCGGCGTCGCTTATGAAGAAATGACTGAGGATGATATGGTTATAGTCGATTTGGAAGGAAATATTATCGAAAGTCGATTAAAACCATCTTCGGACACGCCCACCCATCTCGAATTATACAAGGCTTTTCCTGAAATAGGAGGGATTGTTCATACACATTCCACTTATGCAACTGCTTGGGCACAAGCCGGTAAGGACATTCCGAATATTGGAACGACCCATGCCGATTATTTCAGCGACGCTATTCCCTGCACTCGTGACATGACGGAAGAAGAAATCAAGGGAGAATATGAAAAGGAAACTGGAAAGGTTATTACGCAGACATTCAGCAAGTTGACCCCGATGCACGTACCGGGTGTATTAGTCAAAAATCATGGCCCGTTTGCATGGGGAAAAACGCCTGCCGAAGCCGTACATAATGCCGTAGTGCTGGAACAGGTGGCCCGTATGGCTTTTCTCTCGTTTGCGATAAATCCTTCATTGACAATGAATCATCATTTGATATCCAAACATTTCCTGCGGAAACATGGGGCGAATGCCTACTATGGACAAAAAAATAATGAACAATGAATAATGAATAATTAATAATAATTTATAACAATGATTTTCAACGAATTAGAAGTATGGTTTGTCACCGGGGCACAGTTGCTCTACGGCGGTGACGCGGTAGACGCAGTGGATGCCCATTCATCCGCGATAGTAAAGGGATTGAATGAATCGGGCAAACTGCCTGTAAAAGTGGTATATAAAGGCACGGTGAACTCATCGGCCGAAGTGTTGTCGGCTTTGAGCGCCGCCAATAATGACGAAAAATGTATCGGGGTGATCACCTGGATGCATACGTTTTCGCCTGCAAAGATGTGGATCAAGGGGTTACAGCAATTCAAAAAGCCGCTGCTCCACCTGCATACGCAGTTTAACAAGGAGATTCCGTGGGGCGACATAGACATGGATTTTATGAATCTGAACCAGTCGGCGCATGGCGACCGCGAGTTTGGACATATCGTGAGCAGGATGCGCAAGAACCGGAAAGTGGTCGTAGGCCATTGGCAGGACGAAAAAGTGCAACAGAAAATGGCCGTCTGGATGCGCGTGGCGGCTGCATGGGCCGATGCACAGGATATGGTGATCGTCCGTTTCGGCGATAACATGAACTGCGTGGCCGTGACCGATGGTGACCGTCTTGAAGCGGAGCTGAGATTAGGTTATCATGTTGATTATTACGGAATAGGCGACCTGGTGGAATATCAGGACAAAGTGACGGAAGCCGATATAGACGCATTAGTAGCTGAATATGAGGCTCTTTACGTTGTAGCTGACAACTGCAAAAAAGGCGCAAAAGATTATAATCAGGTACGCGAGGCCGCGCGCGAAGAAATAGCCCTGCGCCGGTTCCTCAAAGACAAGGGAGCCAAGGCTTTTACGACAAATTTCAATGCGTTGCACGGGCTGAACCAGTTGCCCGGCTTGGCATGTCAACGGCTTATGGCCGAAGGCTATGGCTTTGGTGCTGAGGGCGATTGGAAAACGGCAGCACTCGTGCGCACCTTCTGGGTGATGGCACAGGGATTGCCCGGCGGCACATCGTTTATGGAAGATTACACCTACCATTTTGACGGCGAAAAGAGTGCTATCCTGCAAGCGCACATGCTCGAAGTTTCGCCCGCGCTCACCAACGACAAACCGCGCCTCGAGGTTCATCCGCTCGGTATTGGCGGCAAAGCCGATCCGGCGCGCCTCGTTTTCGTGGCGCATGAAGGTGCGGGAATTGCGGCAACCATTGTCGATATGGGCAATCGCTTCCGTATGATTGTCAACAATGTAGATGCGATCAAACCTAAAGCTCCCCTATCGAAGTTGCCCGTTGCCAGTGCATTGTGGATACCGCAACCCAACCTCGAAATCGGCGCCGCCGCATGGATTCTCGCCGGCGGCACGCATCATACGGCCTTCACCTATGCCCTCACCAATGAATTTATGGAAGACTACGCAGATATAGCAGGCATAGAACTACTTACAATCAATAAGGATACAACGATCAATGCATTTAAGTTCGAGATAAAGGTTAATGAAGTGTACTATAAATAGTAATTCATGGGCAAACTTGAGGTGCCAAATGGGCACCTTAAAGAACTGAGGCAGAGGACAAACCGCGTAACCCTGTCCGGTTTATCGCATCATTAGAACAATCAATTAAAAATCAATAAATTATCAATCAATTATGAAATATGTCATTGGATTAGACTACGGCACGGACTCCTGTCGTGCCGTAATTGTGGAGGCATTGACCGGCAAGGAAGTAGCTTCGTCGGTGAAATATTATCCGCGTTGGGCGGAAGGCAAATATTGCGATCCGAAAATCAATCAATACCGCCAGCATCCGCTTGATTATGTGGAGACTATGTTGTCGTCGGTAAAGGAAGCTCTATCTCAAGCGCCGCAGGGAACGGCCGAAAATGTCGTCGGGATGGCATTCGATACGACAGGCAGCACGCCCGTAATGACCAACGCAGAAGGTACGCCACTGGCGCTTTTACCTGAATTTGCGGACAACCCCGATGCAATGTTTGTTCTGTGGAAAGACCATACGGCCATCAATGAAGCCGCAGAAATCAACAGCTTGGCCAAAAGCTGGGAGACGGATTACACGGCTTACGAAGGCGGCATTTATTCATCCGAATGGGTATGGGCCAAGGTGTTGCATGTCTTGCGTCAGGACGAAAAAGTACGCGGTGCCGCCTATTCATGGGTCGAACATTGCGACTGGATGCCGGCATTGCTGACAGGCAACTGCAAACCGGAGACGCTGTTGCGAAGCCGTTGTGCAGCAGGACATAAAGCCATGTGGCACGCCGCGTGGGACGGACTGCCGTCGGAAGCATTTCTGACCCGGCTTGACCCGATGTTGAGCGGCTACCGTGCACGTTTATACAGCGAAACATGGCCAAGCAACAAAACGGCAGGGACACTTACGGCCGAATGGGCTGAAAGACTTGGCCTTACGACTGACGTAGCTGTTGCTGTCGGCGCCTTCGACTGTCATTTCGGAGCGGTGGGCGCCGAGATTCAACCGGGTGCTTTTGTAAGGGTGATCGGCACTTCCACGTGCGATATCATGGTCGCGCCTTACGATGAAATCGGCGAAAAACTCATTCCCGGCAT
>JAITMM010000257.1 GCA_031277335.1 Tannerella sp. | reverse complement strand
AATTATCTTTTTTGCCAATGCTCCAAACTGTTTTTGTCGGTGCATTGCAACTTACTAAAACCAATAAAAATGTAAAATAAGTCAATAATTTCATCTCGTTAAGACTACCTAAATCCATGATTATCCCTTTCAAAGGGTAAAGCCAATCTTTACCCTTTGAATCTTAAATATTTATATCAAGCTGCTTAAAGTGCGGACTTAGCTGCTGCAAGCGCCTTTTCGTAGTCAGGTTCGCTCGTTACGTTAGGCACATATTCCGCATACACGATTTTGCCGTTTTTGTCCACAACTACCACGCCGCGAGCCAGTAACATATTTTCCTTCATAAGGAACCCATATTTCAAACCGAACTCGGAGTTTTGATAATCCGACAAAGTCTTGACTTTGTCAATTCCTTCGGCAGCGCAAAAACGACCGAGAGCAAACGGTAAATCTTTTGATACAGTGAGTATTACTATATCATCAGACAAGTTGGCAGCTTCTTCGTTGAAACGACGTGTTTGCTTTTGGCAAACGCCTGTATCTATAGACGGAAAAATGGACAACACAACTGTTTTTCCTTTAAAATCAGATAGTGCAACCGGCTCAAGTCCTTGATTTACAATCTTAAAATCAGATGCTGTATCGCCTGCTTTCACTATATCTCCCAGCAATGTGACCGGAGTATTTACAAATGTAACAATTCCTTTTGTTTCTTTTATATCATTCATATTATAAAATTTTTTTGATTATACGAGGTCAAAAGTATGGAATGATTTTGATTCTTCCAAATTTTTAGAAATAAAAAGCGGGAAATAAGTCATTTTGATGCTCAGTTTTAAAAAATTTTGCTTTCAAAATGTCGGATTTATTTAGACCTTAAAGCCTAAGAGTGACTCAAAAAAAATAATAAAGACAGTTGATCCCGTCGGTTGAATCGGCACTTTTGTCTATGTTCGGTGGCTTTATGTCGATATTATTTGCAGCCGCCTGAATCGCGGAGTAGTTTTGCCGAAAATTTTAAAAGAAAAAAAATGAAACGATTGCCTTTGATTTTAATGTTTTTGCTGACCGCCCTGATTGCGCAGTCGCAAGAGAATGTCCGCCAATGGACATTGCAGGATTGCCTGAATTATGCGCTGGAGCATAATATACAGGTGAAGAAAAGTAAAGTAAGCCAACAGTCCGGTGCGGAAGATTTGGCTCAAGCCAAGGCTCAACTGTTCCCGTCGCTTTCTGCCGGCATCTCGCAGTCGGTCGTCAATTATCCATCCGATGCTGCTACGCTGAGTAATTCTTACGCAGGCAGTTATAGCTTGTCGGCGAGTTGGATGCTGTATGACGGCGGTCGACGGTCGACGAGCGTCAAGCAGAATGAGCTGCTTCAGGATATGAATCAGTTAGCTGTCGCACAAAGCGAAAGCGATATCCGGGTGGCTCTCGTTCAGGCATTTATGCAGGCGCTATACGCGATGGAATCGGTTCGCACGAACGAAAATACCGTAGAGGTGACAAAGACGCAATACGAACGCTCGTCCGAATTGTTGAAGGCAGGCTCGATTTCGAGAGTTGACCTGGCGCAGATTGAAAGTCAGTACAGTTCAGACAAATACAGGCTGGTGGTGTCGCAGACGAGTTTGGATAATTATCTACTTCAATTGAAGCAACTGCTCGAATTGGATATCACCGAAAAAATTGAAATTGCTGCGCCTGAATTAACTACCGAGCAGATTATGACGCCATTAACCGATAAACAGACTATCTATCAGACAGCATTGGCAGTAAGGCCTGAAATGAAAATCAGTCAGTTGAATATGGATTTGGTCGAACTGGACATCAAAAAGGCAAAGGCAGGTTATTATCCTACGCTTTCTTTAAATGCAGATATAGGCACGGGAAATGCCTCAGGCACAAGTCTTTCTTTCGGGACGCAGGCGTGGGACAGGCTGAATGAGAGTTTGAGGCTTTCGCTTAGCATCCCGATTTACAGTAACCGCAACAACAAGACGGCCGTCAACAAGGCACGTTTGGCATCGGTCACCGGCGAACTTGATTTATTGAATACGCAGAAACAATTACTCCAAACGGTTGAAAATTTTTACCTTGAAGCCACCTCCTCGCAGAATCAGTATATGGCTGCCGCAGAGCAGGTCAGGTATGTTCAAGATTCATATCAACTGATTGAGGAACAATTCTTTCTGGGGATGAAGAATACGCTGGAACTGCTGACGGCGAAAAACAATCTGCTGAATGCACAACAGGAATTGTTGCAATCCAAATATATGGCAGTCATGAATATACAGCTGCTGAATATTTATCAGGATTTGACAGTGGAGATTTAAACGTCAGAATATTAATGAATTATAAATAAATACAATCATGAACAAGAAGAAAATCATTATTGGAGTAGCGTGTATAGCGCTTATTATCGCAGGGATATTTTTCTTTGCGGGCAAACTGTCGAACGGAAAAATGTATCTGGACACCGTTTCGGCAAGCCGGCATTCGATGACCAATTCCGTGACGGCTACGGGAAAAGTCGAACCCGTCACGAAGGTGGACGTCGGGACGCAGGTGTCGGGCATTATCGACAAGATTTATGTTGATTTTAACAGCCAAGTAACTAAAGGACAGATTATTGCAGAAATGGACAAGGTGAATCTGCAGGCTGATCTTGTTGCCAAGGAAGCCGACCTGGCAAGCAGCAAGACGGAATTTGAGTATCAGGAGAAAAATTATACGCGAAACAAAACGCTGCATGACAAGCAGTTAATCAGCGATACCGACTTTGAGACGGCTACGTATAATTATGAACGCGCGAAGAACAGTTATACCAACAATCTTTCGGGCATGACGAAGGTGCGCCGTAATCTCCAGTATGCCATCATTACCAGCCCGATAGACGGTGTCGTCATCAATCGCGCCGTCGAGGAAGGGCAGACTGTGGCAGCCGGATTCAGCACGCCGACGCTGTTTACCATCGCTAACGACTTGACGCAGATGCAGGTGATTGCCGATGTGGACGAAGCCGACATAGGTCAGGTGGAGGAAGGACAAAAAGTGACCTTTACGGTGGACGCCTACCCGAACGACGTGTTCGAGGGTAAAGTGACGCAAGTGCGTCTGGAAGCGACGGTTACGACGAATGTCGTCACCTACCAGGTGGTCATCAGCGCCCACAATCCCGATTTGAAGCTAAAGCCGGGTCTGACGGCGAGCGTAACCATTTTCACACTCGAACGTAATGACGTACTGACCATTCCGACGAAAGCATTGCGTTATATTCCCGACAAGACGTCTCTTCATGCAATGAATATATCGGTCTCCAACGCCGATGCGGAAATTCCGCAGGGAAAGAAAATGATCTGGGTTAAAGAGGGAAATACATTGAATCCCAAGTTGATAACGGTTGGCATATCGAGCATGAACATGACGGAAATAGTGGATGGCATTACCGATAAGGATGTGATCGTCACGGACTTGACGACCGAAGCGCCTGCGACGTCTCATGGGGATTCGGTAAGACGGAATCCGCTAATGCCGGGGCCGCCGAGAAGAAGGTAATTCAAAGATTTTGTCCACGAATTTCACGAATTAATACGAATTAACACGAATAAAAATTCTATTATTCAGTTATTCAGTTACTCAGTTACTCAGTTATTCAGTTATTAGATTATGAAAGAGATTATTAGACTTGACAATATCGCCCGTGATTTCCGGGTAGGCGAAGAAACGGTTCATGCCTTGCGAGGCGTGTCGTTTACCATCCGGGAAGGTGAATTTGTGACCATTATGGGCAGTTCGGGTTCGGGTAAAAGCACGCTGCTCAACACGTTGGGTTGTCTTGATACACCCACGCGCGGCGAGTATTATTTGGATGAGGTGTCCGTCCGCACGATGGGGAAAAATGCTCGGGCAACGTTGCGCAACCGCAAAATAGGCTTTGTGTTCCAGAGTTACAATCTGTTACCCAAGACGACGGCAGTGGAAAACGTGGAACTGCCCCTGCTCTATAACCCGTCGTACACATCGTCCGAACGGCGGAAAAAAGCGGTGGAAGCGCTCAAAGCCGTCGGGCTGGGAGATCGCCTGAACCATAAAAGCAACCAAATGTCCGGCGGACAGATGCAACGGGTGGCAATAGCGCGCGCCCTGGTCAACGACCCCGCGGTGATACTTGCCGACGAAGCAACGGGCAACCTCGATACGCGCACGAGTTATGAGATTCTGGTGCTTTTTCAGCGGCTCCATGCCGAAGGACGCACCATTATCTTCGTCACGCACAACCCCGAAATCTCCCATTTCAGCGGACGCAATATCCTGTTGAAAGACGGACGGGTGATGAGCGATACGGCGAACCAACACATTGAAAATGCAGCCGATGCGTTGGCAAAACTGCCGGTAAACGATGATCAGTAGGAATGAACCGTCAGAACGATCAATCTGAACGACCCGACATGGCTACGAGGTTTTGCTTCCTGTTAAGGATTGGAATTTGACAGTCCTTTAACATCAGGAGATTGCGGATCAAGTCCGCAATGACGCCCAAGTATCAGTTATTCAGTTACTCACTTATTCACTTATTCAGTTATTATTTTTTTCGTCATGAACATTATAAATTTATTAAAAATAGCAACTAAAGCGTTGTCAAACAACAAGACACGCGGATTCCTCACCATGCTGGGCATTATCATCGGCGTTGCTTCGGTGATCACGATGCTTGCCATCGGCCAGGGAGCCAAAAAAGGGATCCAGTCTCAAATCAGCGAGATGGGTTCGAATCTGATTATGATTCAGCCCGGAGGCGACATGATGCGTGGCGGCGTGAGACAGAGCAGCGCATCGATGGAATCGTTGAAATTGACCGATTACGAAAGTATAGTCAATGAAAACCGCTATCTGACAGCTGTTTCGCCGCTCGTCAATACTTCCGGACAAGTCATTGTAGGCGCCAACAACAAAGCCACGACCATTTATGGCGTCAATCAGGACTACCTGAAGATCAACAACTTCAGTATCGAAGACGGCGACATGTTTACCGACCACGATATCCAGTCGGCAGCAAAAGTGTGCGTGATCGGTAAAACGGTCGTTGACGAACTGTTCACGAACGGCGAAAATCCTGTCGGACAGACGATTCGTTTCAAGCAAATCCCGTTCAAGGTAGTCGGCGTACTTCAAAGCAAAGGCTTCAACAGCATGGGAATGGACAGGGATGACGTTATCCTGGCGCCTTATACCACGATTCAGAAAAGAGTGCTGGCTATCACGCACTTGCATGGGATCAACGTCTCGGTTATCAAGGAAGAATATTCCGAATTGGCCATGAATGAACTCTCCGGGATTTTGCGCCAGAACCACAAGTTGAAACCCGGCGATCCGGATGATTTCACGCTTCGCTCGATGGAGGAAATCAGTTCGATGATGAACACGGTGACCACGATGCTCACGATTCTGCTCGGTTCGGTTGCCGGCATTTCGTTGCTGGTCGGCGGAATCGGGATTATGAATATCATGTATGTGTCTGTTACTGAGCGCACCCGCGAAATAGGACTGCGCATGAGCATCGGAGCCAGAGGGATCGATATCCTGTCGCAGTTTCTGATCGAATCCATCCTGATCAGCGTCACGGGCGGTGCCATCGGCATATTATTGGGCTTCGCTATTTCATGGATTGTCAGCATGTTTGTCACTTCGAGCGTGCAACTCTGGAGCGTGGTGCTGTCGTTTGCCGTCTGTACGGTTACCGGTGTTTTCTTCGGCTGGTACCCTGCAAAAAAAGCATCTCAATTAGACCCGATCGAGGCGATACGATATGAATAAGGCATGAAAATGTTGTACTTTAAGAATAAAAAATGTATTTTTGCACTATGATTAGCGAATTACAAAAAGAGATTATCATCAATACAATCATGCCGTTTCACCCTGTGCAAATCGGTATATTCGGTTCCGTTGCACGCGGCGAGAGTACGGAGAACAGCGATATTGATATTCTTTACCGGCTGAAAGACGCTGTCGGTCTGTTTAATCTTGTACGCATAAAGGATCGTTTGGAGGAGAAATTGAATAGAAAAGTGGATCTGGTTTCGGAAAAATACGTCCATCCAACGCTGAAACCTTATATTATGAATGATTTAATAATTATTTATACCAGTGAATAGCAAGGATTTATTTCGTTTGGAACACATACGCGACAGTATAGAAAAAATTGAATACTTGTCACAGATGCTTCATACGCAGGATAGTTTTGAGAGCAAATGGATAGAACAGGATGCCATAATCAGAAATCTTGAAATCATAGGTGAAGCCGTTATCCACATTTCCGATGGTTTAAAACAGCGTTATCCTGATGTAGCTTGGCAAGAAATGAAAGGAATGCGGAATTTTGTTACTCATCAATATTTCGGGGTTGAATTAAGTGAAATATGGGCTACGGTAGTCAATGATATTCCATTGCTTAAAAGACAAATCCAACAAATTTTGACTGATTTTTAAAGACAAAAATACTGTATAATCAGAGAACAATGAAAACATTAACCCGCATCCAACAGATTGCAAGTCAGCCCAAACGGATGGGCTGGCTGATCCATTCCATTGTATGGATTGTATTGTTTGTCTTTCCGTTTCTGTTCAGGGCAAGAGAGTCGGGCGTCATAAGCCTTCATGACTATCTGCGTTTTATTATCATGGTCGCCGGGACACTGGCGGTCTTCTATGCGAACTACGGCTATCTCGTTGAACGGTTTCTGTTTACGCGGCAGATTTGGACGTATCTGCTGAGTAACCTATTGCTGTTTGCAGCTGTCATTCTTGTGACGCACCTGCTTTGGAGCCTGGTTCCACCGTCAAATCCTTCACCGGAGGATATGGAAGTTCGTGAACGGTTGCCATTTCATTATTTCATCCTCTTCGACGTCGTCAAGTATTTCTTTCTCACGGTGATGAGCGTGGCGTTAAAGGCAACGAGCAGCTGGTACCGGATGGATACCGAACGAAAAGAACTGGAGAAACAGCGCTCGGAAGCCGAATTGCAAAATCTTAAGAACCAGCTTAATCCGCACTTTTTGTTCAATACGCTGAACAATATCTACAGCCTTATCGCCATCAACGGCGAACAGGCGCAGGAAGCCGTTCACGAACTCAGCCGCCTGCTTCGCTACATGCTCTACGATAGTGCACAGGCATTTGTCCCGCTGGAAAAGGAAGTGGATTTTATCAGTAACTATGTGAAACTGATGCAGATTCGCATGTCCGAACATGTCGACCTGCAAACAAGGATTGAAATCGAATTGCCCGATATGCCGATCGCTCCGCTGCTATTTATTTCGCCCGTCGAAAATGCGTTTAAGCATGGCGTCAGCAACAGCAAACCGTCATTTATTCATATTGAGATCATCGCCGCAGGAAAGCAGATCAAATGCCTGATCCGCAACAGTTTATTTCCCAAGAATAGTCAGGACAAAAGCGGCTCCGGTATCGGACTTGTCAACCTGAGGAAACGGCTTGATTTGCTGTATCCCGGAAAATATACGTTTACATGTGAGCAATCGAATGAAACATATTGCTTTACGCTTATCATCGAATTAAATGAAAGCATGAAAAACGAAAAATCATGAATCTCACCTGTGCCATCATCGACGATGAACCGCTGGCAGTCAGCCTGTTGGAATCGTATGCCGTCAAGACGCCATTCCTTACGCTGAAAGGGAAATATAGCAGTGCCGTCATTGCTCTGGAGGGATTGAACGAACACCCCGTCGATTTGCTCTTTCTTGATATTCAGATGCCTGAGCTGAGCGGGATGGAGTTTTCTCGTATGCTCAACGGCAAGACGCGGATTATCTTTACCACCGCCTTTGAACAGTATGCGCTCGACAGTTACAAGGTCAATGCGCTTGATTATCTGCTGAAACCGATCAGCTATACCGACTTCCTGCAATCGGCGCAAAAAGCCCTGCAATGGTTTGAGATGATGCAAGTTCGCCCCGACGCAGCCACTTCCAAACCGGAGCCGGAGAGCATCTTCGTCAAAACCGAACGCAGGCTGGTACAGATCAATTTATCTAATATCCTGTATATCGAAGGGTTAAAGGACTATGTGAAAATATTTGTCGAAGGTCAGTCTCATCCCGTCCTGTCGCTGATGACGATGAAAGCGATGGAAGATTTGCTTCCGCCTCACAGATTCGTCCGCGTACACCGGTCCTTCATCGTCCAACCAGAAAAAATCAAGGTCATCGAGCGCAACCGCATCGTGTTCGGCAAAGAATATATACCCATATCAGACAATTACAAGGAAAAATTCAACGAATTTCTCTCCCGCCGCTCGCTTTTTACGGATAGGGGAGAGTGAGGCTGCCTGCGGACGGGCAGGTCGGGAACGTATCCGCAAGTTCAATTTATAAATGCAACTTTTTGGGAGATAATGAAAATTCGCTTGCGTATGATTCAAATTTTGACTACTTTTGCGGGTTGTATAAAAATTGATACGCGATGAATAGAACATTAAAACTTACGCTTGATAAAATGAACTTTATCGGGAATGTTTATCGGGTAAAGAAATAAGGGAAATATAGTGTCATGTTGACATTAATTTTACCGTCATAATTACAATAATAACATATTAAAACAATGTTACACAATAATTTAGCAGAAGAAATTGACAGGCTGCGTAAAGAGAAAAAAGCCATAGTGCTGGCACATTATTACCAGACCGGTGATTTACAGGATATCGCTGATTTTGTGGGTGATAGCTTAGCTTTGGCACAATGGGCAGCCAAGACGTCGGCTGATATCATCGTCCTGTGCGGTGTCCATTTTATGGCAGAGACAGCCAAAATCCTGTGTCCGGACAAAAAGGTATTGGTGCCTGACACGGAGGCAGGCTGCTCATTGGCAGACAGTTGTCCGGCCGATGCGTTTGGAGAATTTATCAGGCAACATCCGGGGCATACGGTCATCTCTTATGTAAACACGTCGGCCGCTGTGAAAGCATTGACAGACATAGTAGTTACGTCGACAAATGCCAAAAAGATAGTAGACAGCCTGCCGAAAGATGAGAAAATCATTTTCGGGCCCGACCGCAATCTGGGTAACTACCTGAACAGCATCACCGGACGACAAATGGTGTTGTGGGACGGCGCTTGCCATGTGCATGAACAGTTTTCGTTGGAGAAGATTGTCGCCTTAAAGAAGGAATTTCCTGATGCAGAGGTGATTGCCCATCCTGAATGTAAGCAACCGATCTTGCTGATTTCCGATTTCATCGGTTCGACGGCTGCCTTGATTCAACATACGGCGCAGTCTCCGAAAACGCGGTTTATCGTCGTCACCGAAAGCGGCGTCATCCACGAGATGCAGAAACGCAGTCCGCAGAAAGAATTTATCCCCGCTCCGCCCAACGACAGCACGTGTGCTTGCAACGAATGTAGTTTTATGAGGCTGAATACGTTGGAGAAACTTTACCTTTGCCTGCGCGACGAACAGCCTGAAATCCTGGTAGATAAGCAGATTGGCGAGCAAGCCGTGCATTGTATCCACCGGATGCTGGAGCTTTCATAAATCTCATAACTCAAGAAACTCCAATACTCTCTTAACTAATTTAGACTTAATGATTTAAAAGATTAATATGAAACGTTTACTTTTACTGTTAATTTTCGTCCCGGCGACCCTTTGGTTGCATGCAGCCGGCGAAGCGCGATTGCTTCGTTTTCCTGCGACAAACGGTCGCGAAATCGTGTTTTCTTATGCCGGCGATTTGTATAAAGTGCCTGTAACAGGAGGCGAAGCCCGACGGCTGACTTCGCATGTCGGCTATGAAATGTTTCCCCGATTTTCACCTGATGGACAGACGATTGCATTCACCGGACAATATGACGGCAATACGGAAGTATATACAATTCCGGCCGCCGGAGGCGAACCGTTGCGCATCACCTATACGGCTACAAATGCGCGCGACGACTTGGGCGACCGCATGGGGCCGAATAATATGGTATTGACCTGGACTGTTGATGGACAGCAGATTATCTATCGAAACCGTATAAGCAGCGGCTTTGACGGACGGCTGATGACGGTAAATAAGGAGGGAGGTCTGTCACAGCGGATACCGCTTCCGGAAGGAGGCTTTTGCAGTTATTCGCCTGACGGCAAGCAGTTTGCTTACAACCGCGTCATGCGTGAGTTTCGCACCTGGAAATATTACAAGGGCGGAATGGCTGACGATATCTGGATTTATGACGGCAGCAGTGTCGTCAACATTACAAATAATGAGGCTCAGGATATCTTCCCGATGTGGGTAGCCGACGAAATTTATTTCCTGTCCGACCGCGACCGCACGATGAATGTATTTGTCTATAATACAAAAACTAAAGCTATTTCGAAAGTGACAAATTTCACTGAATTTGACGTGAAATTCCCAAGCACGGACGGCAAACAGATTGTGTTTGAAAACGGTGGATACATTTATATATTGAACCCGGCCACCAAGAAAGCCGAAAAAGTGAATATCACGCTGACCTCGGACAATGTCTATGCCCGCAGCGAAATCAAAGACGGACAGGATTACATTACGGCAGCAAGTATTTCGCCAAATGGCGAACGCGTAGTCGTTACGGCTCGCGGAGAAGTGTTTAATCTTGCTGCTGACAAGGGAGTTACAAAGAACATGACCCGCACACCCGGCGCTCACGAACGTGATGCGCAATGGTCGCCAGACGGCAAACTTATCGCCTACATCTCCGATGCCACCGGCGAAACGGAATTATGGCTGCAAAAGCCGGACGCCAATGAGCCTGAGCAGTTGACAAAAAACAATGATACGTACATCCGTACCTTTGAATGGAGTCCTGACAGTAAGCTGATTGCATATACCGATCGCGAAAATCGCATCAACCTTGTGAACGTATCGACCAAACAGAAAACGATGCTCCTGCAAAATCCGCCCGGCGAGCCTCGCGGTGTGTCTTTTTCTCCTGATAATAAATGGATTACGTATACACGAACAGTAGAAAATGAATATTCGGTCATATTTGTATTTAACATAGCTGAAAAGAAAGAGTATCCCGTGACAGACCGTTGGTATGAATCGTCATCACCTGTTTTCAGTACTGACGGGAAGTATATCATTTTCAGGTCAATGCGTGATTTTACGCCCATTTATGGCTCTATGGAATGGAATCATGTTTTCAGAAATGAAGCAGAAATTTATATGGCTTTGCTTTCACGGGAGACGGCATCGCCTTTCCTCCAAAAAGATGCAACTATCAGCCAATCAGATGATAAACCTGCTTCGCCCGTTTCACGGCCGCGTGTGGAAGTTAAGGAAATAGTAGACGATGCAAAAAAGGTAGATTCATCTGCCGTAAAGATAGATACTGACGGTTTGACCGACCGCATTGTCCGAATTCCGACAGCGTCGGGCAACTACAATAACTTTTATTCGGACGGCAAAAAAGTCTTTTACATGCGCGGAGGCACGACGTATGCGTACGATTTGGAAGGTCAAAAAGAAGACATGGTGGCCGAAGGCGCATCTATGTACGTCGAACCTGGCAGAAAGAAAGCGTTGTTTTTCAAGGGGATAAGTCAACTCTATGTGACATCAATACCGATGGGCAGGGCCGACTTGAAAGATGCGGTTGACCTTTCGAACATGAAGATTACGACCGACTATCCCAAGGAATGGGAACAGATTTTCAATGAGGGATGGCGTCATTTCCGCGATGGATATTATGTGTCCAACATGCACGGAGTGGATTGGAAGGCCATCAAAGCAAAATATGCCGTGCTGGTGCCTTACGTTAAAAACAGGTTGGATTTGAACTATGTGATCGGCGAGATGATCGGCGAATTGAGCAGTGGACATGCGTATATTACTACGGGTGAGATGGATAGGCCGGAGCGGATCCGGACAGGATTGTTGGGTGCCGAAGTGTCGCGCGACAAGAGCGGCTTCTTCCGGCTGGAAAAAATCCTGCCTGGAGTGACATGGAGCCCATCTTTGCGGTCTCCTTTGACCGATCCGGGCATCAAAGCCTCTGTGGGTGAGTTTATTGTGGCGATTGATGGTGTTCCTGTCAATACGGTGAAAGACATGTTTTCCTTATTGGTCGGCAAGGCCGGCGTGCCTACAGAGTTGATGTTGAACTCCAAGCCCCAGTCGGATGGAGCGAGAAAGGTGGTTATCAAGCCGTTGGCAGATGAATATGCGCTGTATCACAACGAATGGGTGCAACAGAATATTGAGAAAGTCGATAAGGCTTCCGGTGGGAAGATAGGTTATATTTACATTCCTGACATGGGTGTGGAAGGGTTGACGGAGTTTGCACGCTATTTCTATCCGCAGCTCGACAAGGAAGGGTTGATCATTGATGATCGGGCAAATGGCGGTGGCAACGTGTCGCCAATGATATTGGAGCGGCTGGCTCGCGAACCTTATCGCATGACGATGTCGCGAGGTTCAAGTCTCACCAGGACAGTTCCTGACGGCATGCAGGCAGGGCCAAAAGTGTGTTTGATCAATAAATATTCGGCTTCCGACGGCGACCTGTTTCCGTGGGGATTTCGGGCGCTCGGATTGGGCAAACTGATCGGTACGCGCACCTGGGGCGGCATTATCGGCATCAGCGGCTCGTTGCCTTTCATCGACGGGACGGATTTGCGCGTTCCCTTCTTCACAAGTTACGATGCCAAGACAGGCCAATGGATCATTGAAAATCATGGTGTTGATCCTGATATCCAGATAGATAATGACCCCATCAAAGAATGGAACGGCGAAGACGAACAGTTGAACAAAGCCATCGAAGAGGTCACTAAGGAGTTGCAAAACCGAAAACCGCTGCCGGGCGTGCCTGCACCGAGGGTTTGGAATAAATAACTGAATAACTGAGTAACTGAAAGTCGTGGCTAAAAATATATGAATCAGATAGAAATCAGCAATGTCGTAAAGTCTTTTAAAGACGTTAAGGCGGTGAGAGGTGTATCGATGACGATCATGCAGGGAGAATTTGTGGCATTGCTCGGGCCTAACGGCGCCGGTAAAACCACATTGGTAGAGATGATGGAGGGACTTCGTAAACCTGATGAAGGCGAGATACTTATCCAGGGAATGACTTGGAAGAAAAAAGAAAAGGAGTTGCGTAAAATCATAGGCCTGACCTTGCAGGAAACGCGGTTTGTCGAAAAACTGACCATCCGTGAGACGCTGAAGCTGTTTGCCAGCTTTTTCGGCCTCGAGCACGATCAAGTCGACAAGGTCATCGCATTGACCCAGTTGGAATCGAAGCAGAAGGCATTGGTCGGAACGTTGTCCGGCGGGCAGCGGCAACGGCTGGCGCTGGCAGTGGCACTGCTCAATGACCCGCAAATCCTCTTTCTCGACGAACCGACGACCGGCCTCGACCCGCATGCCCGCCGCGACTTGTGGAATATCCTGAAAGACTTGAAAACCAAGGGTGAAACGACATTGATCCTCACCACACATTATATGGAAGAAGCTGAATCTCTGTGTGATAGAATAATCATCATCGACGAAGGCAAGATTTTACGGGAAGGCAAGCTGGATGAATTGTTGGGCGACATCTTCCGCAACCTCGACGAACTGTTTATTCATTTAACAGGTAAATACTTACGCGAACATGTCATTCAAAACTAAACAACTATACCAACTTTTCGTCACGCAATTTTTAGAGACGTTGCGTGAACCGGCAGTACTGTTCTGGGGCGTCGTCTTCCCCGTGTTGATTTCGATAGGTTTGGGACTGGCTTTTACGCAAAAGTCGGAATCTATCTACCGTATTTCCATCGTAGAAGGACAGTCAACTCAATTGGACTCATTGCTGAAAATATACGGGCAGACAGAAATACAATCCGGTAAATCGGTTATAATCTGGAAGATAACAGATACAACGCTTGGCAATACCAGATTTATCTTTTCCTACCGAAAATGGGATGAAGCCATCGTCGCGTTAAAAAGAGGCGAAACGGACTTGATTGTCACTGATGGCGCGTCTCAATACCACTTCGACCCGCATAATTCGCAATCGCAACTTGTATACATGAAGCTGTCGGCATTGATTAATAACCCTGAATTAGAATCAGATACGGATACAAACGTTCAATCGCTCACATTAAAAGGTGTCCGTTACATCGACTTTCTGGTTCCCGGACTGATTGCGCTCGGCATGATGAACGGGCTCTTGTGGGGCGTCAGTTATTCGGTCATCGAAAAAAGGTCTCAAAAGCTGCTTCGCCGCATGGTTGCCACGCCGATGAAGAAGTCCAACTATCTGATAGCGCTTATATCTGTCAGGTTTGTAATGAATTGCGTTGAAGCAGGCGTATTGTTCTTTTTTGCATGGCTGTTTTTCGGGTCAATTATTCAAGGTAATTTAGGCGCATTAATCGTCTTTTTTATTTCGGGTAATGTTGCTTTTGCCGGCATCGCGGTGCTGTTAGGTTGTCGCACGGCCAAGCTCGAGACAGGCAACGGCTTAATCAATGCTGTAAACATGCCGATGATGATTTTGTCCGGTATCTTTTTCAGCTACCAAAACTTCCCGGCGTGGAGCATCGGATTTATTAAATTCCTGCCACTCACCTTGTTCACCGACGGTCTGCGCCATATTTTCAACGAAGGAGCCGGTTGGGCTGAGGTAGCCACTCCTTCACTCGTCCTCTCCTCGTTAGGGATTATCTGCTTTGTTGCCGGCGTGAAGTGGTTTAAGTGGTTTTAGAAATAAAAAATTATATGTAAAATGGATAAAATTAGATGGGGAATTATTGGATGCGGAGATGTGTGTGAAGTGAAAAGCGGCCCTGCTTTTTATAAATGTCAACATTCCGAACTGGCGGCAGTGATGCGTCGCGATGCGGCCAAAGCTGCTGATTTTGCTGCAAGACATAATGTATATCGTTGGTATACAAATGCAGACGAGTTGATAAACGACCCGAATGTCGATATAGTTTATGTGGCTACACCGCCGTCTACACATGCCGATTATACGA
The DNA here is from genome assembly GCA_031277335.1 of Tannerella sp. Lineage (GTDB taxonomy): Bacteria > Bacteroidota > Bacteroidia > Bacteroidales > Tannerellaceae > Tannerella. Next base: position 2,224 of record JAITMM010000257.1, on the reverse strand, counting down.
TTCGGGCATTGAATGCAGGAAAACCTGTATATGTAGAAAAGCCTATGGCGCTCAATTATGAAGAATGTCTGTTGATGAATAAAGCCGCAACGGATAATAATCTGCCATTATGGGTCGCGTTTTATCGCCGATCTCTGCCTTACTTTTTGAAAATCAAAGAATTGATTGATAGAGGTTCTATAGGAAATATTAGGACGGTTCAAACACTTTTTTTACGACCTCCCGGCGATGAAGACCGTGAAGGCAACTGGAGAGTTGACAAAGACATTTCCGGAGGCGGTTATTTTAACGATATGGCGCCTCATACTATTGATATTTTGATATTTTTACTGGGCGATATTGTTGATGCTAAAGGTATTGCAAACAATGTAGCCGGACTATATCAAACGGAAGACGTCGTTTCTGCTTCGTTCATATTTGAATCCGGAGTGGTCGGTTCCGGGCTTTGGAATTATGTATCGTCTTCGTCAACAAACACTGATATAACTGAAATTCATGGAGATAATGGCGTCATTCGTTTTGCTACATTTGCTTTCACTCCAATTGAACTGGAAACAGAATCAGGCATAGAATATTTTGATGTGCCTAAGCCGCAACATATACAACAACCTATGATTCAAGGTATTGTCAACGAATTGAGAGGTGATGGTCGTGTTTCTTCAACCGGCAAGACTGGGATGAGGGCTAATTGGGTGATGGAGAAAATCTTAACTACGGCGTAGCGAGACACTACGCCGTAGTAATGAAAAAATTAAGAAGAAGCTACAACTTATTTTTTAGTCATTGCTTTCTGTGCTTCTTCCGTCCATTTTTGTGCTAAATCCGTAAATTCTTTTAATTTAACAGGATCGCTTTGTAATTCGGCGTACACTTCATTTGTGATTGTTGTCATTTTTTGAACAATCTCATTGTACTTTGTTGCCGCTGCAAGATCGCCGTTTGCAATTTTTGAAAGAAGCGGAGTAGCCTCTTCCATTAACTTTTTATAATCGTCAATCTTGCTCCCTGAAGTAGCCGGAGGAGCTGCTTGTACTTCTTGGGCTGCCGCCGGAGCCGCCTCTTGGGTAGCTTCCTGCTTCTTACCGCCACTACATGCTGTAAATGAGAACATTGCTACAGCAATCATTGATACCAATACTTTTTTCATTTTACCTTTAATTGTTTAGAAATAAATACTATTTGTATATGAAAATTTCTGCAAAATTACAAAAAATAAATGAAATATGAATTGTTTCTTTTGATATTTATTATTTGGAAGCCAAATTTTCTTATTCTTTGTTCATTGAGATGTCTCGCAATATCTTCAAATAGAGGCATTACCATCGAGGCTACTCTGTATGATTCCGTTTCCAAAGCTGATAGGAATTGATGATATTTTGCCATAGTATATAGGCGGCCGGGGCTACTGAAACGAGCGGATTTAGGAAACTTTGTGCCATCCAGATAGCCAAAATCGTATTTTTCTGCCCTAAGCCTTGACCCGACGAAACCGGATCGCCATAGCTGCGGCCGATACGACGACCTACTATAAACTGTAAACAACATAAAATCAAAGAAATGATGGCCAGACCTATTTCCGTTGAATAATCAGTATTATCGTTTTTCATCACAAACTGAACGGTTAATCCGGTTGCGATTGTAAGTGCAAATGCCCAAAGATAGAACGTCAGATTAGGTATGCTAAGAAGTGCCCTATGCACTTTTGGAGCGAAATTTCGCACGATGACTGCGATAAATAGGGGCAGGATGAGAAGCGGAAAAATCTGTCGGCAGATATACCATACCGACTCAAAAAACGTAAACTCCTCATGCACTCCAATTAGCGAAAAGAAAACAGGTGCTGTTACGGCAATTGCAATATTGCAAAACATGGCATACGCCGTAAGAAATCCCAAATTACCGCCCAACATGCCTGTGATGACGACAGCTGCCGTAGCAGTAGGTGTCAGCAGACATATCATCGCTCCCTGCGCCAATGTCTCGTCAAAAGGCCGTATAGCAAAGTAAATCACAGCGCTACCAATCAATTGGATCAATAAGAGCCATATATGAGCCGGATGAAATCTAATATCCTTCAACGGTATTTTGCAGAATGTCAGCAGTAACATTGCAAAAATGAGGTATGGAGACAGAAACGAAAGTTTCGCTATCCAGGGATACGTCAAAGCGCCTGTTATCATGGCGATTGGCAGCATCCAGTCTTTAATTAACTTCAGCATTGCAG
>JAITMM010000205.1 GCA_031277335.1 Tannerella sp. | reverse complement strand
GTGAAGCTTTTGCCGCCGGCCGCCCGGCAGTGGAGCCTGCCACCGGCTCCTTCCCCGAAATAGTCGGAGAAGCCGGAATCGTCTATAAACCAAACAATAGCGACGCCCTCGCCGATGCGTTGGAGAAATTATTGACGGACGAAGCAGGGTACGATACCTGCAAACAGGAAGCGTTGCAGCTCTCGGCAAGCCGTTACAGTGGCAACGTGCTGGCTGACAGGTTGGTGCAATTATATGAATCGCTGTAACCGAATATCATTAAAGTGGAAATAAACAGTAGATGAACACATTGTCCAAATCTTCGCTGCTATATTTTTGACTGTCTTACACTACTTAGAATAGAATTTTATAGTTTTCTCGTCCGAGATTAATATGTAAAAACCTCTGTTTGGCAATGATATATGCTCGTTGTCTGACTTTGATATGCCATTATAAATCGGTTGGCCGATTATTGTAAAAACATAAAATTTCTGACCGGATTTCATGTTGCAGATATGTAAAATACCATCGGTTGCATAAGCATAAAGATCCTGAATATCAATCTTATCAATAAGTACCGGAGATGTTTTTGCACCTATCAATTCTGAATATCGTGCAATAGTATGTTTTGTTTGGTTTATGGTTAGAGAATTATTCTCTTTTTTTACGCTACCTATCGAAACTCCATGTACAATCACCTCAGGATTAGAAAAATACGGAATCAAAACAGATGGTATTTTGTCTGCAAAATTAATTCCGCTATACGACATTACGGTATGATACCAAACACTGTCCTCACCCATACCACGCCAAGCACTTGAGTAAGAAAAGATTCCGGGACCGGGACTCTTGGAGCGTAGTTGTTGCCAGTGATGATGGGCGCCAAAAATATGACCTAATTCGTGGATAAATGTTGAATTATAAGTAGCGCCGCTGATATTGCACACGGAAAAACCAAGTGTTGGATCCGGTTTATTTAAGTCATAATTAGGCATATATGAAAATGCTCCTGTCATCGGAAGCAACACAACAATATCTGCCGCATATTGTCGTCTTAAACTATACACTTCGTCAAGTTTACCGTCGATGCTGTCTCGCAAACTTAGCAAATCCATATTGGCATCATCAGATTCCGGATAATCGGATTCATATTTGTAAACTAAACTCAACGTCATGTTTATCTGTGAATTAACTAATACTTGATTTGCATACTGGAAAGCCATGCTAATGGCATTATCGATACTTGTTGCATTTCTATCCGCCCATTGTCTTGCTTTTGTGGAATAGACAACCATCACATCTACAGTCACATGCTCTTCCAAATCGTCATCGGCAGGTGATTGCAGTGCATGAATGTCAGTATTTGTAGCGTAGTCAAGCAAATTAGATATAATTAAATCATTTTCAAGATTTTGGTTTCTATTTTCTGAAAGTTTAAACTGCGTATGTATCAATTGTCCATTAATTTGCGAAGTCTGAAATTGTTTATCGGCATGATAAATATCTGTACGTAAGCTTATTCCTGCATCAGATACAGAGATAAAACAATAAGCAACCTCATAATCAACAATTTGGGCAGTAATCCCTATAACTTTATCATAATCGACTGTAACATTGCGAATTATAGCCTTATACGAATTATCGTCAAAAAAATCAATTAGCAGCGTATCACCTTCACTTGCATCCGTCAGTTGAGCAAATTGTTTTGCGTCATCAAGATTGACTTTGATAACATCACTTATATGCTGACTTAACAGATTCACAGTCAGACATAAGCAGGCAATTGAGATTAGTAATAACTTATGTCTCATTCTGTTTCTTAATCCCATTTCTTAAACATGAAAAACACAGCAAGCATAATAAGCAGAAAGGCGACAAGATGGTTCCATCTCAGCTTTTCGTCTAAGTAAGTCACTGAAAATATTGCAAATACAATCAAAGTTATTACCTCTTGCGCTACTTTAAGCTGTGATGCCGAGAAATATGTATGTCCAATGCGATTCGCCGGGACTTGCATGCAATACTCAAAAAAAGCAATCCCCCAACTGATTAAAATGACTATCCATAAAGGACTTTGTTTGAATTTTAAATGCCCGTACCAGGCAAATGTCATGAAAATATTTGAAACCACCAGCATGGCTAATGGCACTATACCTCTGTAATCCATTTAGTTAATAAGTAAACTTCACTTGACCTTTCAATTTGGCACGGCAAAGTTCGCAAATAAATTTGAATACGGTATGGGATTATATTTTTTTTATTATAAAAAACCTGCATTCGGTAGTTTAAGTCCGAATGCAGGTCAAAAAACATGAAGAAAAAAAACTATTCCTTTACAGGAAGGAGTGTCATCGGAATATCATTTCCGTCAACAGAACAAATCCCTGTAATTTTATCAGGCTTAGGATCAAAACTCATAGATACTTCAGCACCATCAACATAAAAAACAGTTGTATATTGCTGATTGACTTGTTTAATTTCTTTGATATCGTAAGTTCCGTTGCCGTTTTTCAATGTAGCGGCAGTCTTACCATCAATCTGTTTAAATTCGATCGTACCTCTATCGTATCCATCAGGAACGTCAGCGACCGAATATGACCATTTGCCCTTGAGAGGCAAAGGATTGCCTGCTGCAGTTTGTCCGGAAACATTTATGCTGAAAATCAAACAGCAAACTAATAAAAAACCTTTCATCTGTACATTCATAGTTGTCGTAATTTGTTAAAAATTTAATTAATTTGCCACAAATATAGTGATAATTTGTCAATCATACAAAAATTATAGTTAAAAAAACATAAAAACATCAGACATACACCTCCAACAGCTTGGCCGGAGTCCGGGGCAAAATCGATATTTGGCGCATCTCTGCCGGAACAAGGACTGTATAACCTTGATGTACAGTAATTTCTTTACCTCCAACATCGCGTATGGTCACATGTCCATGCGTACATATTAATATAACAAAAGAATCTAACGCCGAATAATCGCGACTGATCGGTTTGTTAATTTCTAATATATTGGTTACAAAATATTTACAATTAACTAACTCTACAGGTATGTCTGCTCGCCTAATATATTCAGTCCTGTATTCGGGATAAACCGTATAGTCGATGGCTTGTTTTGCTAAATCTGTATGTAGCTGACGGTTATTGCCGAAAGCATCTATCCTGTTGTAATCGTAAATTCGATATGTAATATTGCTTGTTTGCTGAATTTCAGCAATAAAGCAGCCTGCATTAATGGCATGGACGCGACCGGCCGGCAAAAAGAACACATCGCCTTCAAGCACTTCGCAACGGTTTAAAACTTCCATGATGCTGTTATCCTCAACTCTGCGTATATATTCTTCTATATCAATGTGTTGCGAAAATCCACTGTATAAAGATGCTCCCGGCGCCGCTTTCACGACATACCACATTTCAGTCTTACCCCATGAATGATGACGCACCATGGCCATTGTGTCATCAGGATGAACTTGAATGGACAGGTTGTCTCGTGCATCAATGAATTTGATCAATAATGGAAAAGTATTGCCAAATTGTTTCTCTACTTTTTCACCTATAAGTCTTGCACCATAAGTATCAATAAGTTGTACAAGTGTATATCCTTCGAGATCACCATTGGCTACAACAGAGACATTACCTTCTACATGCGATATCTCCCAACTTTCACCTATCTTTACATCGTTGGGAGTGAACCCCTTGAAACGAAGAATATCATTCCCGCCCCAAATCATTTCTTTAAAGATCGGTTTGAATAAAAATGGATACATTATTGAAATTTTAAATCTTAATATTTATAACTCCGCTTTTTGAAGCACCATAGCCGTTCTTGCCGGTATATAGAGTTTTAACCATCCTTTGTTCTCCGTTGCGTATAAAGGATCGTACTGTGTGAAATGGTCAACTGAATCATCGTTCAGTCCGTTGCCTCCAAAGAGCACATTATCAGTGTTTAGAACCACATTGTATTTTCCCGGCTGCGCCAGCAAACCATAATCTGTATACGAACGGTTGGGGCTGAAATTAAAGACGAATATCAATTTTCCTCGTTTAAATGCCAATAGCTGGTCAGCGTCGCTGTCCCAAATCTTCTGCAGCGGCACGGACTGGAAATTGTCAACTTCCTTGATCATGGCCAACATTGCCGTATCAAAATCGTTTAAAAAATGATATTTTAAATCATGATTATCAACCAAATCCCACTGACGTCGAGCATATTTAAACGACCAGTTGTTACCTTCGCGCGGGAAATCTATCCACTCAGGATGACCAAACTCATTGCCCATAAAATTCAGATACCCTCCGTTGATTGTTGCAGCCGTAACCAACCGAATCATCTTATGCAACGCCAAACCGCGACTTACTGCAAAACTTTTATCATTAACGTGCATGTGCCAATACATATCTGCATCAATTAGCCAAAATATCAAGGTCTTATCGCCAACTAACGCCTGATCGTGACTTTCGGCATAGCTGATCGTCATTTCGTCGGCACGCCGATTTGTCGTTTCCCACCAGATAGCCGACGGATGCCAGTCTTCGTCCTTCTTCTCTTTCAATGTTTTAATCCAGAAATCAGGAATATTCATCGCCATGCGATAGTTGAAACCGTAGCCTCCGTCTTGTGGTTTCACGGCCAATCCTGGCATGCCGCTCACTTCTTCGGCAATTGTGATGGCAGACGGATTGACATCATGTATCAGCTTGTTGGCGAGCGTAATATATGTAATTGCATCACCATCCTGATGTCCGTTATAATAATCATCATAGTTTGAAAATGCTTCACCCAAACCGTGACTGTAATATATCATGGATGTCACTCCATCGAACCTAAAACCGTCAAAACGATATTCTTCCAACCAATATTTACAGTTAGACAGCAGAAAATGAAGCGTTTCGTTCTTACCGTAGTTAAAGCACAAAGAATCCCATTGAGAATGTTCCCTTCGACTGCCGTCATGAAAATATTGATAACCTGTGCCGTCGAAACATCCCAATCCTTCAATTTCATTCTTAACAGCATGACTATGAACAATATCCATAATAACAGCAATACCCAATCCGTGAGCATCGTCAATTAGTTGTTTGAGCTCTTCAGGCGTGCCGAAACGCGACGAGGCAGCAAAAAAACTACTCACGTGATATCCGAAAGATCCGTAGTAAGGATGCTCCTGTATTGCCATGATTTGTATGGCATTATATCCGTTGCGAGCAATGCGAGGCAATATGAGCCGACGAAATTCATTATAGGTGCCGACCTTTTCTTCTTGGGCTGCCATGCCGATATGACATTCATAAATTAACAACGGCGAGACATTAGGCAGGAACTTATTGATTTTGAATTGATAAGATTGTTCAGGACACCATACCTGGGCTGAAAATATTTTCGTAACATCATCTTGTACAACCCTTTGACACCAGGCAGGAATACGTTCGCCGAAGCCGCCATGCCATTCTACAAGCAATTTATAAAGGTCTTCGTGATGCACTTGATTTTCTGAAAGTTGCACTTCCCAAATCCCATTTTCAACCGGTTGAAGGCGGAAATTCTCATCTTTTTTCCAATTGTTAAATGTGCCAATCATGTAGATAGCCGTAGCATTGGGCGCCCATTCGCGAAAAATCCATCCATTTTCGACTTTGTGCAAGCCAAAATATAAATACCCCGAAGCGAAATCGGAAAGCGATTGCCTGCCACCGCCTGTCAAGTCCTTTTCTTTTTCGATAACAGCCAGATAACGACTATCTATAGCCTCCGAGTAAGGCTCAAGCCACGGGTCGTCCCGAATAATACGTAAAACTTTTTTTTTCATTTTTTGTCACTTGACAACAAAGATACTACTTATTATTTGATTTTTTTCATATCTTTGCTTGATTTTTTACAGAAAAGTATATTATGAAGAAGAAATTGATATTATACATTTCAATGGTCATTGTTTTCGGCGCCATAATGTATTTGATAGCGCTCAAAGGTAATGCGCTTTTCTATGCTCACGAAAATGTGAAGGTACATGCTGAAACTAAGAATCTTGCGGAAGGTTTCAAACTGTTTTCATTTTTGACTTTGGAAAATATTAAATCGTCTGTCGGACTGCTTTTATTGCAGATTCTCATTATCTTGGTAGCTTGCCGAATTGTGGGATGGTTATTTAAAAAAATCGGACAACCCACAGTGATCGGCGAAATTCTGGCCGGAATTATTTTAGGTCCCTCGCTGCTTGGATCTTTATTCCCTGAGACTTACGCATTTATCTTTCCTGAAGAATCTTTTTCCAATATAAAAACATTAAGTCAGTTCGGACTTGTTCTTTTTATGTTTACTATAGGTATGGAATTGGATATCAGAGAAGTACGAAAACGATGGCAGGATACGTTGCTTATCAGTCATTCCGCTATTATTGTGCCTTTTACGCTGGGAATGGTGGTTGCATATATGATTTATGACAAATATGCTTCGTCTCATACGCCTTTTCTATCATTTGCGCTTTTTATAGGTATTTCGCTAAGTATCACTGCTTTTCCTGTACTTGCTCGGATTATTCAGGAACGTGGAATGACGCGTACCCATTTGGGAACGATTTCTCTGGCAAGCGCTGCAAACGATGATATTACAGCCTGGTGCATGCTGGCCGCAGTTGTGGCTTATGCACAGGCGGGAACAATGGAGAGCGCCATCTATACGATTTTGTTTTCAGCCCTTTATGCCGGATTGATGTTGTTCATTGTCAGACCGGTACTGAAAATTGTCGGCAATTTATATCAAAACAAGGAAGTGGTAGACAAGTCACTGGTAGTCTTTATATTTTTTATTTTGCTGGCTTCGGCTTATTTCACGGAAATTCTCGGCTTGCATGCTCTATTCGGTGCTTTTGTGGCCGGAATTGTTATGCCGACAAATGAAAAGTTTCGTAAGATAATGGCTGATAAGGTTGAAGATGTGGCGTTAGCATTGCTATTACCTCTGTTTTTCGTTTACACCGGGTTGCGGACTGAGATCGGTCTGATATCCGGAGTTGAGATGTGGCTATTGGCAGGTGCGTTTATTTTGGTGGCGATTGTAGGTAAATTCGGTAGTACTCTGGTGATGGCGCGCTTTTCGGGCGAGTCATGGAAAGACAGCCTATATCTTGGAGCATTGATGAATACTCGCGGATTGATGGAATTGGTAGTACTTACTATTGGATTGGAAATGGGTATTTTACCGCAACCAATTTTCGTAATGCTTGTATTAATGACGCTAGTAACAACATTTATGACTACTCCTTTGATTGCATTTATTCGCTTCTTTTTCAAGGTGTCCGATCGTAAAAAACAACAACGTGAGGATATGGAACGAAGCAATGTGTTCAAGGTTTTACTTTCGTTCGGACGGGCAAGTAGCGGACAGGTAATGCTCGGTTTAGCGCACCAAATGTTTTCCAAAGGTTCTAAGCGACTTGAGATTACAGCATTACATCTTACAGTTGGTTCTGACGTCAATCCATCGCGTACAGAAGATTTTGAACGTGAGAGTTTTGCGCCGATTCTATATGAGGCTGCCAATTTGAATATGCAAATCAATACACGATATGAAGTTTGTGAAAAGGCAGAAGATTATATTGTGTCGCTCGTAAATCAGGAAGGCTTTGATTTTCTTCTTGTTGGATCAGGTATCTCTATGAGTAATCTTTCTACGGATATCACTGCACATACAACTTGGCAGAAGCTACGACGGCTGTTCCCCAACAAAAATTCAAGGATTTTCTATCCGAGCACATTGCTTCGTGACAAAACTAAAGATTTCGTGGAAAAAAGCCATGCTTCAGTAGGTATATTTGTCAATCGAAATTTTACGCGCGCTGAGCGTATTTTGCTTATGATTAATAGTTCCTCTGATTTGTGCTTATTGAACTATGCAAGAACGCTTATTCAGACGACGAATGGCACAGTAAATGTGATGAATAGATCAACTTCCAATTCTCCATCCAATGAATTGATAAAGAATGAAATAGATGAATTTATATCCCAACAGCGTGAAGCTGTTTTACTTCCGAATCAGGATATAAAACGCGAGTTATTTGACGGTTACAATTTAATGCTGATAAGTTATGCTTCTTGGAATACATTGCCGGCCGCTTATGAAAAAGTCCTTCAAAACTTACCTTCAACTTTGATTATCAAATATATGTAAAAAATCAATGTAATTGAACATCCAAAATTTGTTTTGCTGTAAAACCTTCAAGACTAAGATAATAAGACATAGTATCCACGACTGCCTGTAAAGGCACCATTCCTACCAATTCACATCCGCTTATTTCTACGCCATAACGCCTTGCTTCGAAGCGAATCATCTCAACTACCTGATAAATAGACGTTTTAGTATAGTCTGTCAGATTCATTGACACTTGCATTATGCCCTGTTCTTTCAATTCCAACCCGATAGCTTTGCAGTATCGTAATCCGCCGCCTATATGACGTATTCTTTTGGCTATTTTATCGACAACTTCAAATTTGTTTGTTTGCAGATTTACATTAAAGGCAATCAATGGATTACGAGCGCCTACGATTGTAGCGCCGGCAGACGGATGAGGTTTATCAGGTCCTTCATCAGGCTTCCACTCAGGAAGTTGCATTTTTTCATTCAACCCCTCATATTCACCTTTACGTACTGCGGATAAGTTGCGTCGATGTTCAGCCGAAGCCGAATATTCATAAAAATAGATAGGCAGATTATACTTGATAGCCAATGATTTACCGCAAGATTTAGCCAATTCATCCGTTTCATCAATTGTCATGCCTCTGACAGGAACAAAAGGAATAACATCCGCCACGCCTACGCGGGGATGAATGCCATGATGTTTGCGTATATCTAAATGATCTATTGCAACGCCCACGGCTTCAACAATACAGTCTTTGACAGCCATCGGTTCGCCTACAACTGTAACTACCATTCTGTTATGATCCTTGTCATTGCTATAATCCAATAACTTGACGTTTTCTATTCTTCGAAATACATCAACTATACGATTGATCTTTTCCAAATCTCTCCCTTCACTGAAATTTGGAATACATTCTACTATTCTTTCCATATTTTTTCGATCTGATTTTAATTGCGAAGATATATGTTTTTGTTGATATACAAAACAAATCATATACGAGCGATTAAAATTTTTCTTAAAAAAACAATTTATTTTCTATTTTAATGCATTTATATTCAAAAATAATGTACTTTTGCAGCCAAATTGAATTTTTATACAATAACAAGGCGATGAAAAAAGAGCAAAGATTGAAAATAATCAGCCATATACTTCGAAATGAAGTTATACATAATCAGGATGATATGATCAAATCATTAGCTGATCAGGGAATCGTTGTGACTCAGGCCACTTTGTCGCGCGACATGAAAGAATTGAGAATCGTTAAAAAACTTGATAAAAACAACTTATATGTCTATGAGTTGCCTGAAGTATCTCAATCTGATATTACATCTAAAAGCGGATCTGATATACTAAGTATCGAGTTTTCAGGTAGTTTTGCCGTTATCAAAACACGACCGGGCTACGCTATGGCTATTGCCGGTGAAATAGACACGGCAAATATGCCGGAAATTGCAGGCACCATTGCAGGCGACGATACCATACTCGTCATTCCGCGCGATGGCTATTCCCGCGAACATATTTCTCTTGCCATGACTTTGTATGCATCAAAAAGTAATTGAATATAATAATGTTAGAAATGAATAAAGAAGAAAAGGAAGAAGTAGAAAATGATGAAATCGACGTGATTGTGGCCGACGAAAGCCACGAGGAATATGTGGATATCATCCTGGATACAATTGAGCAGTCGGCGAAAGTGCGCGGAACGGGAATTGCCAAACGCTCACACGAATACGTCGCCCAGAAGATGAAGGAAGGCAAGGCGATCATTGCGCTGGCCGGCAACGAGTTTGTCGGTTTTATGTAT
>JAITMM010000080.1 GCA_031277335.1 Tannerella sp. | reverse complement strand
GTCCCGAACGTGGCGCGCTAGCCAACTGTGCTACATCCCGATTGAAATTTTCGGGTGCAAAGATAGGAATAATTACTGACTTGCCAATTTTTTTTGCTAATTTTGCAATACCAAAAGTTACATTTATGCTTTGAACGTGCAACCAAAGAAGTGCGTATACATTCTTATGAGCAAACATAATTCTGAAAATCAACCTGTTATCATTGAGACGCCGTCTGATGGCGAAGCATCGAGTTTCAGCCGTACGGAGCTGCTGATTGGCAGCGAGGCTGCCCAACGAATTTCGACAGCCAAAGTGATCCTGTTCGGTGTCGGTGGGGTAGGCAGCTGGTGTGCCGAGAGCCTTGTGCGTTCAGGCATCCGGCATCTGACAATGGTAGATTCTGATACTGTGCAGATTACAAATATCAACCGGCAACTGCAAGCTACAACGCAAACTATCGGTGCATCCAAAGTGGAAGTCTTGAAATCGCGCCTGCTGTCCATCAACCCCTATGCACAAATCACTGCTATACAAGGAATTTACAATAACGAAACCGCATCGACCTTCAATCTTAATTCCTACGATTATATTATCGACGCGATAGACAGTTTATCCAACAAAGCCCACTTGATTGTCACAGCCACCGCGACGCAGGCCACTTTTTTCTCCAGCATGGGTGCTGCCCTCAAAATGAATCCGTCAAAGATACAAGTCACTGAATTTTGGAAAGTTAAGGGATGTCCGCTCGCCGCTGCATTGCGTAGAACGCTCAAAAAAGGCACACTGCCCACCAAAAAATTTCTGTGCGTCTTCAGCGACGAATTGCTGGAAAATAAAGGTGCAAAACCAACAACCCGGGCAAATCCGGAAAGTCTCCAAAGTCATGAAAATCCCGCAGCGAATGAACACACATCCTATTGGGATAGCCGCAAATCGCAGATAAACGGCACTTTAGTCCATGTGACAGCTATTTTTGGCTTTACGCTGGCCGGCTTAGTTATTCAGGATATTATTCGGAAAAGGGGGGAGTGAGTTTTTCAGTTTTCAGCAATTATTATTCTGACAATAAGGAGTAAAACATGACAAAAAAGGACTAAAATAGGGACTATTTTAGTCCTTATATCGTGTATATAATTGATAATATGGATTATTTGCGGAGAAAGAGGGATTCGAACCCCCGGAACCTTTCAGTTCAACGGTTTTCAAGACCGCCGCAATAGACCACTCTGCCATCTCTCCAAATGTCTCTCAAAAAACGCTGCAAAGATAATCATTTTTTGCTAAAGGGCAAAAAAACAACATTTCAAAAATATTCGCAACATTTTTTGAACCTTAAACTTTAAACCTTGAACTCTTGCTCCCCTCATCAATTATCCCATAACGGATTATACATCAAAACCTTATTCGTATTGGCAAACCCGATATAAATCCGATTGTTTATTGAAAACATAAACTGAATTTCCCAGTTGTAGGAAATGGGCAGGTCGGACATTCTCCTCCATACTTTTGAGACCGGATTGTATTCAAACATAGAATATTTTGTAGATGATTGCTTATCAATCACATATAACTTATTATTTATTACTGCCCCTGCCAATATATTTCCGGTCATTCCCGTAGCTACAGGTTCGGGAGTCCACGTAGACAATGCTCCTGAAGACTCCCATAATTGATTATTTCCTACGCCGGCATCATTTTTCCCCAATCCTGCATATATATTGTCTCCGATTTTTACGGCTACTCCGCCATACTGATTCACGGGGAAGTCAGGTTTTTGTGTCCACGTGTCGGTAAATACATTATATGCCCATACTTCTTTTTTTGCCGTTATATTCATACCTCCGATATATATGACTTCACTATTCAACGAAGTTCCTACTCGTGAATACGCAGCAGAAGGACCGGATGATCTTTTAAACCATGAATTTTCAATCGAATAGTAGACATAAAAACTGTCTATGGCATTCGAAGTATTATCTACTCCTCCTAAAACATACACCCTCGTATCATAGACTGCCGTAGCCATCCATTTCATATTACCTGCTTTGTAACCATTAAATTCTTGCCATGTTTTTACATTATCCATGTTGGCAAGTGCCGGATTAAAAGACCATAAGTTATTGATCAGAGAAGGTCCGATATCGCCGCCAAGGATATAACCTTTGTCATTTATCACAAAATAAGCAGACGAACCTTCAATGGGCGCAGCGCCTGCAAATGATTCTGCTTCTTGAGTGAAGATATTAGGTGTGGTAATATTTATCACACTTCCGTAAGCCGGCTTGTTATTGAAATTTAAGGCAAAAGCACGCATTTGATACGTCACTCCGCCCTTCAGGCCTGTGATGGTGGCTGAAAAAGTGTGAGGCATATCATTGTTTGACAATGAAGGTGTTAGCGCTATATCAACTCTTGGTCCAAAGAAATTAGGTTCTCCCGTCAACGAGTAGCATATACCGACTAAGTTGACGTTAAAAGCCCCAATATCAGTCACTACGCCGCTGACAACGACTGATCCGTCATCATTAACCGTATAATTTAATGTGCTGACGGAAGGAGTATCGCTTGTAGTCGTAAATGTAAATGGCTGAGCGCTATATCCTGTTCCGAATTGATTTTCAGCAAAAACCGACACATTATATGTCTGACTTGCTTCAAGCGGTTTGATAAATTGGGAAATCTCGCCAAGTCCCGTACCTTCAACTACAACTAACACCGTATCAGTATCTTTCGTAGGAGTATCGGGAGCTTTAGTCCAGCAAAATCCCATTCTAATTATAGGTGCATCGCCAATGCTCAACACTTCGCCTGTCACTTTTGCCTGATTTGATTCAGGTATGACTGTTAGCACATTGCTTAGAATGGGTACTCCCGTACTTGTTATAACGCTATCAACCAGGCCTGTAAATATCCCAAATGAATTTTTGACGTAGGCCTGTACGTAATATGTTTGCGTTGACTTCAAGTTTATAAGTCTGCATAAGAATGAATCGGTTTCGGCGACGCTTTTGACAGAGTCTTTATTGGCCATAGCTTTAGTTGCAGCATAATAAACGCCTCGTTCGAGGATTTCGCCTTCGCCATGTGAAACGATTTTACCGCCGACCAACGCAGTTGTTGCATGAGTACTATCTTGAATAATAATGGTTTGCACAATACCTAATCCACTTTCTGTTGTTTCAGGCATCGATTTGCCATATCCTGCACCGGCTTTATTGACGGCATACAAACAAAAATAGTATTGCGTGCCGCCCTGTAAATTATCGATTGTCAATTGAAAAGTCCCGTCATTGTTATCCTGATAAGGTTTGTGCGAATCAATAGCAATATCCAACGACTCCGATGTGCCCCAACAAATGCCGCGTTCAATCAACGCATATCCATTATTATTAGCCACTTCTCCTTCAAAAGTGATAGTAGTGGCAGTTTTCTTTAAGAATTTAATTTCGCTCAATACAGGCTTTTGAGCACCGGTGACATTATCACGGGGAATATCATTATCTTCGATACATCCTGTCCAACAAGCTGCTATCAAGCAGATAAAGAAAAATATTTTGAATAAAGACTGTTTCATATCATTTGAATGTTAAAAGAAAAACCCAACTCCAATATTGGGATAAACATATTTAAAATCCAGTAAACTTGCCCCAAGTGCTCCATATACGCGATTGCTAAACGCATAAGTACCATCCAAGTCAAGCATAACCCCGTTGAGCGATCTGTTAGAAACTCTCACCCAATCCGATGTGCCGGGGATATCGGCACCACTGTCTTGCACCCTGATAAATTCACTTGCATATTTACGGTCAAAATAGCCTACGCCGGTTGAAAGACAGAAGTTTGACGAAGTTTTAAACATTATACCCACAGTCCCCATCCAGCAACTTGCTTTATTCCTGCCGGTAGTCCTATACATAGCATTATTATCATCAAGTTCTTGAATATGAAGATAATTCAGCCCGTCTTGCTGATTTTTAACAACTTCTCCGTCAAATTGTGTCTGTTGAAATGCAGGGTTGGCGCGAAAACGTATATACCATCCGACTACTTTACCAACGCCGCCTATCTGTATCCCCACAGGCGCTATTACCGAAGCATGAAAGCCGATAAAGAATTTCATCCTGTCTCTCTGTTCGTTTAGTAAAGCAATGTCATTCAACGGATTCCTGATTTGCTCCAACTGCTCTTTCCAGTTATTGGCGGCGGCTTCATTGACAACCGTCCCGATTCCTACCGAATGATATTCTATTAACCTTTTGATTGCCAGCGTATCTCTATTTGAGACAGCTTGGTCATTCAGGCAATTCAGACATCTTGACATCGCATTTCGCATTGAAACCCGCATTGTGGTGTCAGCCCACCATATCTCGGTAAGACGATCAATGCTGTATCTGTCGCAATTTGAAACTCCTTCTTCATACCAATACGCAGCTGTCTGATAATCTTTACGATCCATAGCTGCATCACCTCTCCTGTTGTATTCTGTCAAGCTTTGCGCATGAAGATAAACAGGCAGAAACAGTAAACTCAATATGATAATTTGCTTCATTTTCTTTAGTATAACATTAATAATCTTCCAACCCCTTACCTTTCACCTCTCCTTGAGAGTCGTATATATCATAATGGTGGTCACCTGTTTCAAATGCTCTATTCGCGCCCGAAGGTGCTACACGCAGATATTGGCATGGAATGCGTTCGGTGCCCTTATTGTCAATTGCGCCCCAACGATTATTCGATAACTTCTTCACAATGGTGAGATTACCAAATGTCGCAAGCGGTTCGTACAATGCAATTCGCTGCCTGACTAACTCTTCTTCTTCTTTCGATTGCGTATCATCAAGCAAACGAATAACTTCCTCTGTCAATCTCAACGTTCTTGCTTTCTCGAAATCAGCCTTCGCATCAGTATATTTTTTTTCGTTTACTTTAGCTTTACCACTTGATATCAATGCGTTATATTCAGTATTGATATCTGTTTGCGAAGGCGTATTTTCTATTGCATCGGGCATTTGCTGAGAAGCATTTTGAGTTGATAGGGTAGGAGGATTCAAATCTGTCGAAGCTGATTGCGGGATATTGGCAGTAGTATAAACGTCATTTTGAGAAGATTGAGTGTTGTTGTTGTCAAACGGTTGAATATCACCGTTTTCTGTTGGCTGCAAATCTGTCGTATCGGTTTCGTTGTCAATCGGCTGCAAACCAGGTAGTCTTAATGCATTTGCCTGCATATCAGTTACTTGATTTGCTCCTTGCGTTTTATTAAAATCCAACATATAAGTCAGTCCGGCCGCTAAAAAAGCAATTAAAAAGATGGCTGCAGGAATCAAAACTCTCCGCCTGTTTTTTTTCTTCCTGATCACAACGGGCAACTCTTCAGTCTGTCGAATATTCGTCTGATCTTCGTCCAATTCTTGAGAATCTTTGGATTCAGAATATATTTCCGTTTCTTCATCTTTCTCTTTCAACTGATTATCAGCTTCTTCATCAAGGAAATTAGTTGTTTCCTCGAAATAGGATGGTATATCCAACTCATTAATCATCGCTTTGATGGTCTGATAGCGATGAATAGGATTAACCTGCATGGCTGTCAGGATAACGGCCTCTGTTTGAGGCGTTATATCAGAATTTAGTTCAGAAGGTTTGACCAGTTGTCTCGTAGCGCGCAGTATGGATTCAGTAGGCACAACGCCTGTCAGCAGGTTATACATGGTCGCACCGAGCGAATAGATGTCCGGGCATGGCGAAAAGTTCACAGTACCCTCATTATCATACTGTTCTACCGGAGCAAATCCTTTTGACAAGGCAAGCATTGTCGTGCTTGTCTCCTGCTGTTCAATATCGTATCGTTTGCTAACGCCAAAATCAATCAGTCGCGCATTGTTGTTCTTATCTATCAGGATATTACTTGGTTTGATATCCAGGTGAAGTATATTTTTTTGATGCACAAATTCGAGCGCCTGCGACACCTGCGACACATACCGCAAGACTGTCTTTTCCGGCAAAACACCTTCCTTATCAAGCATATATTTCAGCGAACATCCTGATATATACTCCATTACTATATAGGCGGTATTATTTTCTTCAAATACCTCCAATACATTTACAATAAATGGATGATGTACTTCCGACAGGATTTTCGCTTCCTTGATGAGTTTTTCCTTGAATTTGTCGAAAAGAATCTTGCCTGTTTCCGAATGAACCAGCACTTGAGATGTCTTATTATCACGATAACAGTAGTCTTTAAAGAAATATTCTTTGACACATACGGGCACTTCAGTCCTCACCTTACCTAATTGTCCTTGTACTTCCGTATTCCAGACCCCAAGGTAAGTGATACCGAATCCGCCTTGACCTATTACTCTTTTCAGATAATACTTAGCGTTTTGCAGGCTATGACCTTCCGGTAAGTTCATAACAACTCAAAGTAAATAGTTTTCAAACGCAAAGATATGGCTTTTATGTGAAAAAATAAAAGAAAGACGAAAGAAATTGTCTATAATTTAATGAATTTTGTATATTTTGTATTGGAAGGACATAAAAAGAATAATTATCACGCGAAAAGTCACTACAAATTTCAACTAACGTATTCTTTATTCCTTCTGCTGAATTGTTATCTTTAACTACTTGAGAAAGAGCTTCATCGGTTATACTTTCAGTCACTCCGTCAGTACACATCAGGATGAAATCATCCGGTTGCACATCGGTTAAATGGACTACGTCAGCCTCTGCAGGATGAAAAGTGCCCTGAATGGCTCGAGTGATCACATTTCGCTTTGGATGAGTCAGTGCTTCTTCGGGAGTGATTGTTCCTAATTTCACCCAAGTGTTTACTAATGAATGGTCTTCCGTCACGAAAACAGGTTGACCGTTCCTAAACTGATATACGCGACTATCGCCGATATGTGCTACAGTGACGCTTTCCTCACCGAAATAGACAAGCGTCATTGTTGTAGCCATACCCTTGGCTTCCGGATGACCGGCAATATATTCGTCAAAGCGCGTTTCGGTATATTGAACGGCTTTTTTAATAAAGTCTTCCGTCGGGTCGCCTTCAAGAAAAGTTGAAAAAAAGGCATCAATTGATTCACAGGTTAATAGACTTGCTACTTCGCCTTTTTCCGATCCGCCCACGCCATCACAAACCATAAACAGTTTTTGATTGGAATCAGCCAACTCCGACAAGGGCAGTATGCAGTCTTCGTTGTTCAGTCTATGCCCTTTCTCGCATATTGCAAACGGCCTTCCAAGAGATATATTCATGGCTTCACTTCAAGTTTATATGTTAAATCGGAGGACTGTATTCCCAATTTTGATCTCGTCATTGTCTTGCAATACCACTTCTTCGCCATCTTCCAGATACTTACCGTTATATATCGTCCGGTTCTTACTTTTATTGTCGGAAAGACAATGGATAAGTCCACCTTGGGCATCATGCTTGACTACAATAAGTAAATGACTTCTGCTCATCATCTTATCATTTGTCTCAATGCAAATATCGGCTGTCGGTGTCGTTGCTTTTCTTCCTACGGTGAAATGTCCTTCGGTTAAGGGGAATATCTGTTCGCTTGTGTTTGCATCAAGTAAAACGGTCAATCTCCCTCCTTCGTTGTTTGAAGGTTGGAAAACGACCGTTCTTATCTCATCAGTATGATGTTTATCTTTGATTTCAAGGGATGAAATCGGTATATCACACTTGCATTTCGGACATTTAAAAAAGTCGATTCCTTGCGGGACTTTTTCTTCATCAACTTTTAGACCGACATGGCAATGCGGACACTTGACCGGAATCATACAATGAACGTCACATCAGCATCGTCGATACCTGAAAAGATGTCGATTATATCCATATCGGATGCTATTTCAACATCATCCGACAGTGTGATAAAATCTACTCCTTGATAGCTATCATCCAATGTCACAAAATCCGAACTTAAGCTGTCATCGAGATCGATAACTACAACATCATTGTCTATTGCAACAAATTCGTCCATAAGATTTACATATATTCATTAATAACTCTGCGCAAAGATAATCATATTCTGACAGACTATCATCATGCTTTCATGTATAACGTACAAAACCATAAGATTATTGTACAAAACCCCGCTCTTTATATTCCAAGCCTTTAGAAGATGTCTGAAAAAAAGGGCGTATTCTTATTTTCTTGTCCATTTTGCCCGGCATGTGCTGACGGAGCATTGCTTTTTGTTCACCAACGATTCCCACGGCACCTCGCCAAGGAATGTTCCGCACTTGGGACATACATAATCAATTTTAAATTTATTTGCCAGATTCTGAAGTAGTTCGGGTATCTTGGCCGATTGACGTGCGCCAAAGTATACTCCTACGACCGGCGCGCAGATTGCCAAGGCTGCACCTATGATAATCAGTCCTTTATTGCCTGAATTTCCTTTAGTGAAAAAGCTGATCATCAGCCCGGACACGCCTATCACTGCAAACGGCAAAGACTGAAACAGCCTCGTTTTAAACTGATTTGAAGATTGGATACGTATTTTTTCCTTGATATAGTCGTCATAGACTTCTTTAAGCTCTTCAAATTCATAGCTATAGTCATTGTCAAATTTGACGGCATCAACGACGTTTAACATATATTGATTGCCTAATTTTACCTGGTCGGATGAAGTGATTTTTTTCTTCATGATCCTGTTTCCATTGACGAATGTCCCATTTGTCGAATTAAGGTCTTCAATGATAAGGTTTCCCATATCATCGCGTTCCAATTTTGCATGATAACGACTAACGTAAGCATCGTCTACAATAAAATCGTTATCTTCAGCTTTTCCGATTCGAATAATCATTTCTTTATTTTCTTTCAGATTTCATTCCTTCCTGTTCAAGCTTTTCTTTCAATGCCTTAAGCGGCTCCTTGGGGATGACTAATTCGCGAGGCTTCCCGCCCGGAGGCAACAGCAGAAGTTTTTGCCTTGGCAAATTGATCTGCAAAATATAGTTTTTATTTATAATATAACTCTTTCCAACCCTTGTCAACATGGTTTTTGCATCTTTCACCTGGTCTTCGAGCATCTCCTCAATTTTGCCGAGGTTGATAGCAAAAGTAAACTGAATACCCTCCGTCAGAAGCAATTTTGTATAGTTTCTATCTGCTTCCAAATAGAGAATATCGTTTATCTTGATACGCAAAAATTCATCTCTTGTCTTGATAATCAAATATCTGTCCATTATATGTTGTATTTCGGATTATTATATCTGTCTTTCAACATACGCAAAGGTAATCGTTTTTTCCGATACACAGCTATTGTTTTAAAGAAAAACTAACAAAGTAGTTGTTTTTTATTTGAAAACCTTTATCATACAGTAAAAAACAGGGGTGCAATTTCTCGCACCCCTGAAAATTCAAAAAAAATTATGAGAAAAAACTTATAAATTAGGATGTTTCAACTTTTTATAGCCGCTTGTGCCGCCGCAAGACGTGCAATAGGCACGCGGAAAGGCGAGCACGATACATACGTAAAGCCTGCATTGAAGAAGAAGTTCACCGAAGCCGGGTCGCCACCGTGTTCGCCGCAAACGCCTACTTTCAAGTTAGCCTTGACTTTGCGTCCGCGCTCTACACCTATCTTCACCAGTTCGCCTACGCCTGTCTGGTCCAACGTGTTGAACGGGTCGGCAGGAATCACTTTTTGGTCAATGTATGTATTGACGATGGCATTGACGTCGTCGCGTGAGAAGCCGAATGTCATCTGTGTCAGGTCGTTAGTACCGAATGAGAAGAAGTCGGCTACCTCTGCAATACTGTCGGCCACCAACGTAGCACGCGGGATTTCTATCATCGTGCCATAGAGGTAGCTGAACTTGACGCCGGATTTGGCCTCGACATCCTGTTGAACCTTGTCGGCAATTGCCTTTTGATGTTGCAGTTCCTTGACGTTGATGGTCAGGGGAACCATGATTTCGAGTTGCGGATTTTTGCCTTCCTTCATCAACTCGACGGTGGCCGTGAACAATGCACGGAACTGCATTTCAGTCACTTCCGGATAGATGATGCCCAAGCGGACTCCGCGCAGACCCATCATCGGATTGACTTCGTGCAATGCATCGATGCGACGCTTGATTTCCTCGAAAGCCATGCCTTTTTCGGCGGCCAGCTCGCGCTGTTTGTCCTCCGTCTGCGGCACGAATTCATGCAACGGCGGGTCCATCAGACGGAATGTCAGCGGTTTGCCATCCATTACTTTCAACGTGCCCTTGGCTGCTTCGCGTACGAACGGCTCCAGTTCATCCAGTGCAAGCACGCGTTCTTCGGTTGTTGTTGCCAAAATCATATTGCGCAGTTTGGCAAGGGGTTGCTCGCTGTTTTTGCCGTAGAACATGTGTTCGATACGGAACAGACCGATGCCTTCAGCTCCGAAATTAATTGCGTTTTGCGCATCTTCCGGTGTATCGGCGTTGGTGCGCACACCCATGGTGCGATATTTATCGACAATGGCCATAAACTCCTGGAAACGTGGGTTTTCAGTGGCATCAACCATAGCGATTTTTTCACCGTATACCCATCCTTTTGTTCCGTTGAGACTGATGGCATCGCCTTCGTTATATTTTTTGCCGTCGATGGTTATTACATTGTTATCGAGGTTGATATGAACTGCTTCACAACCTACGATACAGCATTTTCCCCAACCGCGGGCTACCAGTGCGGCATGGGAAGTCATCCCTCCGCGAGCCGTCAGAATGCCATCGGCGGCGCGCATTCCCTCAACATCTTCAGGATTAGTTTCTTCGCGCACCAAGATACACTTGACGTGTTTTTTGTTATATTCAATCGCTTTTTCGCTTGTCAGGGCAATCACTCCCACAGCACCTCCGGGGCCTGCCGGCAATCCTTTTGCAATGACTGAGCGTTTCTTTTCGTCGGCTGCGTCCAAAATAGGATGCAGGAGTTCATCGAGTTGTTCGGGAGCAAGACGCATAACAGCTTCTTTATCAGAGATTAATCCTTCATGCAGCATATCGAGCGCCATATTCAATGCAGCAGCGCCGGTGCGTTTGCCAACGCGGCATTGCAGCATAAACAACTTGCCTTCCTGGATAGTAAACTCTATATCAAGCATATCGCGATAATTCTTTTCCAGAATGATACGTACATTGTCCAATTCCTTGTATGTTTCGGGCATCAGTTCCTGCATCGAATGCAGATGTTTGTTCTGGTCGTTTTTGGTGGCGTCATTCAACGGGTTAGGTGTGCGAATGCCGGCTACGACATCTTCTCCCTGGGCATTGATCAGCCATTCGCCGTAGAACTGGTTTTCGCCGGTGGCCGGATTACGCGTAAAAGCTACGCCTGTGGCGGAATGGTCTCCCATATTGCCGAATACCATGGCCTGAACGTTGACAGCCGTACCCCAGTCATCAGGAATACCCTCGATACGACGATAGGAAATGGCTTTTTTGCCGTTCCAGCTCTTGAAAACGGCCTTGATGCCGCCTTCCAGCTGTGCTTTGGAGTCGTCCGGAAATTCTGCTCCCAGCGCTTCCCTGATTTTCAGTTTGAACGAGTTGGCCAGTTCGAGCAATTCTTCGGCTTTGAGATCAGTATCTGATTTATAGCCTTTTGCATGTTTGTATTCGTCCAGCATGTCGTCCAGTATCTTGCGGATGCCTTTGCCTTCGGCGGGATCCAATCCTTCCGATTTCTCCATGACAACGTCGGCATACATCATAATCAGGCGACGATAGGAATCGTATACAAAACGCGGGTTATTCGTCTTCTTGATCAATCCCGGAATGGTTTTTGAACACAAACCGATATTTAAAACCGTATCCATCATGCCGGGCATCGAACTGCGCGCACCTGAACGGCACGAGACAAGTAGCGGATTGTCAGCGTCATCATACTTCAGACCCATCACGCTTTCCACTTTTTCCATCGCTTTCCAAACTTCCGGCATCAATCCGTCCGGTAATTGGCAATCATTGTCATAATACTCTGTACAACAATCTGTTGTAATCGTTAAGCCAGCCGGAACCGGTAATCCCAG
>JAITMM010000001.1 GCA_031277335.1 Tannerella sp. | reverse complement strand
GGCAACCGTCCGGCCGGATTATAGTCGCCGAAAAGCACATCCGCGATGGCCTGCCCCGCCGCCTGCCCTCCGTACCACGCATTGACAATGGCAGGCAGATGCTGCGATTCCCATTCCAGCCCGATGGCGCTGCCGGTCATCAGCACAAATACAACAGGTTTTCCGGTGGCATGGAGCGCTTTTAACATCTCCGTCTGTACGGCCGGCAATGCAATGGAAGTGCGGTCACCGCGTTTGAATCCATCGATCTCGACCCTCATCTCCTCACCTTCGACACGGGCAGAGATGCCACCGGCATAGACAATTACGTCCGCATCGGCTACGGATGAAGCAACTGCATTATAATCAGTATTTTGTAGTGTGCCGAAATCAAACTTTATCAATCCGTTTTCATTGTTTTGACGGTAGTCTATCCGTATCTCGTATTGTTTGCCTTTTTCGGCATTCAGCACATAGTATGAATTGATCAGGCCGACGCTTGTCTGTTTTTCGCCATTGATATACAGCTCTGCAGCATCATCGGCACGCAATTCAAAACACACCTCACCCGATTGACGCGGCGTGAACGTAGTTGTCCAACGCGCTGACATCCTGAGTGCTACGATATCGCTAGCCACTTGTTGACTGTCGCCCCAGCGGTAGTCAACAAGTTTTTCCACCCTCGTCAGTCCTGGCGCGCCTTCATATCTCGTGTTCTGGAAATATTCGGCCTTGAAGCCCGGCTTCCCCTGATACGTAAACAGCGCCGGATTGTAGGCCGACTTGAAAACGAGGTTGTCCGTCAGGTTCACGCCTTTCTCGTAGACGACCTGCACACCCTTGCCTGCCTTCGCTTTAATCCCTTCCAGCACAGTGGTTATCGTGGTGGGATTACCGAAATAGTTGGCCAACAGTACGGATTTCTCGTCGGCATTCGGCCCGACGACGGCTATCTTCCTGATTTTCTTTCTGTCCAACGGCAATATCGAACCTTCATTTTTCAACAGCACGATGGATTCCTGCGCCATCTTCAGTGCATGTGCCTGATGTGCAGGAGCTTCCAGCACAGAGAGCGGTATATTGGCATAAGGCACCCGGTCGGCAGGATCGAACATCCCCAGACGGAATCTTATCGTAAACAGCCGTTTAACCGACGTATCTATTTTGTCCGTCGAAATCTCTCCGCGCTGCACGGCCTCGACAAGTGCCTTGAATGCATTTCCGCAGTCGCAGTCCGTCCCGTGGATCACGGCATCGGCCGATGCCTCGGCTGCATCGGCGTGCGTTTTATGATACATGTAGAAGTCGTTGATGGCGCCGCAGTCGGACGTGACATAGCCATCGAAATTCCACTGATTATACAGAATATCAAGCATTAACTCATCACTTCCGCAACACGGCTGGCCGAAGAATGCGTTGTAGGCGCACATCACGCCGGTGACTTTCTCATCGACGATCAGCCGCCTGAAAGCCGGTAAATACGTGTCCCACAGGTCGAACGTGCTTGGTCGGGCGTCATATTCATGTCTGTTCCATTCCGGCCCGCTATGCACGGCATAATGTTTGGCACAGGCCGAAGCCTTCAGATAGCGCGGGTCGTCACCCTGCAAGCCGCTCACGAAAGCCGCTCCGATGGTGCCGGTCAGTACCGGGTCTTCGCCATACGTCTCCTGCCCCCTCCCCCATCGCGGATCCCTGAAAATGTTAATGTTAGGCGTCCAGTACGTCAGACCGCAATAAATGTCCACCCGTCCTTTTTTGATGGCGTCGTTGTAGATGGCGCGTCCTTCGTCGGAAGTAAAGGTGGCCATTTGCCGGACGGCTTCGGGGTTCCATGTCGCCGCCATTCCGATAGCCTGCGGATAAGATGTTGCAGGATAGGGACTTCGGGCTATCCCATGCAGTGCTTCGTTCCACCAGTTATAGGCCGGAATACCCAGCCGCTCAATCGCCGCCGCCGAGTTAACCATCTGACTGACTTTCTCTTCCAGCGTCATCCTCGAAACAAGGTCATTAACACGCTGTTCAATCGTCAAGTCAGGGTTCTGAAAAGGAAATGACTGCCCCGACATCGTTAAGGCACAAAAAAGTACCGCCAGTAATAAAAGATTTTTTTTCATTTGGAGAATTTATGTAAGTTTGCTTGTGCAAAAATAGTAAAAAATGATGACATGTTACACTAATTTCTGCTCAATGGCTATTTTTACCAATTGGGCGGTATTGTGGGCATCCGGTTTGAGGATAATATCCTTAGCCGAGTTGTTGACAGCGCCGCACGCAATGCTCCGGCATACCTATTTTTTTTATCTGTCCGGATGAAAATCGAAAAATTTCATATACATTTGCGAAAAAAATATAACGGACAAACAATATAGCCAATATGGAAAATTTCATTGAATATGTAAATATTCACAATTTCAAGTCTATAGCCGATTTGAAACTGGAAGATTGCAGGCGGATAAACCTCTTTATCGGCTATCCGAATGTGGGTAAATCGAACGTTTTGGAAGCATTGAGTTTGTATTCGGTGCCTTTTTTGGAGAAAGGCGAAAAACTCAATAAATTGGTAAGAGTGGCTAATGCTGTTGAATTATTTCACAGTTCGTCAACGCTCAATGTTTCTACAATTGAAACAAATCTAATCAAACTCAAACTACAATTAAATCCGTTTTCCTCACACATTTACTTTGGAAACGATGCGAAAGGAACATTGTATACTTTTAATGAAGAACTTGAATCGACAGGCAATTCCGGTTATACAAATTCTTTGGATGAATGTCCTGACATGGTTTATAATAGCAGCATAAAGCGCTACATATTCAATCCGAATAACCATTGGAAATCCGATAATAAAAGTCAATTGCTGCCACCTTTCGGCGAAAATATCATAGACGTTTTGTCTTTTAATCAACATGTATCCGAGGTTTTGAATTTCATTAAAAAAGAATTTGAAAAAAGCGGTTTGCAATTGGTCATGAATAAAATAGACAAGTCTGTTATGCTACAACGCAATGTGAGTAAGGAAGTTGTGTTGTTGTTGCCTTATTCATCTCTTGCCGACACCTTGCAACGGATTATTTTCTACAAAACAGTTATCGCTTCCAATCGAAATTCGGTTTTACTGTTTGAAGAACCCGAAGCACATGCTTTTCCACCCTATATTACGCATATCACGCAAGATATAATTGATGCCGAAACCAATCAGTTTTTTATCGTTACGCACAGTCCGTTCATTGTCAACGACTTTCTGGAATACGCCAATTTACGAAAGGAAGTAGCCATTTACCTGTTCGACTTCAACAATGATCGGACAACAGTTAAACGCCTTACAGATACTGAAATAGAAAGCATTTACGAGTATGGAGAAGATTTGTTTTTTAATCTTGAAAAATTTCTTGAAGAATGAATACGGAATCCAATATTCTGACGGAATGTTTTGTTGATACGCTTATTATACAGACTGTTATCTCTTCGAAGAAAGAATACAATCACCAAAAAGGATGTAATAATGTGTTGAAAAGAATGCGGATACAATTTGCAGACAAAGCGGCATTCGGTATCATCGACGATGATAAAATCGTTGCAAATTTTAATGCTTTTTCACTGTTGAAAAAACATAATGAACACTTGGCTATTTACAGGCATAGCGATAAACCGCATTATATCATCAAGATAGGCAAGGCTGTGGAAGACTTTATTATTCATTGCGCAGAACAATGTGATGTTTCACTTGCAGATTACAATCTACCGACGGATTTGAACACACTGAAAAAACGGACAAAAAGGGCCACATTATTGAATGACAACGATTTCAAAAAATTATTTTCAGCATTGCAAAAGAATAATAAATCCGATTTCCGGAAATTGGAGCAATGGATCGAACTTTTCAAGGCAAATCCGTATCACGTTAAGGTCGAATCACTCTAAATTGTGCTGCGTGCTACAATCAATGTAAAGACCGCCCGTAAAAGCGAACTATCACGACTTATCGCGCAAGAAATTAAATGATTACGTAAATCGCATCATATACATATTCGTCTGTTTTTGTTCAAAGCCGAGTGACCGGTAGAGCCTGTTGGCGGCAATACGAGAAGGATTGGATGTAAGCATCAAAAATTCAACGGATTGAGACTTCGCAAAGTCGATAAGATGTTGCGTGAGAAGCCTCCCTAATCCTTGTCCCCGACAATCCTCATCAATAACAACGTCCTCGATCCACGCTTTGCTGCCTGAAGGACTGCTATAGATGGCCAGCGTAGCCATTCCAACAATTTGATTTTCAATCTTCAACACAAACAGGTGGATATGATTCGATGCGATGACAGCCCTGAAATCATCCTCCGTAAAAGACGGAGGATCAGCCATCAACATCTTTAATAACTTGCGTATCGCATCCAGATACTCCCCGGAAAACCGCTCAACTTCTATAATTCTCATCTGCTACTCAATAAATTAGAAAAAAAGATTCAGCCTCCATTCCCCCTCAATGATCTTAAATATATTGTTAATTATTCATTGTTCATTATTCATTAACCTTATGTTCTTTATTGCTCCTTCCGTATGCCAAGTCGCAATTCCCAGCGGAATATTGAGATACACTTCGGGCCTGACAGTCAAGCGATGACTGCCTATCGTAAAATCCACAACAACCTGATCATCAACCATCGCCTTGATTTTTCCTGCTTTTACATCCAGCGTGACATGATACCAGCGGTTTTCTTCGTACCTCACCCACCCTGTCGTTTCATTTTCCGAAGCATCCATACCGTCTATACAGCTTAATCCGGTTGTATAACCGCCCCATCCTCCGAGTATCAACGAACAAAACGAATCATTGACCGGAAAAGTCAGTCCGCAAAAAAAGTCATGTCCGGCAACCCGTTTGGCATCCAATGAAATCTGATAATCCATCACAGGCGGCGTTCCCGTCCAGGTGATACCCGTGCAGCCGTCGCCCATGTCCATAAGTATCTCGCCGTTTTTAACAGAGACCTTGCCCGGCAAATCGAAGTTTGTAACTTCCCATCCGTCAAGCGATACGCCATCGAAAAGATACGAAGGATCGGTTATCTTTTCGACCTCGCCGACTGTTTTGACTGCCTGCTTTTCGGGCTTGGAGTTGCACGAAAACAGAAAAACAGCCGCAATTGTTGTAATAATGAATTTATCCATTTCGTTGATGCAAAAGTCGGATTTTTTTCCGACATAAGTGTAAGAAAAGTCTTTTTTCTTATAATATTACATTAAAATCCCCGTTTTCCCTATATGCAAAAATTATTTCACATATCTTTTAAAGTCTTGCATTCTTGCACATTTCCGCTATTTCTATCTTTCAGTCTTATACTCTTAACTTTCAGTCTGTTCCTGACCGGATGCGAAAAGGAGATAAGCGACCGTTTGCAGGGCAAGTGGCAGTTGAAGACGGTTGAAGAAGCAGGTCAGACGACGCCGGTGGACACTGTTTGGTATAATTTTCAGTCCGAAGCGTTGTTTATGTACCAGATATATCACCCTTCAGTTGACACATTCTCATGGACTTACGGGTTTAGAAGTCAGCCTGACGACCGGGTCATTCAGATAGAATTGACGGATTGGACGATGAAGAAAGAAGATTTTCTGCCTTTTACCGACTGGAAAGAAACGGCCCGTACTTTTACGATAGATAAAATCACCGGCAAAAATTTGATTTTGACGGGAGACGGCAAGACGTATCTGTTTGACAAATACTAAATTCGCAACATGATGGCATCTCCGTTATGAGAAATTCCTGAAAACCCGAATTTGAATACCGGCACGTCTGATGATTGAAAATGAAGATGTGAAAGCAGAAAAACGAAAAATAATTCGTACCTTTGCACCATTGTTTCACTTGTAAAAAATGAAGATATGGCTACGTACAATAACGATGTTTCCAGAACTTTTGGCGAATATTTGTTGATTCCGGGACTGACGACCAAACAATGTATTCCCTCAAATGTATCCCTCAAGACACCTCTTGTCAAGTATAAAAACTGCGAATCGTCTGCTATTGAGCTGAAAATCCCGTTCGTATCTGCCATCATGCAGTCTGTTTCCGGGCCGGAACTGGCGATTGCACTGGCGCAAAATGGCGGACTTTCATTTATATACACTTCGCAGCCAATTGATACACAGGCAGATATGGTGCGCAAAGTCAAGAAGTTCAAAGCCGGTTTTGTCACGAGCGACTCTAACCTGACCCCCGAACACACGCTGGCCGATGTCGTCAAGTTGGTGGAAGAAACGAACCATTCTACCATCGGCGTGACCCACGACGGGACACCAAACGGCAAACTGCTGGGAATCATCACAAACCGTGACTACAGGACTGAAAAAGACCCTCCTGGATTGAAAGTCAAGGAGTTTATGACACCTTTCGATAAGTTAATAGTCGGTAAATCAGGTATTTCATTAAGCGAAGCCAATCAAATCCTTTGGGAAAATAAATTAAATACGTTGCCCATCATCGACGCCGACCGGCATTTGGTCTATTTCGTCTTTCGCAAGGACTATAACAACCACAGAACCAACCCCGACGAACTGTCGGACGGGACAAAGAAACTGTTGGTTGGTGCAGGCATCAATACCCATGATTATCAGGAACGTGTGCCGGCGCTGGTCGATGCCGGCGTCGACGTGATGTGCATCGATTCGTCCGACGGATATTCGGAATGGCAACACGATACGTTGCAATGGATTAAGAGTAAATACGATACGCCGGTGGGTGGCGGCAATGTGGTGGACGCCGAAGGATTCAGGTATCTCGTCGATGCCGGAGCCGACTTTGTCAAGGTCGGGATTGGCGGAGGCTCGATTTGCATCACCCGCGAACAGAAAGGCATCGGGCGCGGACAGGCCACTGCCTTGATAGACGTCGTGCAGGAACGTAATAAATACCTGAAAGATACGGGTATATACATTCCTATATGCAGCGACGGCAGCATCGTTCACGACTATCACATGGCGCTGGCGCTGGCCATGGGCGCCGACTTTCTGATGATGGGACGTTATTTTGCCCGGTTTGACGAATCGCCTTCCAAAGTCATGCGCATCGGCAACAACTACGTCAAGGAATATTGGGGTGAAGGCTCCAACCGCGCCCAGAACTGGCAGCGCTACGAATCGGGCGAATCGACGTCGTTGAAATTTGAAGAAGGCGTTGACAGCTACGTCCCTTATGCCGGTACACTGAAAGACAACCTGTCCCTCACGCTGGGCAAGATCAAATCTACCATGTGCAGCTGCGGTTGCATCACTATCAATGAGTTACAGGCCAACGCTAAAATCACCTTAGTCTCGTCCACCAGCATTGTGGAAGGCGGTGCGCACGACGTGATTTTAAAGGAACAGACATAAACGATGATCGTTTCGCAAAAGAGTCTGCTGCAAATCGACGGACTGACAAAATCTTTCGGCGACCTCGTTCTGTTTCAATCCATTACATTCGGCATCGCGCAAGGGCAAAAAATCGGCCTGATAGCCAAAAACGGAAGCGGCAAAACGACATTGCTCAATATGATTGCCGGTAAGGAAAGCGTGGACAGTGGCGATATCGTTTTCCGTAATGATATCAGAATCGGATATTTAGATCAGACACCCCATTATCCTGATCACATGACGGTGCTGGAAACATGCTTCTACTCGTCCGATCCTGCCGTGCAATTGATCGCCCGCTATGAGGCAGCCGCCGCAGAAGGCAACGCAGCCGAAATAGAAACATTGATGCCGCTGATGGACAATGAAAAGGCATGGGATTACGAACGGAAAGCCAAACAGATACTTACCCAGCTTAAAATCAGTGATTTCGACCGTCCCATAGGCCTCCTTTCCGGCGGACAGCTGAAACGAGTCGCCTTGGCCAATGTGCTGATCACCGAACCTGAACTTATCCTGCTCGACGAACCTACCAATCACCTTGATATGGAGATGATTGAATGGCTTGAAAACTACCTGGAACGCTCCTCCGTCAGCCTTCTGATGGTCACGCACGACCGTTATTTCCTTGATCGCGTCTGCAATGAAATCATTGAATTGGATCAAAAGGAATTATATCGCTATCAAGGCAATTACAGCTATTACCTGGAAAAAAGAGCCGAAAGAATGGCCGCAAAAAATACGGAGATAGAACGTGCCAACAACCTGATGCGTAAGGAATTAGACTGGATGCGACGCCAGCCGCAGGCACGTGCCACCAAAGCAAAGTCGCGCATCGACGCTTTCTACGAACTCGAAGCCAAATCGCGTCAGCGACAGGACAATAGGCAAATCCGTCTGAACGTGCCGTCAGCCTATATCGGTTCAAAAATATTTGAAGCCGTCAACGTGTCTAAACGGTTTGACGACCTCCGCATCCTGCAGGACTTCAACTACACGTTTACGCGCTACGAGAAATTGGGGATTACGGGCAATAACGGCACCGGTAAATCCACCTTTATCAACATGTTGACCGGCGAGATTCCACCCGACAGCGGACATTTCGACATCGGCGAGACCGTCCGCTTCGGCTATTACAGTCAGGAAGGCATCGCATTTGACGAAACCATCAAAGTCATTGACGTAGTGCGCAATATCGCCGAAGTCGTTACCTTGGGTGACGGCGGCGTGATGAATGTGTCTCAATTCCTCAATCATTTCCTCTTTCCTCCTGATAAACAGCATGATTACGTCTTTAAGCTGAGCGGCGGCGAAAAGCGTCGGCTCTACCTCTGCACCGTGCTGATGCGCAACCCTAATTTCCTGATCCTCGACGAGCCTACCAACGACCTGGATATTGTCACCCTGAATATCCTCGAAGAATACCTGATCAGTTTTAAGGGATGCGTCATCGTCGTCTCTCACGACCGTTATTTTATGGACAAGATCGTCGACCATCTCCTTGTCTTTCACGGCAATGCAGTCATTCAGGATTTTCCCGGCAACTACTCCGACTACAGGGAATGGGTCAAATCCTCAAAAATAGAAGAGTCTGCCAAATCACAGCCTGCAACTGCAAAATCAACTCAGAAAAATGCTTCCCAACAGCAGAACGTCTCTTCCCTACCTGAAAAACCCGACAACAACCATCCCTCAAAATCGTCTCCCCAAAAACTCACCTACAAGGAACAGCGTGAATTTGAAGCACTTGAAAATGAAATAACTTCCCTCGAATGCGAAAAGGAATCATTGGAATCCGCATTGAGCAGCGGCACCTTATCGCTCGACGAATTGACCAAACAGTCCCACCGCATCGGCGAATTGATCGAACTGATTGATACAAAGACGATGAGATGGCTGGAACTGAGTGAAAAAAACTAAAATCTGTGATTTTTCATTAAATCCGCGTCATCCGTGTGCAGATTTTTCATTCTCCTCAATCGTATCATTAATCTTTTCCACATTCAGGCTTCGGGCGGAGGCATCGAAAATCTCTTTATAGACACCACCCTGACGGTATGCCTCCTCGTGCGTGCCGCTCTCCATCACGCGCCCTTTTTCCATCGCGAAAATCATGTCGCTGTCGATGATTTGCGAGATGGAATGCGAGATGATGATGACCGTACGGTCTTTTTTGATGGCATCGAGCGAATTTTTGATTTGCTCCGTGGCGATGGCGTCGAGGCTGGCGGTAGGTTCGTCTAAAAAGATGATCGGCGGGTTTTTGAGGAACATCCGCGCAATGGCAATGCGTTGCTGCTGACCGCCCGACAGCGCCAAAGCCGAACCCGCGTAGCCATTGGGCAGGGCGATAATTTGTTCGTGGATATATGCCTGGCGTGCAGCTTCTTCCATCTCCTCGCGGGTGGCATTGACATTGCCGTAGAGGATATTTTCGGCGATGGAGCCGCTGAAAATGTGATTTTTCT
>JAITMM010000237.1 GCA_031277335.1 Tannerella sp. | reverse complement strand
AGCAACGGCAGTTTCTTTTATT
Source organism: Tannerella sp. (assembly GCA_031277335.1). Taxonomy (GTDB): domain Bacteria; phylum Bacteroidota; class Bacteroidia; order Bacteroidales; family Tannerellaceae; genus Tannerella. The sequence continues at coordinate 104,275 of JAITMM010000237.1, read as the reverse complement.
CGATCCGTTTCCTCAATCTTAGCCTCCGTCTCCTGCCTTCCGTCTCAGTCTTCATCCTCCTCAATCACCGTATCAATAAAGAAAGGAGTACCCTCTTTCGATATGATAATATTATCCGGGTGCATATCCTTCAAGATATACCGTCCATTGGAATAAGAATCTTTGCCGGTCTTTTCAAAACCAAGATTTTTCATTATCTCATCAACAATATCCTGTCTCCCTTCCGGCACAAGTTCACCCTGAATCAAAGGCTGCGACAGAACAGGAGCAAAGAACCTGCCTTTTACTTCCGGAGTAGCGCCGTAAGTTTCTGTGAAGCCTACAATTTCAAGAGCCGTTTCCGGGAATAATAGATTGTGAAGTAAAATTTTACGGTTAAGATAATCGAAAGGATCTTCAAAGAAATTCAGATAATTGTATCCGACTTTCAATACCCTGTCATTGTCCTGATATATCCGTGCTTCCATGCCGGACGTTTGATAATTCCATCCTTTAACAGTTTCGGAATTGAAAATTTCGTTAATTCGTCCCTCAATTGCTGCGGGATAAATAAATATGCCGTTATGCTGCGCCCATTCCTTTAGGACGTTTTCTTGCGTCTGTTTATCTGATCCGCGAACTGCTGCGAGGACAAGGGATGTTTGCGCATTTCTTCTACTTCCCGCAAAGCCTTCGCCCTTCTCTCCAGAAAAGATTCCGTCATTCCGTAACCGTCCCTGTAAGAGTTCGTCTGTTTCCTTTTCAAGTCTGTCATAGTCTATTCTGTTTTGATTGTCCATAATATCCAAAGGTGCAAAGGTACGGATTTTTGTGCTATCAGCCAAATCCTGTTCGCTGCCCGTTATTTCCCGCACGGCATTTTTCAGAAATCCGTCAAGGGAAGCATCTTCAATTCTATAATTGGAATTATTGTCTGTAATAGATTGATAATATCAATCCGGTTTATCAGTTATCAGTAAATCCATATTTCTAACCATAAAAGAAATATGTTTCAATTGAGATTGAATATTTTTTGGCGTGGAATCATTAATGTCAGCAGATCCTCCAATACGTTGTAAATTACCTAAATCTGTTATTTGACTGTAAGAAAAATTAGCATTTCTTCCAATACGTTGTAAATTACCTAAATCTGTTATTTGACTGTAAGAAAAATCAGCATTTCTTCCAATGCTTTGCAAATTCCCTAAATCCGTTACTTGACTGTTTCAGAAATAAGCATCTCTTCCAATACGTTTAAGATTTCCCAAATCCGTTACTTGACTGTTTCTAAAATAAGCATCTCCTTCAATGCTTTGCAAATTCCCTAAATCCGTTACTTGACTGCTTGTAAAATAAGCATCTCCTCCAATACGTTTAAGATTTCCCAAATCCGTTACTTGACTGTTTCTAAAATAAGCATTTCCCCCAATACGTTGCAGATTCCCCAAACTTGTTATCTGACTATTAGAAAAATTAGCATCTTCTTCAATTACCGAAATCGTATTAAATAACTTCCTAATAAATTTATCCCGAACCGAAACAGGTATCTGTTCCTCTATACCACGATTATATTCATGCAAACGTATTTCGTCCCCATTTCGGGTTAAGGATATATTAAACAACCCCCGGATACTGTTCAAATCTTCATCGGAACTGAATGTTTTCGCTGTATGATTATTTACTCAATCTATTTTGGCTCTGTCTTTTTGTTCCTGCAATACCTTTAATTCCTCTTTCGTCAATCCGGCATATCCAATCTTTTCCAGTGTAAACGCCAAATCCGGATCGTTTGTCTTCTTAGCCAGTTCATTGACGCTGTCATACATATTGGGATTGATGCTGTTATCGCTTCCGTTCGACAGTTTGAAGATACCCGTATATCAGGGATTATGAGTTAATTGCCTTTCTTCTCCCGGACGTATCGGAACGATAGCCAGTTGTGCCTGTGTGGAATTTTCAGGGAAAAATACGTAAAAGTCATGGTCGTCTTCCTCGATAACTCTTTTAGCTCCTGTACCCGAAGTGTCGGTATATTTTGTACACCACTGTGTACCGTTGCTTGCAGCCGCTACCCTCATCTTGGTTTGTTCCACATTTTTGCTTTGGCTCGCCTTGTTCATCTTCACCCACGTTCCTGATACGCCATTCTGCGGATTTACCTTGATAACAGCATCGGGATCATCGCCAAGCATTTCCAATATATTATTGTTATACATATTGTACCAGTTGAAATTGACGGGATTCTCCGAAGTTTCAAACTCTTCCATTGTCCTGTCGTATGCCTCTTTCATGTATCCTATCGGATAGGCTTCGCTTTCCTTGCCAATAAACTGATACAGGGAACGCAATACTAAATATTTTTCAACAGGCTTTCTGTTTTTCAGTACGCTAATCCATTTCTCTCCGATTTCCCTTCTCGAATTGGTCAATATGTCTTCCGCCGGTTTCTTTATTTTCGCTACTTCCTCTTCCGTATAATCGGCAGCGTCTTCCCGATAAATTATACCGAGACGTCCAATCTGTGCAGCCATTTCCCGAGGATTCGTCCCCTGCAAGGCTGCTATCTGTCCCCTCGTTCTTGAATTGGAAATAAACGCTCTTTTTTCAACATATTTATCATATATCTCATCCGAAAGTTTATCCAGTCTTTCGTTTAGTTGATCGATATTTTTCACTCCGTTAATTTCTTTTGCAAGGTCATTATAGAATTTCTCCGAAAGATTGAACAGTTTCCGGTCATCCTTCAAATCATTCTTGACCATCAGCAACAAATTGTCGAACGAAATCTTGTCCGAAGCAAAATCCGGACTTCCCGTACTGTTCTTGCCGGTCATAGCCCTTGCAAGATTTCTAAACTGCTCCGCAATCCATTCCCACATTCTCGAAAGCCAGTCGCCGAACTTATTATATTTCATAATGTCGCCCTTCCGGAACATGGTTTCGCCCTTGTCGCCGATAGCCGTTGCCAGAGCCTCTTCCAGAAGCCGTTCTTCCGAAAGACCGGAATAAGCCGGATTGTTTTTCACATCGGTATAATAACTACTGTTCCGTATCAGGTCAATACCTTGTTTATACAGGGCAGTATTGTCATTTTTAATCGATTTTATTCACAGATGCCCCAGTTCGTGTACCGGAGTATTGACATTTAACCGGTCAGGATCAATATAAACGTCTCCTTCCGGCGTTACAAAACCATATACTTCGCCGGTAGAGGTTGCCAGTTTCTGCAAATTTTCATCTTCTCTGTTTACTCAATCCAATAATTGTTGTATCTTTGCGGAAAATTCTGTAATCGGGACTTGAGGGTTTTTAATATCGTCAGTCGGTTGCCCTGCGGAATCAAGGCTCGTAATCGAGACTTCCCTTTCATCTTGAAAGCGAGTCGGTTGCCCTGCAAGCCTTTTATCGGAAAACTCCGTACTCGGTACTTGTCGCACGGCGTTAAGGTCGGAGGCAGTAATCAGCCCTGCGGAGTTTTCTTTTTTTATTAAATCTATTGCTTCAACTGAATAAATTCTGTTACCATCTTTTAAATATTCAATGGCAGTTATCAAGACAGGAACATAGATATTTGTCTGTTCATCAAACATTAATGTTCCTATTCTATGTACTTTTTCTACTTCTTTTCTTTTTTTACTGTCATTTTGAACAATATCTATTTCTGCATTTGTAAATAATTTATCAATATTGACAATAGCCTTTGCATGAAGTCTTGGATTTATTGATTTACCGGTGGCTTCTGAACTTCCAAATTTACTTATGCTTTTTCCCGAAATCGTAGCCGTAATCCCAAGCGTCTTATTGGTAAGAGGTTTATTGACAAGCGGTCTTATCAATCGCTGCGCTTCCGAAACACTCTTAGCCGTTCGCGGCATCGTATATTTCTTCCGTATTTCAGATACTCTGTTTTGTTCCAATGATCCGCCTTCGGCTAAACGTTTTATCATCGCCGCCTTATCCAAAATAATATTCCGTGCCAATCCCGACCGTTTCAACAAATCCAGAAAACGGTTAAATACCCGTCTCGAAACAGGCTTCAATATTCGGCTGATACTCTGTTTCTCAACATCATCCACCTCCCGCCTTTCGCCTTTCGCCTCCGCCTCTTGCCTTAGCCTTTCGCCTTTGCCTTTCCAAACCCCCAACTTATTTCCATCAACAACAACCTCCGAATAAGAATACCCTGCATGTCTCAAATTCTTCGCAAGCCGCTGTTCGCCCGTGTTATAATCCTCTTCATAAGTGTCGTTTTCAGGATTGTACTTGATATATTCCTGACTGTCGGTAATGAGTGTAGCGCCTGCCTTTATAGCATCCAGCGCCAGTTTTATAGTTTTGTCCTGCTGCTCTTTCCGTATTTTTTTATCGCCTCTTTTACCGGGAACAGATACAAAAACAACATCTTTAACACCATATTTACCCGAATTGACAAGACCGGGGTTCTGTTTGGCAATCTGATTGGCATACATCTGTGTGGAAGAATTAGGCAATCCTTCGCCAAAACCGATATACTGCGTAGCAATCGAAGCCTTGGCCTTAGCCTTTGAATCATTACTCTGTTTCGGTTTAACGCTGAACAGATTCCTTTTCGGAAATATTGAACCTTGAACCTTGAACTTTGAATCTTGAACATTGAACCCCGAACCTTGAACCTCCGAATCATCCGTCTCAAACCGTTCCCTATCTTCCTCATATTCCATATCAGCGCCCGATTTCCGTATGTTATCCTGAACGCCATCCCCATCATTACTATCATCGCGTCCAGCCTCAAGCACTCTTCCCTGCCATGTTACATCCTCATAATCAACATCCTCAATCTCTTCCTCCGCCTTAGTCTCCTGCTTCAACTTCCATCCTTCTCTTTTAGCCTCCGCTTCCGCTTGTGCCTTTATCTTCTCTCTCATAAAATCTCCCAGCAGTTCAAAATTCCCGTACACAGGAAAATTATCCACCAGTTTTTCATTCAGATTCAACTTTTTCAAAAGAACTTTCCCAGACCTTATGACTATAAACTGATAATAGGTTAATTTTTTCGTCTTCGGATGTATAAACTTGTAAAGTTTAATTTCCGATATATCTTTACTGTCCGGAGTAACAACAACTAAATCGGCGTTCTGATCCGTTTCCACTTCAACGGTAAAACCGTTAGACTTGTAATTGTTGATAAAGAACTGTTGCATGAAATCTTCAATATCAGGCTCATTTGTTTTAACGGGAGCCGTATTAACGGATTGAAGTTGATGTAGATAAGTCAGAGATTCCGTTTTGACGCTCGAAGGAGCCAGATCAAAAAACGAACCGTCGCCAAACTTGAAACCGTATGCCATAACACTATACTTAAACAGGTCGAGTGCAAAATTGCGTGTTTCCGGATTGCGGACAAGGCTGTCCCATTCCATCGTAATTCTCTCCTTATCCATGCTGTCCATACTTCTCAACCGTATCTTGGACAGTTCCCTGTCTATACCCATCGTATAAAGATTCATATACAGGTAAGTACCTTTCAAGTTTGCATGACCGGCAAAAAAATCTTCATACCGGCGTGGAAAATCACGTAAAAAGTTATAGTCAAATCTGAATTCGTTGGAACCGTTCATTACATAAAACATGTAAGACATGATAAAGCGATTGATATAGTGAGCGCTCAAGGCGTCGTCTCCATACAGTTTCTGAAACTCGCTGATTAACATTTCATAATTTGCATTCAGGAACGGAAACCATTTTCGCATGGTATCCATATTTTGCACAATACCCGCATAGATATAGTTGTGAATAAAACCCGTTTCATGTTCATGCCTGTCGCTCCCATCATTAAAATTATATATCCGTAATCCGTTAATCAACGGAGTTTTCTTTGCATTAAACTTGCGGATATTATTTGATTTCTGCAACAGTTTGGAGAAATTGCCGCGTGCCCGACCGCTTTTCGCGTATGCCTTGGATATGAGAGTAAAGTCCGTCAATTCCTTCGATACATTGATAATATCACTCATCTGTTGGAGCACGCTATACGCCAAATCATCATTAATTTCCCTGTTCTTGATAGCCTTTTTCAAATTCGCATTGGTAATCAAAGCCTGTGAATATCTGAATGTTCCCGGCGCTTTTTTCAACCGTTCATCTATCTTCTTTTTCAGATCGAAAGGTTTGTTCACTTGCAGGGATAACTCTTTCAACGCCGGATGATTCATAAACAGGGCAATTGTTTCAATGTCATAACCCAGTCCGATAAGCGTGGCATACGAATCGGCTGTAGCCATCGTACAATTAATGGTACGCAGCAAGGGGTCTTTCACTGAATCCACAACAGCCGAAAGGAAATTCGTATAGAGACGGCTGATAAGCCCCTTTTCATTGAACATGTTATTCAACTTGGTATAATTCTTTCCATTCAGGGAAATTGCAGGTCTCCACGATTTGCCTTCGCCTAAGTCTCCGCCTTTTTCTTCAATCGGATTTACCGTTATATCACTCTTGATCAGATTTCGGATACCGTGATTACTCTTGGCATTGGCATAAATACCGATCATATTCTTACCGGTAATATTCTGTTGCTGAAATCCGGTCTGTGTCATGGCGTCAAGCAAGTCTTCCGACTGTTCCTGCACGCCTTCCAACTCAACAATAATATTTACAATATCGCGAAGATTTTCAAAGGAACCGCCATTCAATATATTAGCTGCCGTATTGGAGTTTTTCCATACGCCCTTATACAAGTCAATGACAAGATTATTCTCCTCTTCCGATGTCAAGTTATCAACCAAATTCGACATTGAACTCCCCTCTCTTGTGGAGAGGGGCAGGGGGAGAGGTGTTGAACTTTGAATTTCTCCCCTCTCTTTTGGAGAGGGGCTGGGGGTGAGGTGATCCCAATCTATCGTCTCAAAACGCTCCGATCCGGAAATATAATAATCATCGCTATTATCCTCAATCCATTCCTCAAATGCGTCATTCAAGCCACGTTCTATCATTAAGTTCTCCAAAGCATCCGCAAATTCTTCTCTGGATAATCCCATATCTTCCACTTCCTTTCTAAGAGCCTTAATCTCATAATCATAAGAATCGGCAAAATCCTTCCATGCCTGTTCCCTGTCATATTCGGCAGGAGTTTTCCGAAATTCCTTCAATAGGATAGCCATCTTGTCAATATCAAAGTCAAGTCCTGTAAGTGTTGTAATCTCCTTGGGCAATACGATATTACCACCGGAACCGCGTGGCAGAAACCCCTTCACCCTGAATATAATGGCTGAATATTTATTTTCCGTCGGCGTTCTGTATGCGATACCTTCCAGTAATTCGGGGTCTATAATGCCGTCTTCTACCAATTTTTTAACGTCCAATATACCCTTATTCTTTTTCAGCATCGTCCGCATATCCTTAGTCAATGCATTCGACCACCAGGGCAAATAGCAATCCAGATAGAGCACATTATTATTGTCAATATGCAGTTTCAAGTCATCACTCAAGCCGTAGGACGAAACATTCACCGCCCATCCGCCGTGCATCTTATAGTCAAGACGCTTTGCCCACACACTGTTAAACAGTTCCATCACATTATTCATAATGGAAGGATCGTACAGCGGTATCCTGAATTTGCCATTTTCAATTCTGATATAATTGAGCAAGTCCTGCGGATAGCGGTCGCTGTTTTTGATGTGGTCAATAACCAAAGACTGTACATTTTCAATATTACCGAACAGTTCCGTCAATTCCGAGAGTTTCTTGTCCAAATGATTGTTTACAATCCTGAACCATGTATTTTTCACTTCTTCTCCGGTCATCTTCATGGCGCCAATTTCATACGTTCCCCTTTCATCAATATCCGAAAACAATTCCGTCATCATTTGACTTGACAGTGAGATGTCGGTATCTTGAAGATGTTCCGGTACCGTATTCTGTATCATGTAATCTTCATAGGGTATCTCCTGTATCCTGTCCGGCGTTACTTTTTCCAATGCCGGTTCCGGCGAAGCAATATCCCTTGCATCAACAACTTTTGTTTTGCCGACCTTTACGCTCGATTCAAAAACAACAAGATCAAGGTCATTCCTGTTAAACAGTTCATTGAACGCATTCAGTTCCGGAGAATTGAACTGTTCGCCCGTCATCGGCATCAGTATCGTTTCCGAATATTTATGCTGCGTAGGCATCTTGATTCTGACATTTTCCCCGGTTACGGGATTCGTGTATCCCTGTTCCGTTTGAGAATAGACAAATCCCTTTACTGCCTGCTGGATAAACTCCCAGTCCTTCATCTTCCATTTCTTGCTGTTCAGTCTTTTATAGGAATCTTCGAGTGCATCATTCCACTGGTCGGTCATAACCATCAACCGGCGAAAACTCTCTAAGAAACGGTAAGCCTGTCCGTCCGTCAAGTTATGTTCCTTGACGGGATACATGACGGAACCCGTTTTGCTTTTCGCATATTTCTTGCCGTTTTCCTCATGGTTACTCCATCCGTAATTGGCTTTGATTCTCGCCTTTTCGTCATCGGTTAAATGTTTGTATCCGTCAATAATCCCGACGATGGCGTCGAGCAATTTCTTTTCCGTTTTCTGTTTTACATCCGATATGACAACATAACGTTCCTTTTCCCTACCGACGTCTTCGCTCTTGTATTTGGCTTTTGTATAGGGTTTTGTACCGGAAGAGTGTACCTGTTTGTAACGTTTCTGAAAATCCACCGCATCTTTCATATAGGCAGGATCAATAACCGTCATGGCGATGATATTTGCCGTTGCATAATAATTGTTATAGGTAAATTCCCGAATCTTTTCCCTGGCAAATCCCTTGTCAATACCAAATTCCGGTATGGCGTCATTCACGATAACACCGATTTTGACCAGATGATTATAGTTGTCTTCCGATACCTTTTCCAGATGGGTGGAAAATAAGCCTTTCATATAGTCATCAAAACGGGGATCGTCTGCCTTATATTTTTCAAGTATCTCTTCCAGATGATCATTCAGGAACGGGAAATAAACAAACTTTCCTCCTCTCTTGTCAAAGTTTTCAATCTTTTCGGTATCGGGTAATTTTTGACGATCCCTAACCAATTGAATACGGTTCAATTCATACATGAATGTCGTTTCAAGCAATCTGTTTATAATCTCGGTATCATATCCGCTACCTTTAAACCGTTTGTTCCGGATAAATTCCGCAGACATGGCGTCGCCAAGAATCGGTATCATGTAACCGGCATAGTCGCCCTGTGTAAAATAATTGGCAAGTTGCATGATGCACAAATCCTGTTCCGTCCATTCCTGATATACCTTATTCTTGGAACTGATTGTCTGGTAATGTTTGAGTTGTTCCCGTTCTGCCGGATTGTTGTACAAATCGTTAATTCATCCGATTCTGAATATCTCCTCTGTATTGCCTGTCTTTTCATCCACATTTATATTATAGAGGGAATCCTCAAAACCATATAACTCCCGAATCATTTCCCTATATTTATCGGAATCAAATGTCTTTTTCCCATTTGCATTCTCACTTGTCTGTCGAACGCCTTTCAGTTTCTTGACAAGCGTAGCCAGAGCAGAGGCATACCGGACAGTCGGATATGTCTTGTTCATGTGATACACGGACGTTTTAAAAGACGGATCGGGCAACAGATAATTGGCTATTCTTTCAAAATTTCCCCTGTTTCCACCTTCGCCATTTTCGCTACTGAATACTTCCCGCGCTTGCATGATTCTTGGATTTTTACCCTTCTGCAATTTTTCGTAATCTTTCTGAATGCTCTCATATACTCATCCGGTATAAGTAAGCAAATCGTTTATATCTCCATTCTTTTGCAGAATGTTTTTTAACCGTTCATTCGTTTTTACGCCGATAATATTCAGATATTTGGCAACCACATCAATATAATCTTCAATCGTATCCCATTGATATTTACGCTTAAATCCTTTCAAACCCCTATCAACGTCGTCGGCGATATTTATACCGATAGCGTCCAAATTCCCATTTCCGTCTCTTGTAATATCTACCAATTTTTTCCACTCGCTACCGGGCTTCATAATCCCGTTCAACGTTTCAATATCCACATAGTATTCGCCGGATGTTTCCGGAGAAGCCGTACTCTCCAAACCACTATCAACATCGTAGCGGGGAAGATTGGCATATTGATCAGCGTCCTGCACATCATTCTTTCCGCTTTCACTTACCGGAACAGTATTTCTGAATAGCCGCATGTCTTCCCGTAAATTAATACCGGATTCAAGCGTCTTTTGAATCTCTTCCAGTTTATCTTCCGCATCATAGCGTCTGGAAAGATTTTTCATCGTCGTTTTGCCGTTTTGATAAATAACAGCCTGCAATTCAACATAATCCCTTCGGAATGTCTTGTAAAGGGAAGTCTGGTATTCCGGTTCGGCTTGGATGTTTTTTATCAATTGCCCGATGAACGGATATTTTTTAACGCCACTTTCCAGAGCGTCCATAAAGTCTTCGCTGCTTGTAGCCTTGTTACAGATAACATCTATCAAACCGTTTTTAACAATATCCATCGGAATACGGGCAGGAGTACCCATGACTGTTGTCCGGCTATCCATCATGCGCATATTCCGTAACAGTCGCATTGTTTTTTCAGTCATGCTGTCTTCCAGCGTAACTTCGTCATTGTTAATCATCCAACCATCCTTATCCGTTTCTTCCATGCCATCTTCAAGGTCTTTCAGCGTTTCGGTCATATTGTCCCTGACGGCAAAAACATCCTGCTTAATGGTCAGACCTTCCATTTTACTGATTCCCGGCATGGCAAGATACAGAAAGTCCTCCAGATTGTCCAATATCTTGTCAATGGAATAAGCATGTTGAGGATGCTCTTCTGCCATGTCTTCAAACAATGAACCGATGATATTTTTTATCTCATTCACGCCATGTTCGATGATTATTTTTTTTCTGTCCCTGTCGGGTTCTGCTTCTTCCAGAGAAAACACGCTTTCATCCCATAAACGGATAATCTCGTCTGTAATATCATTAACGTCAACAGGGTTGGGAAACAGGGTATTAACATTCTTCAAAACTCTTTCATGCTTTACAATCTCATCATTGTTTTTCAATACGGTTTCATTTTCCTGCACTTCTTCTCCGTCAAGCAATCTGTAACTGTTTATCTTATCGCGTATAGCATTAATCTGATTATCATTGACATTTACAACCCATGAATTGTTAAAATTGTTGTAATGTACTGAAATATCGGGATATATCGAACGATACTCCTTTGCTATACTCAATGCCTGTTTGCGGGTCTTGAATACTCCAATGATACCAATCTTGAAGAAAGGCTTGTTTCCTTCCAAAAGATTGTGTGAAGCAGCCAGTTTATTCCACCGGTTCCAAGCCTGCATCTCTGCGTCCGTATATTCAATCTTCGACTTGTCAGCCAGAAATTCCGAAACCATGCCAAGCGTTTCAGTATTATTCAAATGCTCGCTTACAGTTCTTAATTTCCTTACAATATCCTTTGCCTTTCCAAGCCGGTGAATAGCCCACGCCTGAAAACTGTCCGGAATCGTTTTGTCAAAATCGTTCCATAATTTTTCAACACTGTTATAGTCAGCGTCATTCAATACCTGTTTCAACAGAGACAATGTCTTTTTCTCATCCAGCAACTGAATACGGTTGCCATCATTGACAATCTCCAACAAATTGCCAAGATTCGTTTTCAACGTGTTCAATCCGGTAACGCCGCCTTTTACAGTCCGTGTAATCTGTCTGATGTTTTCCCATGCCTGTTTCGTTTTTCGGCGTAGCATTTCTTCCCTGTGAAAACGTTCGATTTCGTAGTCCTTGTTTTCCACATATCGTTCAACAGCCGATACAACATCATCAAGCATTGTTTCTGGTAATTTGGAAGTCAATCCCAAAAACTTCCTGATGGCATTCATTATCCGTCTAAACAAGGATTCACTTTTTACTTCCGGGGTTTTTTCAACCGGAAGTTTTGGATTTTCAAAATTTTGTATTACCTTTGCCAGCGAAATATGTTTTGAATTGGCGGTATGACTGCCTACATTTAGGTGGGCGATACCTAACCAATTCAAAACATTTTGTTTATTGGATATTCATTTTGGTGTAAATCCTATTCCACTAAAAGCTCCTGTACTTAATCTTTCTAATTCAGTAACAGCATCTTTACCATGTACACTTGATATATTACTTATTTCAACAACATTTCCTTGATTGTCTAATTTTATGGCAATAGATAATTTTTTATCCTTTACATTAATATTGGTGATAACTACAATATTTGGATGAACAGTTCCATGTTCATAAACAAACATGGGATTCTGGATGGCTTCCGCAAGATTTTTCAAATCATCTGTAACAAGATTGTGTTGTCTCATTTTACGATTTAAAACAGTGGGTGATATGGTTAATTCTCTTGCATTTACGCCGGATGCTTTTAAAATGGAAAGTGGTTTTCCCAAATGTAATATATTATTGTGTATCTTATTCTTAAAATCATCCAATTCCCGATTCCAACGCTCATTAGCCTTCTCCAATTCCTTCTCTTCTCTCAACCTTGAATTTTGAACTCCCGAACCTTGAACCGATTCCCTCTGCTCCAAAAGCATCTGAAACTCCCGATTCGTCAGGGCATATGCCACAAACTCCTTCAAATTGCTAATACGGTATTGATCAAAACGACTGTCAGCCTGATAATCGCTGACAAACTCGTCATAGAGTTCCTGCATTTTATCATGCAACTCCCAGTCATCTTTTGTTTTCGGATTTTCCAAAGCCTGTGCCGTAAGCACGTGTATAAACTCATGTTCCTTGCTGAAAGTAGTTTTGCGTTTCGGATTAACAAAGACATGCACCACACCCGTATTTTCATCCAGTACGGTATAAGCGCCAAAGTCATCGGGATTCTTGCCTTCTTCCGATAACAGCTGCGCCAGGTCTGACCATCTTTCTTCCTCATGTACAATTACTTTTCCAAGTCTTTCCAATTCGGCAATTTTACGACTGTACAATCTGTTATATTCCCGAAGCAATAATGGACTACCATCATTATCACCAACCATTTCACCATTACCCGTTCATCTTCCCTTCTTCACCTTACTTGTATCTGCATTAAAACGACGAACACGTTGAGAAGGTTCCTGAACATTATTCTCCTGACTTGTTTTGTTTTCCGGTATATTTGTCGTACCTTTGCCGGCAAATGCCTGTTTTATTTCAGGCACGGTAATAGTTAAATCGCTGTTTTGCTGATAGGATACATCGCTTTGTCGAGGCCCTATGTACAGGAGCGGCGATTTTTCTATTTCTATTTCAACAATAATATGATCTTTATAATTTCCTTTTTCTACACCTTTAGGAATATCTATTTTAAATCTAACTCCAAATAACTTATCACTTATCTTTATTGCAGAATAATAAATATTTTGTCTATCAATTAATGGATGTTTCTCATCGCCTTTTTCGTAACCGACATAAATACCATTCTTAATTACATTTTCAAGATCCGCATAAACTTGTCTTTGTACGATACCACGCTTTTTAGTACTTGATTCAAGACCTGTTCTTGTAAACGATATTATCTGTTCATCGTCATTTATTTCAACTTCTTTACCTTTATATTTTAGCAAAAGTCATTTTGTTAGTTCTCTTGTATCTCTTAAATCAATAGCCTTACCCGTATCATCAATAATTTCAGCAGGATTAATAGAAACTACACTGACCGATTTACTGTCGGCAAAAGTATCGGCAACAAATTGAACATTCTTATTGTCGTTGGTTCGATTCATTTCTTCCAGAATCCTGTTATAATTACCAATATGTATTCTGGGCTTTGTTAATACTTTATAACGTCCAAGTACAGCGTCAAATTGAATCTCTCCCATATCAATGACATTAACGCCTTCTTCCCGGTAATTTTCAAATCGCTGAACATTCGTACCTGTTGCATAATCAGCGTTGTGCTGTATCTGCTTCTTACCAAGTTCGGTAGGAACCAGACCATATTTTCCGGTTTTTCTGTTTTTTATGATGGCGAAAGTAAATTTCCCCTCATTTAATTTATCTTCCAATAAACCTTCAACTAAACCATTATCCTCAATAGTATTTGCATTACCTACTACGACATAATCTCCATCGTTCAGATAATCAACATATTCCACATATCCCGTCTTCGCCTCCTGCCTTTCGCCTAACGCTTCTGCCTTAACAACCAGCGACTGATCATCCGCCTGCAATTCCTTAACCGATTCCGGCGTTTCAAAAGTAGCATCCACATGTACGGACGTACCCAATACGGACTTTGTTTCCGGAGCCGTTGCAACAGATTCTTCGCTTTCCTTTGCTTCCGGTTCGGTAGAATTGAAAACGCCGCGTTCATACATGAAGAAAAACCGACCCTGTTTTCTCGTACTGTTCATGTTCGTAGTCAGCACATCAGCGTCAATGATTACATCGTTATAATTTTCTCTCTTGTCAAGATGCCATCTCGTATTCACATCTTTGGCAAAGACATTGACGCGAACGCCCAAATCAGCCAAGGCATCCAATATTTCATCCTTGTTTTCAGATACTTTTACAATTTTACCGTCCTTTGTTATCTGAATGCCATCCTGACGCAAATGCAGTCCAATCTTCGGCTTTTCTCCGACAAATAAAATCGAACTCAAATCCAGATAGAACAAGTCGAATTTTCCTCTTTCGTTACCTGGAAGTTTCAGCGCCTCTTCTAAAATGTAATGCAGTTTGTCAAATAATTTTTTTCCCCTGTTCTTATAATCCGTATCTTTCAAGTCCTTGTATTTCAAAGGCACACGTGTATAGATTCTTCCATCGCTTTTGTTTCCGTCCCTATCCGGTATCAGGAAATAGGTAAAACCCGTATTGACGTTATCAACCCTTGGTACGGAAATCCCGTCATTCGTCTGCAAAGGAGATGATTTACCAATATCAACGCCCAATTTCGCATTCTTTATATCTTCATCCGACAGGGCGGATTTTAGATTCTTTTCATCGCCATAATCGATAGGCGTAGAATCATAATTCTGTGCAAGAGATTCAACTTTCAAATACGATTTCCGGTAAACAAAATTGTTTTGAGAGCCGGTATCCATTGCGCCGGTTCCAACAACAGTTGCGTTTTTCGGAATACCGGCGTCTTCCAAAGCCCGATCATGTAACCGTTCCTGACCGGCATCAGCCAAACGATTATCCAAATCGCTTCTATAAACACCGACAATCTGCATTCTGTTTTTATTTCGCTTATCTTTGACAACCAACAGTAACGGTTTGTTTTCATTGATCCATTTAACAGCATCTTTCCGTTGCAAAGCATCATTGCGCGGATTATTGACAATAGCATCCCAGTATTCCTGTGAAACCATTAAATACACCTTGTCATCTCTTTGGATATTTCCATGATTCATATAATCATAAGCGCCCTGTGATTGTAAAAAATCACGAGCAGCCTTGATGCCATTGTCTTCCTGCATAGGTGGTCTATTTTTTTTGCGCGTATCGTATAGATAGGGTATTTCATTAATACCACTATTTCAGATACCGGGACTTGAATCATTTCCTCTTCCTATTTGCTGGATATTTCTGACAATTAATTCCATTTTGGATTTGCTCATCCCGATAACTTCATTGTTGGAATCGTCGTTTTCGGATTTCAGATATTCCGGCGCTTCATACGTTGTATTTTCATTGTCAGTTACTAAATCGTCCACGTCTCCCCTGGGCATATTCTTCGCCGCATCAATAACGGATTGCGGTATATTCTCCGTATCTATTTCCGCTTTCTGTACCGGAGAAGAAACATTGTTGTTTTCTGCCGGTCTCTTTTTGAATTTCGAGTATTTATTTGTGTCATTCCATTTTTTACTTAAAATGTTCAGCAACTTTTCTGCATTTTCATCCTGAAATCCGACTTGCAGAAAATCGCTTTTGGTAAAACGGAGATTACGGTTGGCTTCATCCAGACTGTTAAAAGCCCTTAACTTCCGATCAACAATACCCTTAACCGTTTTCAAAACGGCGTCGCTTGCCTCGTCTCCGAAAACAGCATGAATATCATTTTTAACATCATCCATTAGAACGTCGCTCTTGGCTAAAAGTTTATCATATTCATAAATCAATGGAACATCCTGCAAATCATCCTTGTTATTCAACACATCCCTTTTAAACTCTGGTCTGCGATCCATTTCGGTAATCAAATCATCTACCGTATGGATATTCTCCATTTCCTTCTTAACTTTTTCAACCTGTTCATTTCTGACTTTTTTAGCGCCTTCCTTCGCATCGTCTGCCATATTCCTGGCAGTATTGTCAACATTCTCTTTCAATTTGGTCGGAGTTTTCAGATATTCTTCAATCTGCTTCTGCATCTTATCTTGGATAATCGCCATTTTTGCAAGATTAATCAAATCTTCCTTAAATCTTATCTTGTCAACGCTCGTAGCCGCAGGATTATTATTCAACGAACCGTTTACAAACGATTCAAATTCCGACGCCGTTTTTCACATCTTATTATTACCATATCCCAGCGCCATAGTTCACGCATTAACCTGTTCAAGGTCTTTAACATTGGTAAAAATAGCCTTCACAATATCCCTCTCATTGAGTTTCTTTTCCTGCATTGCTGTAAGAATCTCCTGCATTGTCATCTCGTCCTTTCCGATCTTGAATTTCTGCGCGTCTTCCTTCGCGGCATATCCCTTCATGGATTCAATCATGTTACCCAAAATGGCGTCCGCCTTTTCTCCCAGATGATCCGCTGTAAAATACAAAGCCTCCAATTCCTCCATGCCCCGTCGGGACATGTCCAAGGGAACAAGCGTTTCCATATTCCGTTTTATCTCATTCAGTTTATTGACAGCCTTTATATTGTCCTCATTGTTTTTGATAACGGAGACAAGCGCTTCCTCGTCCGTCATGTTTTCATACATGCTTTTGCCGCTGTTATTCATCGTAGCCTTTCTAACGTCGTCGGCGGCTGTCCTGATGGCATCCCTGTCTCCGCTCGACAGTGTCTTTTGCCATTCCTTCGCAGCATCCTTGAATGTATTGATATATTCTTCCGTCCTGCCCATCGAATGAACAAGATTGACTTCATTGACAAACGAAAGCGCATCCGCCGAGAACAATACCGTATCCGAAGGCTTATCCTTGTCAATCTCTATCTTTTGCAAATCATCCAGATACAAACTATTATTGATATATCTGAATTTGGCTTTCGCTTCCGGAGTGTTTCATCTTGTATTAAAATCATTCGCAATTTTTTTCGCGATACCTCTCTGATTGACGTCGCTTTTGATGGAAAAGAACGGAAATATGCCGCCCGTCAAACCGCCGATTGTAAATTCCATCCAACTGTTTGGGTCTCCTATCGTATCCAAAAGCGATTCGCCAAGCATTCCAAAAATGTTGGCAGTCTTTTTCACATTATTCGGGTTCATGGCAAAATCCTCAAATACCTGTTTATTCCGCAAGTTTGCCGGATCATTATCCAATCCCAAATCCCGGTACAGTTGTTTATCGTATCCCCGTTCCGAAGACATTTCGGCAAATTTTGCCAGTCCGCTTTGCGCCATTTCCTGTCCGCCTTCCGCCACAACTCCCTTTGCCAGGTCTATCGCCTTTTCGCCCAACAGACTTTTCACTTTCATGCCGTCTTCCAGACTGCCCTTGAACCATCTCCTCATGGATGCTCCCACGCCGGACGTTTTGTTTTTATTGAACAGCCGTCCCCACGAGAAACCATCCGTAGCGGCAAGCAAAGCCACGTTAAGACCGAATTGTAAAAACGAACTTTTGTTGATTTCACTTTTCATCCGCGCATAATCTTCCTGTCGCAGTTCGCCCACTCTCCGTTCCAGAGCCTGATATTCGGGACTTCCGGGTTTTATTTCGGTAGAACCGTCATAACCCATTTCCATCATGGCCCTTTCCATGTAATCAACAGTATTCTCCATTGAATACAAATCCTCCTCGAAAGTTTTGAGTGCATTATCCTTATAATCCTGTGCTTCGAGAGACGACTCCGTAACAACGCCGGGCGCCATCCTTGCGAACATTTGCAAACGTTGTGAATTTTTAAGCATGTTGGCTTCCGCTTGAAGTTCGGGAGCCAATTTTGAAAACCAACTTGTCCCTTTCAAATTCACTTTTCCACTCAATACATTACCGATAGCATCATCGGCTAATCCGTCAGCCTTGAGCGCCTTGGCAAGTTTAAAGGCTTTGCTCGCTTCGTTTGATGCTTTGAAAGCCTTCATCGCATCGTCGGTAGCGCCAAAGAGTTTAAGCGCAGCCGGTAATTTTCCATACAGGGATGTTCCTTTCAATAAAGTACCGAGACCGCCGGTTAAATATCCCTGCAAGATCATACCTCCGGCAAATCCCAGATTTTCCATAACATCCTGCTGCCAAAAATCGCTGTCCAAATTGGTATATCACTTGCCAATAGCCGTCGCCCTTCGCGATTCGTCCGTGCGATAGTTGTCTGCTCTGGCTCACCCTTCAAGCTGTCCCAGTAAATCTCCCGTTCAGGTATTCATAAATCCTTCCCAGGCGCCTTCCCATCCCGATTTTTCCGTACCTATACCCGCAGCGCCAAGAGGCGCCCTTATGGCTCCTTCGGCAAGAGGAAAAAGTTCAGCAACTGTAGTACCTGCCTTCAACACAGTATTCCAAAGGCTCGCCCATCCACCCATGGCAGCGCCCTGTTCCTGCGCCCTCAAGTCTTCCAGACTGCGCTGACCTTCGATAACTTCATCAAGGTATAAGGGATTATCGTATTTGCTTTGACCCCATCCGACAGGATATTCCTCTGCGATTCTTACGGTATCTTCCCATGTATGAAAAGCGCTTTGCGGTACGTATGACATGGGAGCGACAAATGACCGGACGGATTGAAGAAATTCTTCATCGCTCGGAGCGCTTATTTTCATATCTTCGGTTTCGGGAAGAGCGTCTTCGGGACGTCCCGCCTTTATATTATTGATTCCTCTGTATAACTCTGAAATTGATGTATTTGCCATAATCTTATCTGCTTTTTATTATCCGTATTGGTCTATTAATTTGGTATCCGTTTTCAACAGTTCTGTCAGGACATGATCCATACCGTCATTTGTTCAGTTTTCTATTTCGGTCATATCGAATACTCCCGTTTTGATTCATTCCGGTTTGCCTGCTTCATTAGTCTTTCCGGATGAAATAACCGATTCAACATAATATTTCCCATCTTTCTTTCCAACATTATATTCTCAAGTATTTCCTTCCCCGTCTTTATATGTTACGACTTGCATTTTCTTTTTCCCTTTTCTAAGAGCGTTTATCTGTTTATTGACTTCCGTAAAGAAAGTAAGCGCGTTCTGGATTTCGTTCGGAGCCTTGCGATAAAATGTACCGACAGCCGTAGTTATCTCGATAACAGGTTTTCCGGCAATAGTATTATACGTCTGTAAACTTATATCTGCGGGAGTAAGATGTTTTAATGCGTCCTTGATTAATATTGTTTCATCGTCAGTCGGCTTGACATCTTTATTGTTTATCCTATACAGTTCCTTCAATTTATCTTTTGCATTAACCTTTTTTCCTTTTTCTACCATAAAGAAGGGATTTGAAGTATCATTGACAACATATTGTTTTAACGCTTCCTGTACGGAAGAATGATTGAATTTTACTGTTTTATAATCCATCCCCTCCTGACTGACGCCATTAACAATCTCCAACCGTTCCTCCGACGTGAGTTTGGATAAATCGCCGTATTCGCCATTCTTTAAATACTCGTTAATACTGCCATTTCATGCGTCCCATACATCTGAAAGATATGTTTTTATATTTCATGCTTTGGAATCTCAACCTTCGTAGGGAGCTTCACTTCTATCATAATCCTCTATCATGTCATCTATCGAAACATATTTTCCGCTTTCCATATTTCCCACAATGTCCTTGACACGACTTATCAGTTTCTTCTTATTTTCAGGATTGAATCCCGTTTCCGGTATCCCATCCTTATTCCTGTCTTCATATGTATATTGGGCTACCAAATTTATACGACTTTCAAGACCATTTTTCATTTTACTGTAAACAGTATTGTCAAGAGTTTTGCCTCTCGATATCACGTCGTTGGCTTCCGCTATTTTTTCTTCATTCCTGATGGCAGTAGTCGAAGCGGGTTCATTATAAGATCTGGATAGATTTGCCGGATTATAACCGGTTACTTCTCCATCTTTGCCTTTGCCTTCTCCCTTGCTTCCGCCTGTTCCAGTACCTTTTCCAGCAGCATCAATCCTCATCTGTGCCAACGCCATAGCCTGATCGAAATCTCTCTTATCCTTATAATCCTGATATGCCATTTCAAACTCCGGATTCTTTATCGTATTCATCTGCGTCTCACCCGTCATTGCCGTTTTAGCAAGATTGGCAGCCGAATCAAAGGCAAACATGTCCGTATCCGTGAAGATAGGATTGCGTGCGCCATTCTGCGTTATCTTCAACATCTCATAGACGTTAGCTTTTGCAGCATTGAAGAGTATCTGTCCTTCCGGCGAATCCGGATCGTAACCCTTCCGTTCAATATAAGAAAGATAAGTATCGACATCTTGATCTCCAATCCTGACAGGAAGAAATCCCTTCAAATTTTTCAAGGTTTCTCCATCAAAGAAAGTCTTCTTGGCAAATGGAGCCAAAGCATTGGCAACCTGTGCCTGAACCATAGCCGCGCTTGCGCCCTGGACAGGCATATTGGCAACATCGGAAGTAGCCCATTCCGTTAGGGACATCTTGGGATGATTGAAACGGAAAGTCGGATCCGCATCGGCTTTTGCCAGTTCCCGTTTGTAATACGCATCCCTGTTGGCAAAACCAACCATAAGAGGCGTTACAGCCTGTGAGAACATGTTTTGCAGGGAACGTACATCCTGCATGGTACGCGGCGTTACCCCGTTTACATACAGGTTCTGTCCGGCGCTTTTCAATTTCTCCCGGTACTGATTGATAATGCGTTCACCATCCGGATCGCCTACTGCCATGATAGCTGCCCTGTTCAAATCTCCATCCAAAGTCGAAAGCATATCCATGCCCTTCTGTTCCTGCTCTATCGCAAAAGTAATGGGCGCCCACATCTGCTGTGCCGATATGGGTGTAAACTGTGCTAATGATGCCCTCTGATAGGGCGAAAAAGTATTTGCCATACAATAATTCTTTAAAAACCAAATTCTAAACTCCAATCTCTACGCCTAAGCCTTTCGCCTTTGCCTCTTGCCTTTGTCTTCGTCTCTACGTCCTGTTAATCGGATTTCCGTAAATATCATATCCAACCTGATTAATCCTCTTAGCCTCAAACTTTTCCATACCAATCTGTCCAAGTTGTGTTCCGATACCAGCCAGATAGTCATTGATAGCCTGTTGCCGTAAAGCATTTGCCTGTGTTTCGTACTGTACTTCGGCAGCCTTCATCTGCGCATTACGCTGAATGGCGTCCCAGTCAAGTCCTGCATTGTAGGCATTGATATTCGCATTAAACTGAATGGCTCTTTCCTTCAATCCCCTGTTATATTCCGAAGCCTTAAATAAAGAATCCGCAATTGCCGTCTGGTTGTTCCTGTTTGCCGAAAGCAACATGGAACGCGCAATGGCAGGATTACCACCCGACTGATCAATTAGCGCATTATTCGTAGCCGCTGCCATCTGACGTTGCTGATTGGCGATATAATCGCTATCAATCGGCGTATAGGACATGTAATCATTCACATGCGGAGCCGAGATCCGCGGCAAACGCATGGTATCCGGCTTGGAAGCCATTGTTTTAGCCATCAAAGCCAGATTCGTAAATACAGGCGCATAACGCTCCCAAGGCATTTTAGCCTCCACTTGTGCCTTTGCCTCTACCTTCGCCTGATTCTCTGTCTCCGCCTCTTTCTCCCGATAATACTCCGTATCCATCGTAACAAAATTATTCTCCGGATTTTCCGTATCATATTTTCTAAATACCTTATTACCATTCGGATCCGTCAATATTCATCCGGTCGTTCCATCAGGTAAAACAGTTCATCCCAATCCATTCTTTTCAAGTTCAAATTTTCCCGGATCACCGTCCACCCGAAGAGAATACACGTTATCTCCATAATCCAAGTCATTTGCTTTTACTCTATTTATATACCGCGCAAATGCAGGTTTTTTCTCGTCTAACTTTTCATTATCTACGTTGCCTATGCCTAATCCTTGAACCCCGATTGTTCCTGTTTTAGGATCAATACCCATCGTACTTAATGTTATATTGGATTCACTTTCAGTTGTATTGGGAACTGCACCCCGTGTTAAGGAAGTAACTTTAGGATTCGCGCCTTTCAACTTTTCGCCTTTTTTTCCCTCTTCGGTAATCGCATAAAAGTAATCAGCCTCAAACACATTTTTGGGCATGTCTATGGAATTGATGGTTATATGATCACCGCTGTTTTTGCCCTTTTTCCCCTGTTCAAAATACCAGTCATAACCTAACGTTCTCAACTTTTCACGCGCTTTTTTACCGTCTTCGGTTTTCGCTCATGCCCAGAATTTGTTATCTCTGCTCCGCAAATCAATATTCCGCCTACCCGAAGCATGTTCATTTTCCCTATCGCCTCCTGCTGTAATGATTATGTCTTCGGGTAGATAATCCCGAACCCATTCTACAAGTCCCCGTTCCGAATTTTGAAAGTTTGCACCGTTTTTGATTTTTCTTCCGGGTAACTCAAACATTCCATTATCCAAATTTATAATATCTTTATCATTCTTATTCTTTTCCTTAGCCTGTATCTCCTGTGATCGTTGAATAAGATTTTTAGTAACTTCATCTACTCTTTGTGCTGCTGCCGCCAGATTTTCTCTTGCCATAGTAACTTCTTTTATTCAATTTTTATATGAATTTGGATAAGAATTTTTTAGATTTTCTATATCATCGATTTTATCAATATATTCTCAATTCGATTGTGGCTGTCCTTTCTTAAGATACTTTTTGAATCCTTCCAATTCACCTCCACCATCAAACAGATTCCTTCCCGGATATGTGTGTCCATCATTATAAACAATATTCCCGTTATCATCCAGTTTCCCGACAATTCTCTCACCCGTATCCGTTTCCTCCAAGAAAATCATATCCGGATCATAATTGTATTTTTCAACGGGAACATTAATGGAAGGCGGTATATACGCCCTGTCATTCGGATAAGACTTCAAAACCTGTTCCTGCATGACAGGATTTATGTTACCGGCTCTGACAACATCGGGAACAACTTTTTTCCTGTAGTTCGGTCACGTCGTTTGAGGATCAACACTGCCTATCTGCGCCAGTGCCTGCATAATGCCATCCCTGTTTTTGAAAGGATTCGTATCCGTGTTTTCAAGTGCTTTTCATACATAGTAATCCGCATATCCCTTATTTTTCAGATACGTAGGCAATAATGTCGGATAAATTCCTTCCGCCATTTTTCCGGTCTTCATTCTTCCCTGAACATAACGCATAAAATCATTATAATCGGCATAACCGCCTCCTGCAAAAATATTTCCAAGACTCTCATTATCAATTGTCAATTGTCCATTGTCAATTAAAGACCCTCCATCCGCATGACTGCCGCCAAAGTTCCTGGCAAAGTTAGCCCTTTTACGCATGGTAGGACTATACCGTTCCTTGTTGGCAAGAATATGGCGTGCATACTCCTGAACGCCCATACCCGCTCTCTTGGCGGCAGCAGTAAACAGTCCTTTGTTCTTCGGATTGATTTTAATATCCCCGCCCTTGGCATACAGATTATCCATCGAACCTTGAATCTTGAACTTTGAACTTTGAACTCCCGACTTTGAATTGGAAACCGGAAAAACAAATCCATCCCATTTATCTCCAATCTCGTATCCGTCAATGCGACCGCTCAACAAATCCGGATGATCAACGCCCAGATTATACGCCGCATTCAATTCCTTCGCTGTACCTTTCAATCCCAATTGCTGCAATTCATTTTTCTGAACCGCAATACCTTGTGCAATATTCGATATTTCACTGCGAAAATCATTATAATCACCCGGCTTGTAATCAATCAAGGAAGTCTTTTCATCAACCAACGGTCAGCCATCCTTAACGGCAGCCACATGACGGTCTATCATACCTGAATTGGATATTTGATTGTACAGTACACTTGCCGGTACGCCATTTCGCGCAGCCTCCTCATTGACAAACTGTTGAAGCCGCTTGTCGCCCGAAACAAATTCCGTATTCAACGGATTCCATCGGTTATCTCTCCGATACAGATAGCGAGCCACTTCCTCATCGTCGGAATCGGGATACTGTTTCTTATACCGTTGCCATTCACGCTTGTTCCTGTCCAACAAAGACTGTATCCTTAACTTATACTCATCGCTATCGCGTATATCACCGCCAAAGGCAAAATATCGAGCCGCCTCCATCATTTCCTCATCTTCCGCCTCTGCCTCCGCCTTAGCCTCCATCTCCGCCTGTTCCATCCGAACAACCTCCTGCAATTGAGCCAGTCTTCCAAGCATCACTTCCAGTCCCCGTTTGGCAACAGGATCGAAAGGTCTTTCTTCCGTATCCGCAGACAATACTTGTGCCGCTTCTGCAAACGTCTTATCCTGTATATTGGTCGGCAATGCCGCATCCTTAACGCCTTTGGGAATTACTAAACGGTTCGAGAAGATATAATCATTCCATTTTACCTCATTCTCTTCCACCAGATTGGGAGCGCCATTGGCGTCATATCCCTGCAATATTCCTTCAACGCCTCATTTCTCGGACATTTCTTCATGTGTTCCTCCCGCTCCGAAGGTATTGGGATACCACGCCGGAGGATTCATACCGTATCCTTTCATCAATCCACCCATAGCATATTCTGTTTTATTTGCTTCTTTGCTTTGATTATATCCGTTATTCAATCACCCGCCCAAAGCAATCTGATTACTTAAAGAATGTCCCATATCTTTATTTGTCAAATACAGGTTTTGATTATTGGTCATTTCACCGATGTTGCGTTTCAATTGTCTTTCATATCCGTCAATACGGCGATTCGCATATTGGTTGGAAAACAAACCCGAAAGGAATCCCGCAGCTCCTCCTATCAGAGTATTATGTGTAACAATGTTATTGGCAATATAGGTATGGGAATCTGATGCTTCCAAATTATATATTTGTTTGACTCCGATAGGCGTTACAGATTCAACAATTCTTCAATTAATATCTTTTTCTCCGAATACGAAAGACATGTCAAGATGAGCAATTTTTTCATTGGGTAAAATGTCTTTTGCTTCCTTTCAATACCATTTGTTATTATCTGAATTACTGCACATAATAGGATGGTCTGCGCTACATTCCAAAATCAAACCGGATTCGGCTTCTATTTTAACACATTCTTTATATCCGGGTTTCTGCATCTGTATAATATTCTGTGGAATAATTTCCCCGTCAGAAAAACCAAGAATACCGTCTTCTTTACATAAATCTTCTATTTTTTTACATTGTCCATCTTTAGTATAAACTATTGTACCTGCACATACGCAACCTCACCCCGGAGATATAGCCGTACCACCCTGAACGCCATACATTGTACCCTCCATCAAGGAAGCTCCCAAACCCGGACGTTTAAAGTGAATGGTACTTGCATCTATGGAATTTCCATATAACTGGTCTTTACTTTTAGCATTCCGTATATCTTCAAGAGATTGAGTGCCGATCTGCTGTTCTGCATTAATATCGGCAGCATCAGTCCATTGACCGATTGTACCCATAGCAGCACTTCCAATACTGCCAAAATTCGATCCGAAATTAGACATGAAAGAGCCGCCTCCCGAAGCGCCACCCGATACATTACTGCCCGTATTTCCGATACCGGCGTTATTCCCGTAATAATATCCGTAACCGCCTGCCTGACCACCCGAAGCAAACAGTCTCGGAGTAAAATAACCCGGAGTATAATATCTTCTTATTTTCTTTAACTCTGCCATATACCAATCTTTTAATTATAATCCAAAATAATTGTCAATTATCAACTAAACAATTACACAACTACACTCTAAACACTGTACTTAACAACAAGGTCATGCAAGACAAATGAATATCCATGCTCATTGTTAAACAGCAATTTCAATTTCACCCACGGATTCCGAATCCTGTTCAGCGAACTAATCTGTCGCGGAAACGCAAACTCCCAAATCCGATATTTCTTGGCGCGCCAGTCCGACGTACCCGTTACTCCCTTCAACAACCGCTCTCCCGTCTGAAATTCGTTCGACACAATCATTTTTTCAAAAGTTTCCTTTGGCAGATAATCGCCGGTCGTGTCAAACACGTCTCCACGATACGATATATTGTCAAATACTTTATCAAAAGGATATTCCGGATTTACATAATATTCTATATATGAATCCTTTACCTCTCCAAAATACTCGCCGGTTTTACCTCCGTGATGCAATCACAAATCCGTTGAAGTCTTTTCGTTGGAGGGGGCTAACATATAATATCTGTTCCGATAGTTTGTTCCTCCAATCACATTTTCATAACTGAAAAACGATTCATACTGTTTCAACCGTTCGCTGAATGACAGACTATTTCTGCTGCTTGAATAATATATATCGCCTCTTATCTGGTCATAATGTCCCATGTAGGAATCATTGATAGCCGGACTGTATTTTAACAAGTCCGAAATATTTCTCTTTGCCCAACTTGACATGCCCAACTGTTCCGTAATATCCGTATAGTCCTGCGACAAAACATTGATACTGCGATTATGTGTATCCATAAACCATAAACCCGTTTCCGTATTCAAGACAGATCATTTGTTGGTAGTTCCGGAAAGGGAATTGATGTAATTGACCTCCGGTACTTTCACACCCTGCATCAGTTCGATGGGCAATCCGTCCGAAGCCGGAACCTGCACACGTGAATTGTACAGTACCCTGAATATGTTCTTGTCCTGAAAACCGATAATTTCATTATTAAAATTAATCAGTTTGTTGATATTCCCGTAATCGCTAAGTACGGTATGTGAATTTGTCAAATACATACTTGTTCAACTGTCTATCAATTCATTAACCGTTTTCGGAGACGACCATGCAAAAGTACTTTTTGCCTCATAATCATTCAATAAATTTGTATTGAGCGTATTATACTCGAAGAAATTATTTTTTTGGCTATAAACCGGATTGAGAGCCGTAAATGTTTCAAATTTCGTATCGTAAAGATTCGTCATTCCGCGCTTGTTGTCATAGCGGCCATCCATATTGATAAACGATTCTATCCATACCGATATGCCAACCCACAATTTGTTCCAGTCGCTGTTATTCTCTTCCGTTCCTTCGCTGTCTGTATCGAACGGAGCAGTTTTCAATAAGTCAAACCGTTGAATAAATGTATCTCCTTCGCTTCCGAACAATGTTAAAACGCCTGTATTGACATCCATATCTCCAATATCCCTTTTCTCTCCTGCCGGTATCCATAAGTGATTCATCAGATTTTCTTCCGTATTGTTGCCATACTGATTGTAAGTATTGAAAGTACCGTCCGGGTTTGTTTCATTGGTACGCACCAAATCGGCTATTCATACATACGGATATCCGCTTTTCAGAATCCAGTGTCCGTTATTTTCCGGATAATTGGCAAGGTCTAATTCCATGATGCTGCCTTGTATATCATCCATCGTTACTTCCTTATTGGAATTGTCCGGATTTTGAAAATAATATTCCGGTTGAATGATGGACGTATGCAACGTATCTTCCTTTTTATCAATATATTCCATGTAAACAGGATATGTCGTTTCGGATTTGGAAGCAAATTCAGGCAGGATGACATGATCCCGGACAAGTTTATCCTTGGGACGCGCCATATATTTCAGTTCCATAACCAAATGGTTGTTGGTTCTGTATTTCACGGGATAAACCATTACGGGATTATCGCCTTCCCCATGTGTTCCATTATCGGACATGGTAGAAATAATCTCGAAAACTTCCCGTCCATAATTGAATGGTCTCTTGTGAATATCCGAACCTTTATAGACAATATATTTGTCATCCGTCAATCCCATATATTTGGGAGTATAAATGGATATTTCCGGCGATATGTTTTCCGCGGTTATCCGGTTATTTCCCCAATCAATGACAGATTCCTTTCGATATAAAGTCATGGCAAATGCAGACGAATATCATAATGAAGTATCCTGCGAATTGCAAACGGCGCCGGGAACGCTCGGATCGAGATTTGTATTAACGGTATATGAATTTTGAGCATGTCATAAGGCGCTGTATGTTGCCTCTTCGGATCGCTCGATTATATCGGTTCCATCTGTAAATATACGGTATATTCTTTTGGGAAAATAGTCCGCGAGCGGCATCGAAGATTGATTGTAACTGTAATTAAATGATTTATAGGGTTCATTTCTGCGCATAATCAGTCAGGAAAGAAAAGATTCAAGACCGGGCGACCCGTTTACATTTGCTTTTTGATTTCAGGACTGGTGAGTTATCATGGCGGCCATTCTGAATCGCAAGCCGGTATTTGACAAATCTATATTGGCAAAGTTCGGATCATACATGATTTCGGGACTGAACATGTTAATAATACCCTTGTCTATCACTCAATCCGTATCTTTTTCCAAACTGTGTTCATTATGATATTCAATACCGCCGGTTGCATTGAATCCGCCACGATACGTTTCGTATTCGAGAGAACTGTAACGGATATTGAAATTGCTATACCAGGGATCATGTCTCAAATAATCGTTTGTATAATAGGAATTATTGTAATATATGATGTCGTTACTTGTATCTGCACTACCCGTGTACTGGAAAAATTTCGATATTTCCGTGCTGTTTCTTAACCTTGTCTTAATATCAATAGCAGGCATGGAAGGTCAGGTAAACATTTTGGACTGTCATGTTTCGGAATTGGACATATACAGAAGAGGATATCCCATGCTATCACGCAGGGCAGTCGGCATTCCATGCAACGATGGCAATGGATATAAATTTTGACTGAAAATGTTCGTGGTTCCAAGCCATTTACTGTACATCATGTTTAACAGGGCAGAAGTTGATATGATTGGCAATGCCGGTTCGACTGACGGATCTAAAATATCACCAATATTGCTTGTATTGTATGCGTAATTGATGCACAATTCTCTGTTCGGTCTGATATATCAGTCAGGAACTGCAAAGGGAGAATTGGATTCACGGGCGCCGTTTCTGTAAAGGGTATTCATCAATATACCTTGTGTGATGACAGTCCGCATGTCAGGTGTCATTTTAACATAAACCAGCCTGACCTTTTTATAAAATGCAGGTATGGCATTTAATAAAGTCTGTGTCAATTCCACTTTTATACGGTTGTAACGGATAATGGAACCGATCAGACGTCCGGTAACGGAATCATTTTTCCCCCATACACTCATGGGCTTGTCAATAACAATATCCGATAAAAATACGGATGAACTTCATAATCCGTTTTCGTGCTGAAATTGCAATCCAAGCCGGTACGTCTCCTTGAATTTTCAATGCTTTACGGTATCGCTGGGTTTGTTTAACGTATAGGGATAATACATGTAATAATCATTCTGGGGATTCTTGATATCTTCATTGAAGATTTCCACGTCTTCAAAAAGATTATTTCCTTGAGCGTCCTTCTCTTCTCCGCTCCGGATAATTTCAACTCTGAATACAGGATTATCCGGATCATTATTGCGGATAATATCCTTGACCGCTTCCAAATTTTCATTAAACATGCGAATATTTCCCGCAAACAAAACACCCTCTTTTGTCGCCATCGTCTCCGCGAATATCTCGTCTCCACCCAATACAGGCAACAGATTGGAATCAAATGTCCGTCCAATTATCCCGTCATCAATAATATCGGCAAAAGTCAAGGGATTGTCATCCTCATCCCGCAAATATATATCGCTCACAATACGGGCATTGGGCATCGCGTCTTCCGTAGTCCGGTGGATACAGTAAATGCGCAAGTAATCAAAATTGGAATCAAGATGGTCTATCTCGATACGGAAACTGTTGCTGCAAGTCTGTTCCGGACTGCCGGCTCTATCCTCAAAAGAAATATAATAAAGTGGCGTAACATAGTGAATGTGCGTTTCCTGCCCGTTCAGATTCCAATAACTGAAAGCATATTGGATAACGCCGGAATGAAACGTACCGCCATAATTGCGTTTTTGAATGTCATACGTCTCTTCCAACTTCAAAACCGGACAAAAATTCAAGTTGTTACGCACGCGGTCTGAATCATAAACCAACTGTCCGTTACTATCTACTTCCGTAACATCTTTCATAATATTGATGAAACGGATTGGATTATTCCGGTCGCAGAAATACACTTTCTGATTGTCATCAGATTCATACAATCCAAAACACTCTATCAGTTCCGAAGCCCGAAAATTAAGTCCCGTATCGGAACCGTCACTTTCATATAATACATAAGCCGTAAACTCATAGTCATTAATCCCTTCCAACCTCAAAATCCGATCCACCCGTGGCTCGTCTCCGGTTCCCCCTTGAGGAGAATTAGGAGAACTTTGAAAGGTCGTATCAAAAATAACCAGCCAGTCATTCAGCACGCAATGCCCGACCACATAATTCAGTTCAACAGTCTGTGTACGGTCAAAATTCCAGATAATACACTTTTTGTTACCCTTCTCATTCGTAATGGAAAACAAAGTACCATCCTCCGAAGAATTGATACGAATATTCATTCCTTCGTAAATCATTTTGGGATTGAACTTCGAGATACTTACATCCTGATTCATTCCATTAATATTATTAAACGCTGCTTGTTTTCTCATCTAATTATTGTTTAACTGTTTATTTGTTCAAAGTTCAAAGTTCCTTTTTGCCTTAGCCTTAGCCTTGTTCTTCGCCTAATTCGTAATTGAAAATTCGTAATTCGTAATTGATTAAGACGGGTGCCGTCTAAAAATCTCCTTAACTCCCGTATCCCGAAACCTCTTCCGAAACTCGTTTTGCGTCCCCACCATGGTACGGAACATATTCAATATGGATTCCGTCTGCCCCATATCTGGTACTTTCACATGCGAACTGTACCGCGCAATAGCCCACGCATATTCCTGTTTTGCATTTTCCAGACGCTTGTCCTCCAACTTACCTTCCTCCCACAGTTTCGTAAAATGCGTATATTTGATATACCATTCTAAAGCCATGAGAAAATCATTGTCCGCAGAGATAAGCGGGAAACCGTCATCATCCACCGGCACAGCCAGATAGGACATCTCCAACTCTCCATGCTCGATATTGGCAAAGAGGTAATCCCTGTTCACCGTATAGGTAAAGTCATGCGAAGGATGCACGTCGGCACAATTGTAATGTTGATGAAACGTATCCGTAGCATACCGTGCCGGAATAAAACGTCTTGAATGACGGTTCCGGAACAACACCTGTATAATATCGACATAATCACACGGCAATTCGCAGCGAAACTCATTGATAACACCCTTGAACAGTTTCTGCTCAAAGTTCTGCGGTACGCCGGAGATACCGATAAAATCAATCGTATAATCAATCACCGTTTCCAGCGATATACCCTCCATGACGCTGTTACGCAACAGGCGGTCAAGAATAACTGTTATTGACACATTCCCCTTATTCATACAATACTTTCTTATTTATCAAAAACTTTTTCATAACTTAAATATTTGTTTAGTCGTTTAGTTGTTAAATCGTTTAGTTGTTCCAAGTTTCATTGTCAATTGTCAATTGTCAATTATCAATTAAACTCTAAACTCTACACTCTAAACACTAATACACAAAATCCGCCCACGGATTATTTCTCCTTTTATCCATCTCTTTCACTTCCTTATAATTACGCGGAGCCAAAACGCTACCCCGCTTGTTCCGGAACATGGAACTCCTTTCTATAGGCGGAGGTTCTCCAGCACGTATAATCTCTGCACCCAGTTTGCGAAGAGAAGTCTGACTGTGAAACTTAAAAAACGAAAGGTTCGGTACAAGCGTTCTGTTACTTCTATCCGTCCTAAGATTGAATCCAATCTTATAGGTAATACCCGGATTATACCGTACCAGTAAACCTTCCTGTCTCGCTTCCTCATCCGTTTGCCACATTTTCAGCGACGAACCCCAATCTACATACTGTTCATATATCATCTTTCTGTCCTTCGTCATTAGCGGTTGCTTTTTAAATCCCTGAATGTACAACCGTCCGAAATTACCGGGAAGCGTCAGCGTGCCACGTTCCCACAAATGTTCCGCCATATGCTTGAATACATCATTGATCACCTTTGGCAGCAATTGTGGAGAGATATGCCATCTGAATTTTAGATTCCACTTAAACCGGTGCAACCCGTAACATTCGGGTCAATCAGACCTCTTGCCACGGCTACCTCTGGGAATTTCTGTCCAACCCGCTCTCGACATCCTTGTCATTGTATGATTTAAAGGCATAAAATTAATTGTTTAATCGTTTAACTGTTAAGTCATTTAATCGTTCCAAGATTCATTCTCAATTGTCAATTATCAATTGTCCATTAAACTCTAAACTCTACACATTACACACTACAAACTAAGACTGTCTGCATCATTCTTCTTATCTTCCGGACGATAGAGATCGTTAGCCAGCCTGCTGTAAACAATATCTATCAGATTCGGCACCAGAATATCTTCCAATGGAAAATGCTGTTCCATCACGTCGCCACACGGATTGCAGTCCTTGTCGCACGCAAGTTTGGCAGCCTCCGCCGGATCCTCGAAGATACCCTCTATCTTCACCTTTTGCAGATACTTGAAATCCGGAGACGCTGACTTGACATACAGTTTCCCGTCTGTAGCCCGTGTGAAATAGATAATCTTGCGCAACCACTTGTTATCGCCCACAAAGTTAAACCGGTCTTCCGAAACCATCGTCCAGCGATTGTTATTGAAACGGTCGCCCATCGGCACAATATTGATATTGTCCGTACCGATGCCTATAAAATTCGGAATCTTCTCTACCGACTTCATTTCGGAACCGGAAAGACAGTCCCCGTTATACGCCAGATTAACGCAAATGGTTTGATAGTTCGACGACGACAATTCACGTTTCGCATCCCTGTAATACTGTTTGATTAGCGCGGCGCGCCATACGCCACAGAGATACAGGATATGGTCTATCGTGAATCTTTCATCGTCGGAACCCAATCCAAGTTTATCGTAAACTAAATATCCAATTTCTGCAAATTTGCTCATGTAAATACTTGTTTTTAAATTGTTTAATCGTTAAATCGTTTAGTTGTTGAGTTGTTGAGATGAACAGCCGTTCATTCTTTCATTGTCAATTGTCAATTAAACTCTACACTCTAATAACTAAATTCTAAATACGTGGCAAAGGTAAGACATTATTTCAATGTCAATACAGTCATTACACGCTCCGTAATACAGCATTACAAAACCCGTAATCATATCCTCCGAAAGAAAAAAAGAAAGATTTCTTTGTAAATAGGAAAAGAATGTTTACCTTTGCCCCAATGTAAAAATAAATTTTTTTGTATGTAGACATTTAACAGTGCCGTAAGGCATATAAATTGTACAAAAGAATAAACAAAACCAGGGGGCGCTGTGAAGCGCTTCTTTTTTTTCTTAAAAAAACTTAAAATATTTTGTTAAGGGAAAAAAATCAAGTACCTTTGCAATATTCAATAATAAATGAAATGACAAACAATGTTTTTTATATTATCATAAACGGGGAACAATCCGGGCCATACACTTACGATGAACTGAAATCACTATCATTAAAAAGAGATTCCTTTGTGTGGCATCAAGGTATGAAAGATTGGGATAAGGCTGAAAACATTGAACGTCTAAAATCATTTTTCGATGAAATGCCGCCACCCATACCGAAACAATTTACAAACCCGTCTCAAAATGCCAATGTAAATACTTCATCACCGATTAACGTAGATATTAGAAACACGACCAGAGAAGAAAATAGAGAAAATTTCAAAAATGACGCCTCAAAAGTTATAGCATCGGAATTCATACAAAACTTGAAACTGATCGGTATAGCCATATCAATAACTCTGGTGTTTCTGACAGGTTTTTATTTTATAATGAAACCGCCTATAAGTAATCTTACTGATTTAAATCGTTATAAATCGAGATATTCTCCATTAGATAAATCCTCTATGGAAATCAATGATATAAAGGATGAATTATCGAAGGATACATTTCCCAAAGAAGAAAAATCAATCGTTATTTCAAAAGATGATTATAAGGCTGAAATGCTACAAAAAATCGCCCCGAACACACTGAAGCCACAACGAGAGTTGATTAAGGAAGAGGATATGTGGACGACCCCAGACGAGATCCCTCCTGGATGGGGCGAAAGTAAGTATGACGATCCCATGCACATCAGAGAGGTTATGTCCGGCGAGCGCAGTCTGAAAAATATGAGAATGGACGGTTTTAAAAGCGAAATGGAAGAGAAAGGAATACTTTGTCTAAAAATATCTTTAATTGTTTTAATTTTAGGAAGATACCTCTTTCTATTCGGAAAATGGATAAGTAAAAATCTCAAATCCTCAACCTAATGCCTTGAACTTTGAACATTGAACTTTGAACAACTAAACAACTAAACGATTAAACAACTAAACGATTAAACAACTCTAATAACTTACGCCATCCAAAGCACATGATACCCCCAATCGCTCCGCGACCCGCCCAGGTCATTCGACAGGTCAAGCCAGAAATTCTGAATGCTTATACCCAAACTCGGTATGATAGCCGGATTGGTATATTGCGCATTGTTCAGCATTATAATCAATGGCGCTGTATAACTCGATAGCCCTGTACCCGCATAATCGGTATCCGTATTGGCAGGATTGACGGGAACAAGAGCCTCTATAAACGATATCAGTGTTGCATCGGTAAGATTGTTTAACGTATTCAAACTCACACCGCCTCTTACAAGCGAAAAGGTTATGTCTGCTATTTTTGCTGCACCTGCCGGATAAGTCTCAAACATATTTTTGCACACGTCCTCGCCGACGATAACAAAATTACCTTTTCATGCTGTTATTTGAGGATTGTTTGACAATCCACCAATGCATACGGAACTCATGTTCACAATTGCATCATTTGATAAAAGTTTATTTTTAACGCAATCCGTATTCAATGACTGCCCGGGATACAGTCACAGGTTAATAGTCGGAGATTCAGTCATGGATGTACATCTGCTAAACAATCCGCCGCAGTTAATGGAGTTGTTGGAATCATTTGAATCCTTTTTCATATATACATCTATCGGAGTTGTATATCCTGCTCCCGTAAAAGCGTATGTAGGCCCGCTTTCCTGCGGAAGCTGTTCGCCGACGCCGATAAAACTGTTCATTGTTTTATAGACGTTAAACTTGACACTGTTGTCAAAAGAAGTAATAAACCGTTGATTTCCAAACGTATGACCGTATTCGACAAGATTGTCCGTAACCGGTCTGTTCCATACGCCTGTAACAAGCGATGCCGATTGAAATGCAAAATTGCAATTGACCAATTTGTCCGTATTTATGAACTTTGGAAAAAATTCACTTGTAATCATGTCGTTTGCAATATTTTCCGTTGCTGCCGTATCTCTAAACATGTTTTCTATTGTAGTGCAATTCGACAAGTCATAAGTATATGGATTTACATAATTCATGGAATCCTGTATATCAAGGACTGCGCCGTTAAACATTTGATACATCGTTGTAGCATTCGATGCAGGTAAATCCGGAATTTCCAGCAAATGTTTTGTACCCTTGAATGTACCGGCATAACTTGTAACCTTATAACCGTTCTCATGGATAATAACAGATTCAAGAAGCATATTCTGAAATTCTTCCGCAAGTGAAGTATCCTTATTCAGGGTATATTCTATCAAATGCATGGGCTGTATATTATTACTGCCGTCAATACCGGTAGCCCCCGAAAACATTTTGGCAAACGCCGAATAGAATCCCGTTACATGCACTTCCGGCTTGGCAAGATTAAACTTGACGTTTGAAAACATGCTGTCGCCGCTTATTGTATTTGGGAATTTGGCGCTTAAATCAAGATTCAGATTTTCATTCGTGGAACATTTGTCGAATAACAGTGAAACATTCTGGGCATTATCAAAATTAAAATATTTTGGGTCGGAAGGATTCAATATATCTTCAATCAACATTTTTACGCCCTGAAAGGAAGCGCCAAAATTTGTTCCGCTGTCGCAAACCAGTTTAATATCATTCAAAGACGAACATCCGCTAAATATACCGGCAAAATTTTTGCAACTGGGAAAATCAAGTTCCATGGATTGCAGGGACGAACATCCGCTAAACATATATTGGGCAGACGTTATATGATCGGATTCGATTGCGTTATCGGCAAATACAGTCTCAAGCAATGAATTATTGCTGAATGCATAATCCGATACGGTTACATTCGATATGTTGAATCCCGCAACTTCCGTTAAATTTGCTAATGCCGTTGCAAAATTATTAAGGCTCGTCAATCTTTCTCCGTCGGGCACGGATGGAATCCCTGTTATTGCAGGATTGGCAGCAAGTTTAAATACGCCCGAAGATCAACTTCCGCCAATAGTCAATCCTCAAATGGATTCTATGTTCAATCAATATACCACAACGATTTTGTCCAACAAATAGGACACGTTGGGTCTTACAAATTTATTGGAAGCGCTAACTCATTCATCATAAGTATCAAATACTGTTAAATGTCTATTTATAAAACTCATAACCTGTCATTTTAAGGTTAAACATTCAGGAAACTAACCGTAAATCCTTTCGCCTGCATTGCCGCAACTCTTGCATTGTCTATGATATTGGTTTGTTGAGGCCCGATATAGGCATTGAAAGTCAAGGACGGAATTGCATTGGAATAAGGTTTTGAAGCAAAATCGCAAAGGGCGGATATGATTTTGTCAATGCAAGCCTGATTCAGATTCTTGCAATTTCTCATGTCAAGATTGCTGCATATTTCGGTAAAATCAACATATTCAAGACTGTCGCATCCGTCAAAACTCATCGTGGGAAAAGATCCATATCAATTATTCAACGTAGGCGTATATATGCTGCCATGAATTTCTTTCAAGTTGGTACAGCCGTTAAACATGCCGGCTGAATTTATTTTTCTTGAATTTGTACCCGGAGTTCACGTTGCGTCTATGTCCGAACTTGTTCTGTATCACGGTAAAATATTGTCCATATATATCGTAACACTTTCCAGGGAACTGCAACTGTTAAAAAACGAACTGCAATCTATAGAACTTGACTGCCCGGTTGTTGTAGCCTCTATATGAATCTCGATGTCATTGTTTGTATAATTCTTGAAATACTTTAAGGAAGTGCAGCCATTGAAAACTCCCGTCTGATTACCGCTTATCAAATGGAAATCACCGCTCTTGTTTGCAAACGTAACCAGTTTATCGCAAGCGGCAAAAGTATTGTTAAGCGACGTTTCCGGATTGGTAAATGGATTGTTGATCCATGCAGCCTTAATACCGTAAAAAGCATTTGCCGCATTCTTTATATTGCCTGTATTTGTAAGGATTGGAATATTCGTGTCAAGGATACCTCCCTCAATAATTGTATCGGTTGGTGCATCTTTTACCGTCAAACCGTTAAGTATGTTTGAACAGTCCGTACAACTGCTTAAATCATAAGTAGGCATATTATCCGTACTGCCAAGATAAACTGTATTGTATAATTTATTGACTGTGGTGCAGTTTGACAAATCAAGATTTGAATATCCCTTTTGCACTGACGACAGAGGCGCCGTAACAGTTTTCAATGTATCGCTTCCCTGTATGTCAAGATAATATGATTTATTGTTAAAACTTGCCGGAACGGTAGATGATGTCCAGTTCCAATCGGGATGACTTGAATCTACCGTTAATTTTATAGATAACTTTCCGGAAGGAATAACGGTATCGGGACTGACTCCAAAGAAATTTTGGCAATTGATTCTTGATGGAAATTCATAAGGCGAAGACAAATCTACCGTTAAGTTGGATATGAAATAATAAGCCTGCCTGGCTGTTGTCAAATCGGGAGCACTTGATATGTTGATGATATTGCTGCTGTTTAGAATCTGACCATCATTTTTTGATGCGTAATATATATTTTCAATAGTAATTGCCTTGGTTATGTCCAAAGGCATAAATCTTACATTTGAACTGTAAAACGCATTGGAGAAATCTGTTACGTTACTTACAGTACTTAGAGGAAAATTCCCCGAATCAAGGTAAATATTTTGAGGTTTTCAATTGGCAAAAATACCGGATATATTCTCAACTTTCAATGTATTGTATTTGATGGACGGGAACGTTTCTACAACTGAATTTGAAAAAGCGTTACTCAATGAAGTTACATTAGACATGTCAAAATAAGAGATTTCCTTGCAATTATAATTCCCGCTTAAAAAATTGGAAAGGCTTACAAGTCTGTTCCCGTCGTCAATGGAAGGTAATTTTGTAAATACATTCAACGGATTTGTATTGTCAAAATTGCCTGACACCCTGTTTTTATTGCCGTTATCATAAGCAATCGCAAATCCCCGCATACCCCATTTGATTTCCAGCGCCATCCAGTAAACAATATCGTCAAACTCTCCAACCCAGTCATCCGGCGGCGTGTTTCGCCAGGGACGGTTCAGATTAAAAATAGCGTCCCATGCAGCCGAATATGTGCCATCATTTACCGGAGCATCATCCACAATAGCCGGAAAAGTAGAACTCTTCTGAAAAGCCCCAATACCTCCCACATGACATTCGATAAAAGACGGTTTAGCCCCATCAAAATCCCCAACCGTATTATAATTGTTTATCCACCGCTGTTTCTTCATGTAATTACTGTTTAGTTGTTTAATCGTTTAGATCTTCATTGTCAATTGTCAATTATCAATTGTCAATTGAATTAAGGGTTAATCTGCACCTCATGCCGCGAAAGCGCATTGGCAATAACCCGCTCAATATTAGCGATTGCGCTATATCCCGTAAAAGAGTACAATTGTCCGGTATCGCTGTCATAACTGTTTAGAAACGTACATTTCACAACCGTACCGTCACTCTCCTTACCTACATACAGTTCATAGTCAGCCGTATGATTGGCAGGAATATACTGTAAGGTATCAACCGGAATAAACTTGTTATTCGATGGAGTAGAACAAACCGTATCAACATTCAAATCCTCCGTTCCCAAATTCTTAATCCTCAACACAGTTCTAACGCCTTCATTCTTGGAAAGAATATCCGTAGCATTGATGAGGGCATTGAAATCCAGATTCAGTAAGGCAGCTTCCGGAAGAGAACCGGAAACAAGAGCGCTCTGCGTCCATCCCGTAACTTCAACAGTAAATACATTATTATGCAATATGGCTTCAACATTACCGTCAAGCAACAATGTCTCCGAATAAATGGCAGGGTTCTTGGTCAGTAAATAATCAATATTGTAAGCCTTAGACGGTCGTGCATTAATGACAATCGTATCGGGAATTAGCGGATCGTCATTAATATTGATACCGTAACCTGCTTTAACATGGTCATTCAAGTCAGACCAATCGGTATTACCCGTTCCACCTCCGCCCGTTTGTATCTCTACCCAGATACCATCCTTGCGACCATAAATTTTACTGTCCGAAGGAGCGTCTGAAATTCCGCCTCCGCCTCCACCCGTAAAAGTAAACTGATGCGTAGTATTGTCATATGTAACAGCCCCTACAAACAGATTATGCGTATTGATAAAGTCAGCCAGTTTATTGGCGTCCAATCCAATCACAATCTTTTTGCCGGATACGTCTATCGTAATCGGGTCAGTATTGTCAAAATAATCGGGATCGCTCAAAAAATTGTAAATGCTATCCCACGTAACGCTACCGCCGCCCGTATTCTTGATATACTCGTAAACGTCGCCCAACTCCTGCAAGATTCAGTCAATCAAATCCCTGAAATCCTGTGCGGTCAAACCCTTGCCGCAATTCTGAATGATCTGGCGAATATCCGCCAGTGTTATCGCATCATCCTGTGTATCTATTAGTTCCAAATTTTTAGCCATATCATATTCTGTTTAATCGTTTAACTGTTAAGTTGTTTAATCGTTCCAAGATTCATTGTCAATTGTCAATTATCAATTGTCCATTAAACTCTAAACTCTACACACTACACACTAAATACTTAGCCTTTAGCCTAATGCCTTTCGCCTAAATCTTATAAAACCCAAAATGTCCCGTCCCGTTCTTGGATAAACGAATCATAACAGATTTGTTCAGGGACGAATCAATAACAATCGGGTCGAAAGTAAATATAAGGGACTGTCCGTTTGTCGAATAGGAGAAACTGACCGCCTTGACAACTCCGTTATACTCTATTTCAGCCATTACATTTTGCATTGTCAATGTATAAATAAAACCATATCCCGTAGGCGGAATCACTTCAATCTGCGTAAGCGTCTGTGTCTGCACTGCGGGTATATAAGCCGCGCCTCCGATATAATAACCCATTCATACATGGACATTCTCGTTTTGACCTCCTACCGCAACTTCCCACATCCGTCCAAAACCAAAAGTAGAAGAAGTAATAACACTGCTATCTACCGTTGCCTTGTAACTGGCGCCCGGCAAAATACTTGGCGTGGAACCCGGATCGTTTAATGGTACCGTAACGCTATGAATGGCAAATCCGTCATACATGGAACCGGGGTCTTTACTCTGGAATACGACAAATACCTGATTGTTCTGTCCTTCCTGTTCAAACGACTGTACAAAAACAAGACCGCTATCCTTTTGCGTAAATGTTACCGATCCCGTGCGGGAAGAAGTCGTCGTATTCGGATCAAGTTTTATATCGCAACTCCATATATCGGCTGCAATATTTCCGTTGTTGTCCATCGTTCCGGAACCATTGTTGGTAATCGTAATCCATGAATTGTTCGATACCGCCGTCCATCCCTTTCCGCCGCCATCAAGGTTTGAATATACCGTTCCCGCCAAGTTATTCGTACCCAATATTTCCAGCGTATCCGAATTAATCAAAGGAACAATAGCATTAATAGCCGTAGATTTCCAGTATATCGTAGCCCATGAAGCGTCCAATGTAACATTCCGCTGCGGCATCGTAAACGTATCGCCGGGATTCTTGTACCCGCTAAATACCGGACTGCCATTCTTGTCTTTCCATCCCAGGAAAGTAGATGAATCCTTGGTCGGAATCACGGTCGGAATATTGAAAGTACTGCCCATCGAAACATTACTCACAGTTCCTGGAATATTGTTTCCGCCATTCCCGTTAAAAGAAACACTGTACGTACTGCAATCAAAAACAGCAGTTACAGTAACGTCGTGCGAAGGCATGACAAAACTGCCCGTAACTTGCGTCGCCGTATCGCTACGCTGTCAATACATAAAGACACATCCCTGTTTTGTTGGAGTTCCGTTTGGAAGGGTTATCGTATCTCCCGCCTTATACTTTCCTCCCGGCGTACCACCCGTAACACCCGAACCGCCGCCCAAGTCAATCGTATAGTTATAGTAGGGAGCATAAGTTCACGAAGCCTTGACTATAACATCGTTTGCAGGCATCACGAAAGAGCCTGCAACAATTACATTCGTATCGTTTCGCTGCCATCCGTTGAAATCATAATCCATTCGCACGGGAATATCAACAGGCAAAGTAATAACAGTACCCGGCAAATACATCCCGTTCGGAGTTCCTATAGTCCCGCTTGGAGGATTGGGAAGGCTTCCACCATCGAAATCCAATACATATTGATAGGGATTCGATTCCCATACAGCCTTGACAGTAACATCGTTTGCAGGCATCACCATACTGATGATAACCTCCGTATCCATATCCAACCGAACCCATTTCACAAAATTATAACCTAATTTTTCAGGAATATAAGAAGGCATTCAAATAGTCTCACCCTCAACGTAACTCCCACTTGGCGTACCATCAGCCCCTCCTTGGGAGGAAGCAGGTGGGAGGTGTCCTCCATCCAAATCCAACGTATATTGATAAATACCCTTATAGACAGCCGTAACCGTAACGTC
This sequence comes from Tannerella sp., assembly GCA_031277335.1. Classification (GTDB taxonomy): domain Bacteria; phylum Bacteroidota; class Bacteroidia; order Bacteroidales; family Tannerellaceae; genus Tannerella. The sequence goes on along the minus strand of JAITMM010000237.1, from coordinate 62,260 downwards.
ATTGGCAGGCATGGAAAAACCATCCGTAACAGCAAGTCCCGTATCGCTTCGCAATCATTCAACAAAGACAAATCCCTGTTTCACGGGATCGAATAATGGAAGCACAATTTCAGTCCCCTCCTCATAATTCCCGTTAGGCGTACCGAAAGGCGAACCTTGAATCTGTAACCCCGAACCCGGAATCCCGAATGTTCCTCCTGCCAAATCCAACGTATAGGCATAGACCGCGTTGGGTTCCCATATCGCAATAACGGTAGTATCATGGTCGGGCATCGAGAACTCATCCGTTACTTCCGTATTCGTATCCGTTCTGCATCACTGTTTGAAGGTATAACCCTCCTTGACGGGCTTAACGGACGGAATATAAATCGTCTGACCGGCAGGATAAGCCCCGCTAACAGTCCCGTCAATCTCCGGCGTATCCAGAACAAAGTTTCCGCCATCCAAATCCAGCGTATATTGATACCGTGCGTTATATGTATTGCCTCCGGTTATTCCCGAATCGCAACCCACGCTCTTTCTTATGTTATTGTTTGCCATAGTCTATCCTGTTTAATCGTTTAATCGTTTAGTTGTTTAATTGTTCATAGTTCGCCTCTGCCTAAGCCTTCGCCTTTTCCTGATTCATAATTCGTAATTGCCTAAGCCTTCGCCTATAGCCTAATTCCTAATAACCCCGTTCCAAAAACAAAGCCATAACATCAATCAACGGAATAGCCCTGCCCAAACCTCCATTACTCCGTTCAAACTTTCCTTCGCCGTCCAATAACTGATTGTTCAAAATATCCATGTGTATCAGATTGCAATTCGCATAATCCTCGTTTCCCTGTGTATTGCTCACATATCCGGTAACAAGAGGTATGGATGTAGTGTAAAAGTTATTCATACTCCAAATAATTTGATTCCGGTCAATCCGTTGAAATCCCTGACTACAGACCTTGCCATCACCGGGATAAAATCCCACCGCATAAGAGCCTGCAAAATACGTATAGGGAATCCATTGCTTATATGTAGGCTCCGGTGTCTGGCGTGGATCCTCGAAAGGTATATACGCTCCCGGAACATTGGGATTTGGAAATGCCGTACTGCCTCAATTATCCAGAATGTCTATCAAATCCCACAAACGCGGAAGATTTTTAGACAGGATACTATACTCGTAAGGCGTGCCCACATAAAACTTCTCATTCTGCAAAGCCGGAGTATCAATTGCCCACGTCTGCATACCGGTAAGTTCCGTGCTTTGTCCCACGGCGATAATCTCCGCCGTCAGTTGTTTCCCGTTTTTATTGTTTAGAATCGCTTCAACCGCCGCCTCATTGACGCCCGTCTGTGTAAACTGCAGTGCATCTGCAAAAGTCATCATCGGATCCAACATCCGCGGATAAATACCGCTATTGTAACCGCCAATCCCTATTCCCTGCTGATTGATAAACGCTGAAATCTGATAGGCTTTGCCATTCAGTACCGAGTCAGGAGACGTCAATACTTGCTGCATGTTGAAAAAATCGGTTCCGCCCGAAAGCATGTTTCGGCTCGAACCGTCATCCAGATGATCGCACGCAATACCGAACGCAAAATCGCCGTCCTTAAAATAAATATATTCGACAAGATGATCTTTTAAACTGTCGTCGTCATTTTTGAAAAATACACGCAAATTTCCACTTCCCGAATCGTAAATCGAATATAAATTCACTCCATACTTCTCGATCCACCCCTGCGCCGAAAGTATCTCTCCGTCATGCGTAATCACGCCTATTTCTATGACTGTAAATGAAGCATATACCGTAATATCTGCCGTAAGAATATCCGTATCATTGACAAGTGTACTGTCATCGTCTTTTATATACGTAAATCCGCCTTGCTGCGACGCCAGTTGAGGTCTCTTATACGAAGGTTTTGCCACATCTATCCACAACGTTCCATAAGGTACAGTAACCTGTTCCTGTCCCGACTGTAAAACGCCGCCATTACCGTTAAACGTAACCGTAACCGGAGCCAACTCCCATTGTGCTTGCAAAACAATATTATTGGCAGGCATGGCAAAAGAACCTGTTACAGCCTGATTCGTGTCCAAGCGTATCCAACCGTCAAAAATATAACCGGTACGCGAAGGATTTGTTGTCATCAAATCAATAACAGTTCCCGCATAGTAGTTTCCCGGAACAGTACCGCCCAAACCACCCGAACCGCTATTCAAATCTATGCTGAAAGCATATTTAGGAATCAGTTCCCACTGTGCAATAATGGTAACGTCATTGTCAGGCATTACAAAACTGCCGCTGACAGCCGTATTTGTATCACTTCTCTTCCAACCGGTAAAGTTATACTCCGCCTTGGAAGGAGAAACCGAAGGTAAACTAATGGTAGTTCCCTCATAGTAATTACCGGGATCCGTTCCGCCCGAACTGCCTGTGCCTCCGCTTAAATCTATCTTATATAAATATTTCTGATTCTCAATTCATTGCGCCTGCAACGTCAAATCGGAAGCAGGCATGATAAACGATGCCGTAACATTCTCATTTGTATCCAACCGTATCCAACCCGCAAACGTATAATTAGTCCGGACAGGATCGGGATTCATCAATTCAATAACCGTCCCGTAAGCATATACCCCGTCAGGAGTCCCCCCTTGGGGGGAAGAGGAGGGGCTTCCCCCATTCAAGTCTATCGTCAATGTATAGGAATTAGCAATCCATTGCGCTTCAACGGTAACATCATTTTCCGGCATAACAAAACTGCCCGAAACAGGCAATCCCGTATCATTCCGCAATCAATAATCAAAAGTATAACCCGTAGCAATTGGAACAACCGTAGGAATTACAATCTTTTTCCCTACCTGATAAAATCCCGTTGGCGAACCGTCAAGTACCACGCCTCCCCCTTGAGAAGGGATTTGGGCTGGGGGACTTTGATCTATCGTGTATTTAAACGCCGGTATCGAATAATCAATACCCGTTTCATCCTTAACTTTCTGATAATCGCGTATATTTTGAGAACCGTCCAGATTTTTATATTCGGTAAAGAAGATACGGCAATACTTCATCATAGGATTACCGTTCATAATTTTTTCAACGATACAAAGCAATTTACGGTATAGACAATCATCCAGGATATTGTAATGGCAGTTATTCGACAAAAAATCATTAATCATCGCAAGGACAATCAAGTCATCCTTGGTATGATACTTGTCAAATCCGTACAAAGCCAGATAATCGTACAGATTCAACGCATTGATAATATTCGCCTTTCCCAAATTCTCCATACCTAAATTATTGTTTATTCGTTTAGTTGTTTAGTCGTTAAAAGTTCGATGTTCAAAGTTCAAGGTTTAAAGTTTTATTGTCAATTATCAATTAAACTCTAAACACTACACACTTTGCCTCTTGCCTTTCGCCTAATACCTAACCGCAAGTCCTACACCCTCTTCCCACATCATAAGACCCGCCCGAATACCCGCTGTTATTGCAACCATTCAGACAGTCTCCCGTCCGCACATCTTTAAACAGCGACGAATGCCAAATCTTGATGGCAGTACAATAATCTTCCATTTCGATAGCATCCAGAAAAATCTGTTTCTTCAAATACAAATCAATCAACAAGTCCTGATTTTTATTATCGTTGCATGTGGCATTCCATCCGTCAATCAACTTCGCAACCGTATTATAGATAGGATACAGATTGGCAGCCACGGCAACAGTCGTTTCCTTGTTGCAGCAACAGGGAATAGCCTCCGTTAATGGATTCGTACCGTCATCTACCTGATGCACATACATGAAAAACAAGCCCGAATTGGTAAACTTGTGCGAACACTTGGTGTCCGGGCACTTGCCAGTGCGGGATAACTTCTTCAAATCCTTGAACGTTAAAATCTTGGAAACCTTTTTATTGTTGTAGAAATCAGTCGGTAATGCAGGCGATCCCTGTGGAAGAAACATCGGATTATACTTCATCTCGAATTGCGGATGTTCCGGATAACCCACCGTTCAGTGCTTGTCATCCTGAATAGCAATCTTGTCAATCGTTATTCCTTCGTAATTAGGCCCGTCCGGAACCTCGACCCATAACTCCAACGCATCGGCAGTAGGCGCCACCCTGAAATTGATTATATCCATGTCCTATAATTGTTTAACTGTTTAATTGTTTAGTTGTTTAGGCGTTAGCCTTTCGCCTAATGCCTATCGCCTCTAAACTCTAAATTTTACCCTCTAAAAAAAAGGATGATGACCAATGGCAAACCTGCCAAGAATGCCATCACCCTTTAATTATCCATTATCAATTGTCCATTGTCAATTGACTACGGCTTCCTGTTATCCAACACCGTAACCCCCGTCAATTGTCCCGCCAAACTATCCAGTATCGGATTCTTGACAAGACCCGTAGCAGGCGCAGTAGCCGGAATACGCGGAACAAAAATGGAAAGCCAGCGCGTGGACTTTTGAATATCTTCATTGTTTCCTGCTCAATAGAATTCTATGTCCAATGAATCGTAAGACGCAGTAGGATCGGTAAGATAAACAGTCTCGAAATTGTTATATCCGTCAAACCGGAACTGTTCAGCCCTTTGTCCAAGATAGAACCATTCCATATCAGCCACGATACGTCCCGAAGGCGAATATTTCGCATTCGTAGCCGTAGTATTCGTGATGTTACCCCACGCTACATAACTGCCGTTGTCAATAACGGGAGCCGCGACCATGGAGAACGGCACCTGATTGCCGGAACGTTTGCCACGGGCATAAGGTTGCAATACCTCTTCAACGATGATCTTGGTAGAAGTCGAAGTAGCCGGTTTCGGCGTAGTCCACGGATCCCACGTATCCGTATAGACATGAACATAGGGATAACTCTCGCGAGAGAAATTTCTCTTCGCACTGTCAGCCAGTTCGTTATAAACGATGGCAGCCGTGTCTCCCGTTCTTGCCCTGTAAGAAGCGCCCGTCTTGAAATACTGATTTTCCGGGCCACCGATATTCAGATTGGTGAATACGAAATTCAGCAAATAGTCCTGTCCTATAATCGGCGCACCGCTGTTCAAAGTAGGATTCAATACCACCTCCATGCGTTGCAGGGGACGGTCTCCCGCCGTGGACATCTTCGCATAAACAATTCTGTCCTTGTGGATGATGTCTCCCCTCGTAACCTGTACTCTCGAACCCGTAGCATTGGGTTCCCAAACGCCATTCGGACTGGCATAGTTAAGCCAGAACTGCGTGTTGGTTGCGTTTTTGCCAAAACCGGCGTCTCCCGCCGTAACCCAGGTATCTACCTTGGGATCCGTGTTGTTAAATTTTAATACGGCATAAAACTGCCGGAATTGATCTTGTGAAAATGCTGCCATAATCTCTTAAATATTAAATGAATACTAAAAATATATCTACAAAAAAAATGTTTACTTTCATTGTTTAATCGTTTAACCGTTTAGTCGTTAAAATTTTAAAGTTCAATGTTCAAGGTTTCATGTTCATTGTCAATTAAACTCTAAACACTACACACTTTGCCTCTCGCCTTTCGCCTCAGCCTTATTCACTCCTCGCATTAACCTGCAACATCGGCGCCAGTTTATCATTCGTCATCGAAAGCGCAGCCAATTCGACCGCCCTGTTCAATACCTCCTGATGAATCTGACTGTCCAATTCGCAAGCCATAGCCTGTGATTCGCCCTCTATCGTAAGCGTTCCCGCCGATAATCCAAACTCGTTTTCCGTGATACTCAAATCTTCGAGTATAATCGGTTTTAGGCGTTTCACGTAACGCACGTCAAGCAGCCACGTTATAGCAACGTCATTCTTGTTAATTACAATGTTAAACTCGCTATCCTTGCCGTTATAGGCAAGCGTATGAACCTTTCAAGCCTGTGCGCGAAATGGCTCCCTATAAGGTTTTGACTGCAATCTGTCCATCTCCATGGACGTTACATTTTTTATCACCCTGTGCAAGAGTTGCTGACCCTGTTGAGGGACGCTTCGCAATCGCAACGACAACTCCAAAAAGTAATCTTCCGGGAGTTCATAAACAAGCATGTTATCATATATCCTTCCGAACGGGATAAAAGAGCCGGTTATTGAACGTTCCCTGATAATGGATGAAAAATCAATGTTCCTTTTCGGGGAACCTTCAACCCCATCCTGATACTTGTTGCCCAAGGGATTAAAATAATTCTTGACAATCTCCTCCTGTGCTTTTGTCAGAAAGAACGATTTCTCGTAAGAATTAATCCCCGGCGACTGTCCCGACAGGATGTTGTTATACAATATGTTAAATCCATTCTCAAATTCAGAATTACTCATGCCTAAATTGTTTAGTCGTTCAATTGTTTAATCGTTTAGTCGTTTAATTGTTTAAAGTTCAATATTCAAAGTTCAAGGTTCAAAATTCATTGTCCATTATCAATTGTCAATTGTCAATTAAATAACTACACTCTACACTCTAAACACTGCACACTACTGATTCGTATTGTTCAATTTCGCCTCAAGCGTAAACTTAATCTCCTGGTACCGCGGATTGTTCAGCATCTCGCAAGCCGACTGCAATGTCGGTTCCTGATTACCGGTGCAAAGCGGACGCATACCATCCGTCAAATAGAAGTAAGTTCCCTTTCTGCGTACCGTACCAATATCAAGTGAGCGATACAGCAACAGTTTCGTATCCAAATACAAGTCTTCGGCATACTTGAGAAACGCATCAAGATGATTATCTATTGCCTTCTCCACTTCCCTGTAGATCGTTTCCTTTTTCAGTTTCGCTACCGAACGCCCCGTTGTTTCTTCCACGATCAGAGCCAGTTTTTCAATCTCATTCTTCAAGTCTGCATATTTCTTGTATGCCCTACTTTTCTTGTCAAGACTTTCAGTTACGTCGTCCTCATTGTTTCCGGTGATAACATACTGATACGTAGCCTTGCGTGCGTTCTTCAACGTAATCTCGTCCGGAGCGATAAAATCCTTGTTCATCAACAGGATTTTGTAACGGATGTAATCATTCGGGTCTGACAGATGCAGGGTCGTTGTCCCCTTCCCAAGTTCCACCTGTCTGTTATCCCAGTAGTTATCATCCTTTTTATACACCGAGAGCGCGTTAGGCTCCAATCCCATATACGCTTCCAAAAAGGCTTTCTCCTCGTTGGTAAGCGGATTCGCATATGTACCGCTTTTCAGCATCGGTACCGTATAAGTACGCTTTGCCGTTGGCGCCATACCGCCTGCCAGCACATGCTTGGGATCTGTTATGATACCGCCCTCTTTGGGGATCCATCGAACATAAATAACCTTGTCTGTAAGACACGATATAAGTTTTCTGCTCGCCAAGCGATTCAATCCCTCTGTCAATGTTTCTTTTTTGGACGACCCTCTTGCCGTCCCTTCTTTCTCTTCCATACTCCAATCTCCTATTTTTATTATTGTTTAACCGTTTAGTTGTTAATTCGTTTAATCGTTCAGTTCAAAAACTCTTAATTCTTAACTGTCAATTGTCAATTATCAATTATCAATTATCAATTTAAAAAAAGGGGTCAGAAACCGGTTAGAATCCCTAACCCCTTTACAATTACGAATGACGAACTTTGAACCTTAAACTCCAAACTTTCGCCTTCGCCTTAGCCTCTTGCCTAAGCCTTTAAATTCTAAGCCGCCAACACCGAAGGAATAAAGCTCATCGTCCGCAGCGGGTCAAGCACAATAGCACCCAACGTAGCCATCTTATGGATTACAGCCGCATCCTCGTCAAAGGAAGCAAAATTCGTGTTCGCTTCGCCCGTGAACGGATTGCCAAATGGCCCGGCTTGGAAACCTCTTTGCTCTTCCATACCGTTGATCTTGCACAATTGAATGTTCGGTTCGTCCGTGTTTCCGATATAGTAAATATCGTAGCGGTAAGATTCCGCAGGCCCTCCGAAGACCGGATGGATGAGTTTATTTCTCACCACATCATCATAGAACGGATTCACCTTAATGGTAACGCGAATGTTATTGGCAAACAGAAACTCCGTAAACTGGAAGCCCGCTTTTAAAGCGTTGCTCGACAGTTCGGAAGTTGTCTTGCCTACCATACCCAGGCGTTCAGCATCCATCCAAATATTCGACTGCCATCCGGAAGTAGTTTTCAGCGCTTCTTCGCTGAACTTCGCAGCTCCGCGTTCGCCCGTTTCCAGAACGAAATTACGCATGTTATATCCCAGCACTCCCGTGCTCAATTCAAACAAGGCGTTCTCCAACATCTTCAAACTGAACTGATTATAGTAGGTAACATGACCTACCGACATCTGTTCGCGGATACCGCTACCGGTAGAAAGGATATTACCCGATTTACCGTAGTTTCTCACTTCCCCATTGGAACTTCTATTGGAACGTGCATACATCAAACAATAGTTCTTGTCCTGCGAAAATTGCTGTTCAAAAACCCATTCGACGTGATACATCCACAGCGTCTCTACTTTTACCTGATTCGTTTTCGGATCCTTACAGGGGATTCCGCATTCAACTCTGCGATTCAGCATCCTGCCCGGAACTTTGTGTTGCAGACGAATGCGCGAAAATTCGTTACGCATAGTGATAGGTGCACTAAATCGAATCTAAACTTTTCATCGCAGGCTCTTTATCCTGCGAACTTCTTACGAAGTGTTTTGGAGTACATTTTCTCCCTTAACTTAATAATAGGGAGTGGACACTCTTGGAACAATTATACTGTCAGATAGTTAACATGGTATCTTTTAAACATTGAATATATGGTCGTTTTATCAACCTTAAACCTTCTTGCTATATTGGGTATCATCATTCCTGAATTGAATAATGATATTGCTTCCAAACATTCTTTTTCGGTAAGTTTAAAATGTTTTCTATGACTTTTACTTATACCATGCAATGAAAGAATTTTATAGAATGTTGCTCAACTTACATGATATTTTTCAAAAATGTCTTTTGTCATTACATCTTTATCCAAATAATCTTTTATTAGAGCCTGTTGAGATTCTTCATCTTCCAGAATTGAATACTTTTCTTGAATATCAACACCTTTTCTTTTTAAGTATTCTTTTAATCCGGGTGCAGAGCAATCATATCTTTTGGCTAATTCTCTTAATGAATAGCCACTTTTATAATCACTAACCAGTTCCAGAAATTCTTGATGATTCATTTGTATTTTATCGCTGCGCATCTTAACCCCCATGACTTTTAATATCTTGGTTATTGTTGCCTTATCAACTCTAAATAAAGCAGCGATTTTATAGGTTGTAAAACCTGATAAATACAAACCTTCTATTTCTTCATACTGACTGTCTGAAATTATCTTGCGTTTTCCTCCTCCTCCTATTGTTAAATTATACCCTTTTTCAAAAGTATTGTATTTAGCAATATAGAAAATCTCTCTGCTGTCCAAATCATCAACATTACATTCTTCTAATGTTTCCACAGTGAAATTCTCGACGCCGTAATATTTTATGGCATTATGGAATTTAGTATTGTCATCTTTTTTAAATCAATGCTGTTTCCATCGAAATTCTACTGTATATCTTGTTTGTCCTATATAGGACGTTCCATTTACCTTATTGGTAATTTTATAGATATATCCTTTCATCTTTTACTATCTTATCCTCATGTTCTACTCTCTACACTACTTGCCATCGTTAGTGGCAAGTTAGCACGGTATTATCAAAACTCTTTTTGAACTCCACCGTTTTTGCCCAGTTTATTTATCGCAGATTACGCTGCGAGGCGACATTCCATTCTATCGCCAACTTTTCTTGATAAATCTTTCTCGACTGCCGAATATTCATCCGAGAATCTCTTGCCCGGTTGCAATTCACTACCCGGCATACCGCTAACGTTACCGCCTGCCAATTCTACCTGATAGACGTAAAGCGAACCTTCAATTTTTGGATCATCCTTAACAATAAGCAGATATTCCTCATTCAATTCTCCTACGAGCCAATTGCCGTCCGCAAAGTAATCTTCCTGAAATACAAGATAGAACGGTTCCGTGTTTATTCCTGCCATATCGTTTACGCCAATAACGTTACCGTCGCAGTCCCGCGCTTCATATAAAGGTATGTTTTTTCTGGCGCTGCCGATCAGTTTTCACACCATGTCCTCATCGTTTTCAAAGTATTTGATGGGGAATCTCATCAGGAAACTCTCCATACTCCTGCCATAGTTATGTTCCAACAGACGGATATAAGTCTGTGTTGCTTGCTGTGGACTTGTCCTGTAAACAGCATTCAAGTGGTTCGACGTGGTCAAACCTTTTCAGGACGTTGCGTCCCGCATTTGAAATTTTCCTAAACTCATTTTCAATATATTTTAATTGGGTTCAAAATCAATAACTTAACACTTTGGAAACAACAGAATAATTGACAATTACGAATTAAAAATTCAAGGTTCGATGTTCAAAGTTTAAAGTTTAATGTGCCAAGTTCAATTGAACTCTACACTCTAAACACTAAACACTTCGCCTTTCACCTTTCGCCTTTGCCTTAGCCTTCCGCCTAATCGAATACAACGTTATACTTCGATTCCGCAGACCTGTCATTGCCAAAGTCGAGTTCCGCACCATTACCCGAAGCCGGATTCCGTATGATACGTTCCAAGTCCGACAGCGCACTCTTCTTAACATTCGCCTTCTCCTTCGATAAAACCTTTGACAAATCTTTGAATCCATTAGTCAGATAATACAGGATATTCAGGTTATATTGAAAGTCTATCGGATTCTCCTTTGCGTATTTGCCAATTGCATTCAGCGGAACGCTGTTTTCCTTCCCGTCCGTCTTATCCACATAATCCTTGAATTGGGACAGTACAGCCTTCCGTTCCGTAGCCGTCAGTTTAACGCCTTTTACAGGCTCTTCCGTTTCCAAAATTTTCTTTTCTATATTTTTGCTCATGTCGCGCTCTCTTGCGCGTCTATCTTCCGTAGCCTTGCGTGTCTCCTCAATCTTCCTGTCATATTCGCCACGGTAATGTGTTTTGAGTTCTTCGAGCGCATCCCTGGCGTCTTCCACATCCGTTCCCGCGTCTATACTTTTGCGGGTCATTTTTTGCGCCTTTGCCTGGTCAAATCCCTTGGTGTAAAAATACGTAAAAATCAAATCCGTTCTCAATTTTTCAGCCTGTGAGTCTTCACCTGCAAGAGTTTCATCGCTAATGGCATTCAACTGATTGATCATGCCTTCAAACTCACGGATGCTATCGCCGGTCATTCCGGCATTCATAGCCTCGTAAATCTTCTTCTGCGTCTCGTCAAAACGCTCCTGCACCTTCTTTTCAATCTCACGGTTAAAAGTATCTGCAAAATCGTCCGCGCTCTGTATTTTTTCAGTATCAAGGTCTTCCAGGGTGAAAATATCGTCCTCCTTGAGGGCTTTGGCGATGGAAGAATATAAATTTGTTTTAGGAGATTGTTCGCCTTTATCTTCACCCTGTGTGTTAGCTACTTTCTCCTGAGTTTTTTTATCGTCCTGCTCCGTAGATACTGCATTCTCTGCACTTTCCGAAGCGTCCGGACTATCTTCCGTCTCATCGCTATCCGACCCTGTTTCCTCTTTCTCTTCCGGCTGTTCCGTCTCATCCTCCATTTTTCAGGAAGAAGTATCCATCAATACCGAAAAATTATCCTTTTCCTTTTCTACCGGCGCCGAATCGTTATTCGGTTCGCCTCCTTCGGTAACTATACTGATACCGAAATTGTCGTCAAATTCGTCCATATCCCAATCTCCTATCTTTATTATTGTTTAATCGTCTTTAATTGTTTAGCCGTTAAGTCGTTTAATTGTTTAGTTGTTAATTATCCACTAAACTCCATACTCTTTGCCTAAGTCTCCGCCTAATTGTCCATTGTCAATTAAATAAACCTCTTCCGGGCTGCAAAGTTACGCCAACCCCGCTAATCCCGTACCATCATTACAATCGCTGTAATATTTTCAGAAATAAGTTCAAAATTCTTAGCCTCTCGCCTAAGCCTTCGCCTTTCCACTAAACTCTAAACTCTACACACTACAAACTACAAACTAAAATTAATACGCCCGATAGAACGACGCTGCCTGTTCCGGATCCATAGCCCTCTTGATAGGATTGACATAAGGCATAGCCTTGATAGTATTCACAACCCCTTTGTTCCAACCTTTCCACGTGCCCTGCACATACTCCTTAGACCAGTCTCCGATAGAGAATATTTTAACTAATTTATCCATGTAACTGATTGGCGCCATGGCAGACTGTCTTATATTCTTCAATTCCGAATACATCGAATCTCCCCTTAGAAAACCCAGTGGCATCATTACGCCAATTTCGTTGGTCAGTCGCGTGGACAGATAGACAACATAATTCCTTATTCAGGAATCATTGTCATCATCGTCATCCCATCCCAAAGCCCCAAAGATAACCGGCATTAACAACCCTGCAAACGCCCAGATACCCATCTCCGCAAGAGCCGCCCGGACGCCTGCTTTCGTATTGTCGTCCAACCTGCTCCATGCAGATGCAAGTCTAAACTGTCCGTTCTTCATATCCCTGATACTCTGCCAGATAAAGTCATTGAAGAAACTGTTGTAAAATCCCTTTTCTACTTCATTGGTAATATAATTGTAATGTTCCTTTCCAAACCGACGTTGCAGCGCAGTCGGTATCCACTTGCGAAACATAGCCGTCATGCGTCCAAGCACATAATACTGTGCGGCAGCCACGTCATCCCGGTTATAGATACCGTTCAGTTTCTGGTTGATGTCCGCGGCGGTACGGGAAATATCGTTGATATTGGCGTCCGTGAAATCGCTCCCGTCCTCATTCTTGACCCCTTTCTTAATCGCCAGTTCTTCAATACCGTTTATCTTTTTCATCTCGAAAGCATCTACAAGTTTGATTGGATTACCGTTCAGCGTTAGTTTGATGGTATCCGCGTATGCAAGAAACGTGCGTGTATAGAGAAAATGTTCGCCCATCGTATTCAGGAAGAAAAGATTGCGGCTGTTCAGCAATCGCCATGCACCACGCCTATTCATTTCCGTCATGCGCGCCTGTTCGCCAAAATTCTGCATTACGTCAAACTTACGCATCAATAAACCGGCAAACGTATGGGGACGACGCGATGCTGTCTCCTTCATAAAGTCAGCCAGAAACTTCTTGTACTGATAGGAAGCGTTATATAGATTCTTGTTTGTAAAATACTTGCCGGAAAAACCTTCGATACGTTGCTGCACGCGACCCATGAGAATATTCGCGCTGCCACCCAGGAAGTTGAGTGCAAAAGTATTCAAAGCCGTATATTTCATCAGCAAGTCTCCGCTCTTGGTCAGATTGAATTTACCAATAGTCTCCTGCTTTATCATTTTCCCGTAAACCTGCATCCGTAGGAAATGCTGATACTTCCTATTGATATTGGTATCATCATTTTTGGTTAGGTTACGGATAGCCGACTGCCCCAGTTCCGAAAGTCTTTCCGAAATATTCCTGTTTCCTCACCGAACATTTACCCTGATATTCCTGACAAGGTTGCCGCCCAGTTCCATCAGATTGTTTATCATGCCCATCTTGTTGTACATCACAGCCATGTTCGCATATTCCATCAGCATGGTCGTGTAGTCTTCGGACAAATTCTGCTCTATCAGTTCCGGAACAACTTTACCGTCCTTGTTCCTTCCAAGCCTGCTGTTGTAATAAACGGGCAACAAATGATATTCCTGTCCGGCAAAATCTTCTATTCCGCTGGCGTCGCCGTATTGATCCTCATCCTCCATAAAACTGAAATCTTCCCGAATATTTTCCTTCATGTTCCGAAGCGGATTTCCTTTTAACCGTTCGTATTTGCTCTTTCTCTTTTGAGGTAAAAAGCCTTTTTGCATACGCTTATTTTTATCATCCCAGCCTTTCAGAATGCGACTGTCCGGCAGGTAGGAATCCATCTTGTCCTTCACTTCCACTCATGCGTCGTAATATGCCTTTTGCGCTGCACTCAGTCTTTTATATTCTTCGGTTGCATATAAATCGGTACGCGGTTCTCCATTCTCGTCTGTATGTTCCGCAATTCACCCGTTTTCAAGTTCCTGCCGTTCTTCATAAGTCTTTTTTCCATTTATAAGAGACGTCCCGTATTTTGTCAGATCATCATTATATCGTTTGGTATCAACTCTTTGAATATGGCGTCCTGTACGCAAACCGTTCTTGTCCCGTTCCGCAAGAAAACCGGTATTTTCTCCCGCTTCTTCCAAGTCCTGCTGCGCTTTTGCCAGCCGGTGCATGATATTTTCTATTTCCATCCGCGCCTTGTCTTTCATCTGCTTGACAGGCAAATCGAATATGCGCAGAATATCGTTCCGGGAATTTGCCATTGCCGTACACATCGTGCCATAGAAACTCTCGTCCCGTTCTGCGGTTGTCAATATCTTTTCCATGTATGCCTCCAACTTATCGTCATTCATGTTTTGTTGTCTCGCCATCTCTGCAAGATAAGGCTTGATAAACTGCTTGAAAAGCGGCTTTCCCATATTGTTGTATTTCGATTCGACGCTGTTTGTCATAATGAGGAGATTGTCCCTGACATTTTCCAAATCCTGCTTTGTTTCCGGATCGTCAAATTCCGTCGTAGCGATATAGTCGTTCATATCCCTGATTAAATCCTTGTAGTAATTGACATACTGATACATATCCCTCAATATACCCGCAATTTCGTTCATCACTTGCGGGTCTATTTCGTTTTCATAATTCCGGGCTATTTCTTCGAGACGGCTGATAACATCGTTCAGTTCTTCTATGGCGCCTTCAAAAGCAAGGACAATCATCCCGTTAGTACCATCTTCCCGACCGAGTGTCCTTCAATCTTCAATGGTTTTCATTATATCCGTAACCATCACTTTGCGGCGTGCCGTATCCGTCGGATTAGCCCTGCCGCTGGCTCTTGCTATTTTCTCCTTTTTCAACTCTCCGGAGCGCAGTTTTTCCAGCATCACATAAGCCTTGTCCAATGATTTCTTAGCCTGATACATAATCCCTCTGCCTTTGCCTTTAAGATCATTTAAATCAATCTCCAATTTCACTTTCCTGTCCATCAGTTCAAGCGTAAAGCGATTGGCAGCTTCGTCAGCCTCCATCCTGTCCCGTTCCAGTTGCGTTTTAAGTATTTTGGAAAACAGTTGCTCGAATCATTGAAGGATACGCGACAATAGCGAGCGCGTTATCTCCGGAGCCTTGCTGATGGACTGATTATTGACAAGATGACGTGCAATCAGTTTGGTACGCGCTTCGGCTGCCAAACGGATAGTATCGCCGCCATACAGATTGTTATACCGTTCAAAGCCGCCCTCTTCTTCATTCAATATCTGTTCAACCAGTTCGGGACTTCCGTTAATCAGATTGGTCAGGCGATTGTAGAGCGGATTCGACTTGTCCGAAAGAATCATGTCTAACAGATGCGCAAATTCTTCCGGCAACGCCTGTTCACCGGCTTCTCCCTGTGCAACGCGAATCAGTTCCAATAGACCGTTAGCCGTGCGCTTGGTAGCATCCGGATCGAATAAACCCGTGATGGCAGCACCCCCGATAAACTCCTCAAAACGTTCCAATGTACCAACGCCCACACCCAATTCCTTCAAGATACCAATAATGCTATCCCGAAGTTTTCTTGTGGCTTTTACTTCCTCATTCGAGAAATTATTTGTACTTTTGATGTCTGAATTGGATTCATTTTTAGGTTTTGAATTTTCCTGTTGCGCCTGATTTTCAGGTAAGCCGAAAGCCACGTCAGCGGGATTTCTGCTGTTGGTCGGGGAGTTCAAAACCTTTTCCATTTTATTATTTGTATCTATGCCCGATTCTTGTAAAAACTTGACGCTTCTTCCGGATACTGTTCCTTGTAAAACCTCAGTTCCTCCTTCATTATTGAACTGAGCGCTTCGTCTGTTTCCGGCAATTTTTCACCCATAAGGCGCCGGGTTATTTCGTCCTGTTTCTTCGGAAGAGTTATCCAATAACGTTCTCCGTTCATAAAGCTGACTGTTGTATTTACTGTTTCCATTTTCTATTGACGATTGCTCATCCTCGATAGAAGTTTGTTCCTCCGCTCCCTCTCTTCATAATAAGGTATTGCTTCTTCCGGATAACGTTCCTTGTAAATTTCCTGTGCTTTTTGCATAATCATATTGAGTTCCTCATCCGTCTGAGGTCTGTGTTCTCGTTGCAACTCTGTTCCTATCTCCATTTCCTTCTTTGGGATTCTCATATAATAATGATCTCCCTCTTTGTATGAAACCCAAATACCTACTGTTTCCATTTTTTATTGATTTTAAAAATAATTCTATAAGATTTTCTAATCCTTTAAATTCTTCTATTAATTTTGAGTGCAAAGATAAAGGATTTATTTTACCTTGTATTAAATCCTGCAATGAATTTCCATTTCTTCATGCTGTTTCGGATATTGAAAATGCTAACATTTCATCGACAATCATATAAGTAGTAAATACTTTATATCCTTTTTCCGAAAGATAATCTCCAAATTTTACTTGAATATCTATTGGAGAATCCTCAATCATTTTATTAAGACGATCAACCAAATCAATATATAGACTTGAATATAATTCTGCATGAACAAATTCATGCATATAAACTTCTTCTATTCGATTAGATAAATAATCATCATATAAATTTGGCAATATAAATTCTATTTTTTTAGTTCTTCTATTAAAAGCCCCTGCAATATTTGTTATGCTGTTTTCTTGAACATGAATATAATCTTTATTCTGTTTTATGTAGTCCTCTATTGTCTCATAGAATACACTTTCAAATCCTGTTTCCCTATCCAATCGTTCAATCTCTCTCTGTATCTCACGATTTCGATTGTAAATAATTGTAGCCTCTTGATAATCAAGTTCATTTTCAAAATCATTCCGAATAGGTCTTTGAGGCGCTGCTACATTATAATAAAAACTACTTTCACCCGATACTGCTCCCCTCTCTTGTGGAGAGGGGTAGGGGGAGAGGTCAAATATTTCTTTAAACTCCCGTTCCAATTCCAGATAATCAGCCTCATCCATGACCGTATTATCATCCGAAAAAGTATCGTCGGGATCTAAACCTTCTTCTTCTAATCCTCGTTGAAAATAGCCGCCAACTGTTCTCTCCAGGGAACTTCCGGTTTGGAATTTCTCTTTCCCTCTTGATATTCCTTGTAATCCTCCGGATACTGTTTCGGGTACAGTTCCCATGCCTGTTTCTCCAAATCGTCTATTTCCGCCTCTGTTAACGGACGTTCCAATTCCTTCTCCATCTTCTTCCACAATTCGTTGCGGATAATTATCATTTTGCGTGGTACTGCTTCTAAACGTTGTTTCCCGTTTATCCAAGTACATCTTTTTACCATTTCCATTTTTTATCGTTTTTATAATTTGTCTAAATGTATCTTTAATTTCATTTGGCATGTTTTCTTCCAGCAAAGATAAGAAATTATTTTCATTAAATATTTCTGATAAAGATTTTATTTCCATACTTTCTCCAAATGTATGCGCAAAATACTCTTCTACAACCATTTCAGAACTTAGATTTTTATGCCCCATTTCTTCCAATAGTTGTTTCATTTTAACTTTTGTTTTTTCAGAAAGCAGATTGTAAAACATTTTACGTTTTAACTTGACAACGCTATTGTCAAATGTAAAATGCGTCATTTCATGCAATCAGGAGTTCAAATAGTCTTTATAACCTTCATTCTCTTCGATATTCAAAGTCATAGATTTGTCTTTCGGATCATAAAAACCCTTTGAATCTTCATTTCCTTCTTCATAATAAGGCGAAGCCATAATACTTTCCTTTGTCATTCCAAAAGGCATCTCACCCGTCAAAAAGCCAAGAACTTCATCTATCCTTCTGGCAACCTCCTGCTTCTCATCAAGCGTTTTAGCGTTATTATACTGTTCCCCGTATTTTGAAAGTTCAGTCTCTGCAATGCCCAAACGCCGCATAAACTCCGCCTCCCTCTCTTCCGAAAACGACGATTCCCGACCGGGCAGAGAACTACTTTCCCTCACCCGTTCCAACATACGCTCTGCCTCTTCCATACTTGGAATATCAAAACCATTGGAAACATAAAGCAATCACGTTACCTTTTCGCCATGCTTCCCAATCAAATCCTTCCATTCCTTGGAAGATTTATTCGGACACTTTCCACTCGCTAAACTCATACCTTAAACTCTCTAAATTTCTTAATCCATTTACTACCAACCTGTAAATCCCATAAACTTTCTCTTACTCCCCTCTCCTGTGGAGAGGGGTAGGTGGAGAGGTGTTAAGGCGGTTCCTCAACGTCTTCCAATACCACATCCCGAATCAATCTTTCAGCCCATCGTTCCATATACATCCGTTTAGCCTGTGCGCTATTAAATCCCGTAAAGAACAGGGAAGGAAGTCCTATGACAATAAAATAGAAAAAACCAAGATAACAGGACTGAATACTATGACCATATTCATGCGTAATATATCTCCGCTGCATTGCCTTGTATTCCGTCTTTCATTTTTCCCGTGCGAGTACCTCATTATAGAATAGAAATATCCTCCGTCCCATCGAGAAGCCAGTAATATTGTTACTGTTTCGTAGATTATAGACGTGAACAGAAGCATCCACAGATGGATATTCCTTACTTTTAACTTTCAAATCTACAATACGGTTTTTCCACAAACAGAAAAACCATACAATCTCACCCAATAAAATCTGTGGCAGTTGCCACAAATAAAGTAAAAACTTAATAATCCACTTCATAATAAAATGTTTAATCGTTTAATTTGTAAATGTTTAGTCGTTTAGTTGTTTTATCGTTTAGATGTTCATTGTCAATTGTCAATTATTCATTAAACTCTACACTCTAAACACTACACACTAAAGAACTACCACTTTTCCAAAAGCAGAAACATAAATCCCGCGTCCAAGCGAATGCCATCCCCGTTTGAAAATGCCCAGATACTGTCCATTTATACTGTAAAGAGCAACATTGTCCGCATTAACCCGGATACCGCCAACAGCCCCGATAACGGAACCATCTGCAACATAGTTATTACCAACAACATAATGACCATTATACAACGCCGTATGCGATACAGTAAAGACACGCCGGACAGTATCTATTCCATCCGTAACTGTTACTTCATAGTCCACATCCACGCCGTTCCATCCTGAAAAATCTTCCGCAATGAAAGATGAGTACGATACCGGCAAATCCCCAAACAGTTTAGGCAATCTGTACCATATATAATTAACTGTTCCGTAGGGCACAATCTCCGATTCATTTGTCTCCACATGCAGGACAACTTCGTTTCCAATAAAAGTAACCGTATCCGTATCCCACAAATGACCCTGTGGCGCTCACCCGGTATAAAATTCCGTTATTTTGATTTTTGGATAGACAGTCAATTCACGCGGCACAAAATTCCGAACATACACTTCCGGGTCTAAAAGCAGCGAAGTATCCCGTGCAACAGCCACGATAAACAGAGAATCATAAACCCCGTAATCCGCAACAAGATAACCCGTATCTCCCGTCATCACAAGCAGCGTATCCGGCGTGTCGGTTAAATGTTCATCAATCAGGTAGTACACGCTATCAAACAACAGCAATCCCGGATTAATCCCGGTAATAATTTCCACGGTATCTCCTTCCCGTACCGTAGTTGCAGGTGCAGTTCCATTCATGGTAAACTGCGTAATATTCTGTCCCGAAGCAAACATCAAGACAATAAACAAACTCACTAAAACAAAAATTTTTTTCATATATCTAAATTTTTAAAATAATTATCAATTCAAAATTCAATTGTCTAACCGTTTAGTTCTTCAAATTCATTATCAATTATACTCTACACACTAAACACTTTGCCTAAGCCTTTGCCTTCATCTATTCCTCTTTAGTCCCCTGCGTACTCCTCGTTCCCAGATAAGCATAAGCCTTGGCAACCGCAGCCTCCAAAATCTTGTTATGCAAAATCTTGGGCAACATACACTCCATAGCCTTATAGTAACTGTCAATGCTCACATAATCCAAATCTTCCAGTATGATAGGCGTGGGACGCGACAGAAACGAAACCTTATAAGCCTTAATCGGCTTTTTATAAATCAGTTCGACGCGGTCAAAAGCCTCGTCAATACGGAACACCCTCACAGTACGGAAAGGATTTCTGCGATAGTTCGGATAAATATCCCGCTTAACCGGAATAACATCCACCCACGTACCGTCGGTACACTCATCCTCTGGATCATCCAACTGACACTGTTCCAGCGTAATAAACATCAGACGTTTTATATTGTCGTCCTTGATATTGGCAATAACGGAAGAAGGAGCAGCCCCCTTGCTGGTAGCAACCAAATCCTTACCGCTGACAATAATAGTCCTGTTCAACGATGCCAGATAGCGCCGCATCTCTTCCGTCCGCTCATAAGATTCATTCAACGGATTCTTGCCCGTATAAAAGGCATAAACCAATTCTTCCTGTGTCTGTGTAAGAAAGAGAGATTTCTCATACTCATCCAGTTTGAGCGTAAAAAGATTCTCATCCTCCCCAAACGTATTCTTCAACTTGTAACTGTCAAGCAAAGAATCAAACCCTTCCGAAAATTCCTTCAAATCCATACTCTATAATTGTTTAATCGTTTAACTGTTAAATCGTTTAATCGTTACAAGTTTCATTGTCAATTGTCAATTATACTCTAAACTCTACACATATCGTCTTAGCCTTTGCCTGTTTCCTAATTCGTAATTGTCTTATCTTTCCAAATCTGTAAACCAAAATCCCCAAAATATGTAAATTATGTTAATTCTGTAAAAATTAGAAATCTATTGCCTCTTGCCTTTGCCTTTCGCCTAATCCTCCACTTCTAATAAAGCCAAACAACTTCCTGTGTATGGCGTGTAGAGATATCCAGGTGCAAATACGTTTTTGCAATTCCTATCCGCGCAAATCCTAACTCGATAGCCGCCTTGACAATCTTAAAGCGATTAGCATCCGTACCGCAACGAATATCCACAGCCACGCGCAACGTATGGGCGCTCGTTCCTGCCCGTCCCATTTTCTTCTCATGCGCCACAGAACGGTAAGCGCTATTGAGAACAAGCGGAATCCCCGCCTTCTCCCGAAGTAAGTCCAGCCTATTCATCAACTCCTGATCCATGTCCTGTAAAGAACATGCAGGTACACACCGCTGAAACTCACTTTCTTTAAAAAAATTTGCCGTTATCATATAAATCTCCTTTCTTTTTTATTCTTTAATCCTTAACCTCTCGTCTTATCTTAGCCTTAGCCTTAGCCTTAGCCTTTACCTTTGCCTTCCCCCTCTCCCTTCATCAGCCGAAGCCGAATCACATCAATAATCAAATTGAACAGCGTAATACCCGCAAAGCCATAGATACCGCAAAGTGCAAAGACCATCTTATCCGTAAACTCCGTATATTCCTGTGTTATGATACCGCAAATCCACGAGACAAAGCAACCAGTCATAATCTCGCCCGTAAAATGCCATCACGACTTGATAACCCGATACCGGTTCATATACCGTACCAACGCCCCCAAACCGCCCAGAATAAACATTACAACAAAGCCATATATGTCATGCCAACTCAATTTCATATTCTAAAACGAATTAAAGTTTAGTAATCTCCTAATAGTCAAGTTTTTCAAGGCATACTCCTTTTTCAGTTCCTCCTTGCGTCGCATAATGGATTCGTTGAAAACCGTACTCTCGAACATTTTCAGAAACTTGGACAGATGCATCGGAATCGAAATAAAAGGCACATAAAACAGACCGATATTGGCAGACCATTCCGTTACCGCATACTCTTCCAGAATCTTCGCTACAATTTCAGGCTCATACAATGTCTCGTAATGCTGCGGATGCGTAAAAATAAAGATACCCCCGATTCCGTAAGACACCGAATCTATATGTTCCAAGTCTCCCCGCGAAACAAGATAATACAAAACTTTGTTACCCTTATAATCCACTGCTCCATAGGCATAAATCCTGGTAATCAACTGATAGTAAAAAACAAGAATCAACCCTACAAATCACTGCGGCAACTGCCAGATAAACATAAAAAACTTTTTCATAATATTTTAATGAATTATTGTACGCAAATCAGGATTCCCGGCTCCGGAATTGTAAATGGATTTTATCTGATTATCAGTCAAAACGCCTCTTGCCAAAAAATATTGAGCCATATATCCAGCATTGGCATATCTTGAACCAGTATATCCATCACCAAACAAACGTTGGTTGGCAAAATCTATCGTTGTAAATTTATTCATAGCACAACTCATTGTGGACTGTAAAACACCATTAACGTATCCTTTTAATTCTGTCCCATTTCTTATGAATAAAACATGATTTCAAACATTTATTGAATCTACTTTAACATTTACATTACCTAAGACCTGTTCTTTTACAGCAAAAGTTGAAAAAATTATTGGATTTACAGGATCATCTTGTCTTATACTAAGGATTTGTATATCTGCCGTTGCTCTAAACATCATAAAAATATTACGATAATAGGAATCAACTCCCAGTTTAGACAAATTTATCCAAGCACCATGACTCCATTTATCTGAATTTTTCAGATAATTTATTTGGTTTCTCTCATTTACATCAAGATAATAAAAAGATATATTTGAATTTCTAATACCAATACCCGAGGCATAAGGCGCATCTAATTTTTCTATTCCAGTTGATGGAATTAGTGTTGTTTTATTCGTTATTTTTTCAGTAATTGACGAAGAATCAATCTCGTAATACAAGAGAAGTTCTGAATTTGTACCTGTTACCATACATTTCCCGTAATTCATAACAGCCATAACTAATCAATTAAAAATACAACATTATCTACCGTCAAATCTACCCCGCTAACCTCAACGGTATAGGGATTGCTGCCTGTTATGGAAGCCGTCGAATGTGTATCCACATCAATTCTATGATATTGAATAGTTGAAATATTCTTCGTAGTCGTAATCGTGGCAGTCGTTGCCGATGTTACAACAATATCCCTGATAAGGGCAGGAATTTCCGGAGCAGGAACAAGTACCACTTTACCATTCCCGTCAATAGCAAGATATTTACCGAAATTTGTTGGATCTTCAAGTATAAACAAATAATCAGGTAAAAGAATATCTTTATTATTATCCTGATTTACGGTAAAATCATCAATAACAGTTCCATCATGCTGTTTCAACGTAATCGTACTGTCATTCACAGTACCTCCACCCCCACCGCCGCCTGCAATCACTTCCCATCCATTAAGCCCCCACTCCTTCAAAAGATGAGGCTTCCTGGAAGTATCCAGTCAAAGCCCATCGTGATATTCCGGCTCATTAGCCTGTCTATAAACTATCTGTTTTGTCATCGCTATATTATTTTAAATTGTTTAACCGTTTATTCGTTTAGTTGTTAAAAGTTTAAAGTTCAATGTTCAATGTTCAAGTTTCATTGTCCATTGTCAATTATCAATTATCAATTACACTCTAAACTCTACACACTTTGCCTAAGCCTCCGCCTCTTTCTTCGCCTAATTATCAATTGTCAATTCTTAAAGTTTCAGCCTCTGCCGAATCAACTGATCCACCTCAAAGTCCGTCTTGTCCGATTCAATCAAAGCCTGCAAGTCCCGTTTCAGTTCCACCTGTTTGTCCGCAATTTCCTTTCTCGTCTCGTTGTCCCGGATATTAGCCTCCCTGTTATCCTGTAACTTCAACTCTTCCAGTTGCATCAACCGTTCATCCATGACAGCCTTGCGTTCCAGTTCAGCCTTAAACTGTTCCTGCTGCATTCGCATGGACTGCAAGTTCGATTCTTCCGTCTTGCGCTCGTCATACTCGATACTCCTGACAATATCATTGATGGAAGCCTTGTTCCATATTTTCGCAAGCGTACCCGTTGTAATCTGTTTGTTCTGTATCAGCGCATGAGCGTACATTTCCAATTTTTGCAGGAACGACTGCACGTCATTCGTATTATCCACCACAAGCCCGTAGTCGCATTCCGCAAATTCGTCTCCGTCAAATTCAAGCATCTGCTGATAGCCCGAATGAAGGATATACGGAAGTTTAATCGAGCGTCCCCGGAAGGCAACCTTAGCCGTTTCCAAGAAGCACTCGCACACCCGTTTCTTGATATTATCGTGTAAAGTAAAAAGCCATTCCGTAATCGAGTTGGACTGTATAACAGAGCGTTCCACGCCTCCTACCGTCTCGCTCGAAGAGATAGCCCCTTCGCGCTGCGGCGTTATACCCATCACCTCGCCCATCTCCGCCTTGATAAAGTTTAATAACTGAATATCCTGGGAGATAATGGCCGACTGATCCAGATTCAGCGTAGTTGCCGAACTGTTCATCATACCCGCCAACTTGCCCGTAGCCGCTCCCTTGTTACCTTCCTTGAAGGAATCCTTCGGATAGAAAGGCGTAGTCTTGGTAAAATAAAGCCACTTGTCTATATCCCACTTGTCCGGTATCAATGAAAAGTCCATGGCAGCCTTAACGCCCCACGATGCAGCCAGATTCCGGTTCAACCGGTCATGGATAACGTCATATAAATAGTTGTACGGCTTAGCCAGATCAACCAATGATAAAGGCTTGGAATTGTTGATGTTGTAACTCGAACCGATAATGCCGAAATGACAGCGCGAAGGATTTGTCAGGCGGTTATACTGTACCACCCGCGGGCGCATGTTCACATACCTGTCCATACCAATCTTGGTAGCCTCCCATGCCTCGTTGATTCACAATACGTCATATTCTTCGCCTTGTGCCTCGTTTACAACATAGTTTTCGGGATAGAAATTATATTCCTCTTCGCCAGTATCCGGATGATAAGACTTTACTTTCAATATTTTACGCAACGATTTCCAGTACAGTTTCAATACCCTGATATTCCCGTACATGTCCGTCGGAGCCGCATTCAGAATACTTTCGTAGCCGAACATCTTGCTGTCGAAATACATGCTGTTCATCACATTCCTGTCTAAAGCCCAGTCATCGAACATCGGTAGAAATTGTCGCCGCGGATCTTCAATATCCGTATTCTCGCTTGTTGAAGTAAAAGGAAGACTTTCCAGATAGTCAATATCGTCTTTGGTTAATATATCATAGTAAGTATCAACTATTTTACCAAGCGACCAGTAATCCCACATGATAACCATGTCTGCATTTTCAAAGTTGCTGTTATAGCCGTTTTTCAGAATGATAACCTGTGCCGGATTCAATACTTTCAATACAGGTTCTCCGCCTTCAATATCACATTGATATAACTCTTCACCGACGCTCATGGCATTATAGTATCCCTTGTTGAAGAGAAGTGGAAAATCAAGTTCCTTGGCATAGTGATTCAGTACCGCACTACCGCGTATTTCGCGTATATCCTGCCATTCATATTTGATATACTTGTCCAATTTCTGCAATTCATTTTGCAATTCTTCTTCCGACTGTGCGTTCTGTTCGATCATGGATTGAAGGTCTCCCACATATTTATCCCGGCGTATCGTCTCAATATCCGACACCTGATCCGGATTCGTGATGACAACGCGAAAGTCAAATCTCCGTTTGATTTCCTCACCGGCAAGCAGATTCAGTTTGCCGTTGATGATGGGATAATGTTGAATATCATCGGGGATATAGGACGCTTCCAGATTGTCCGGATTAAGAATCATCTTCAAGTCAGCCATATCAAGATGCCCGGCGATCAAATTATAGTTGATAAGTTTGTTTTTCAAACTCTTGCGCACTTTCGTGTCATAAACTCAAATATAATTCGACGCCCAGTCAATATGTCTTCTGCGTCAATCCTTAGTCTTCTTCCGGTAAGGAATCCGCTCCGGTGGCAACTTTACTTCTAAATCCATCTAAATATCAATTACGAATTAAAAATTAAAAATCACGAATCAATACAATTTTGTCCCGGTCTAAGCCTCTGCCTCTTGCCTAAGCCTTTTGCCTTCCAGTCTAAAACAGCATTATTTCTCCGCCGCAAAAGTAAGCATAATATTCAAGCCTCAAACAATCATTACACGCCCCGTAATATTACATTATAAAACCCATAATCATTATCATTGTTTAATCGTTTAATCGTTTAATCGTTTAGTTGTTCCAAGTTTCATTGTCAATTGTCAATTGTCCATTATCAATTAAACTCTACACTCTGCACACTATAAACTAAACTCTATAACCCTCAAGTCTTCCTCATCAACTTCCCTGATACTCTCCCAAGTACTGACAAAATGCCCATTCCTTTTATTCTGACTCGCATTCTCATAGTTGCGTGTAAAGAACTGATCCTGACCAAGCCCCGTTATATCCTCCTCGCTATATCGTTGTCTGTCCATTTGCAAACGCAACTTATCCTCCCGTAATACCATCAGCCAAATCATGGCGTCATGCCGGTCGAAGTTCCCATCCGGATTGTACAGCGCCAGTTCCTGCAATAAAGCCCTGAATTTGATGGTTTGTACCATCGGAACGGTAACAGTCTCCGTTTCGTGCGTAATCTCGTTCACCTGCTCGATTTCAACCGGTTTTAGCAGATAATCGCGCAAGGCACGCCTGCCATAAGCCTTGTTGGGTTGTGTTGCCGTAACGCCATAGTAACTGTTCCCATAGGTCGGTCTGTTTACAGACTTGTCCTTCAAAAAATCCGGAGTAGGAGAAAGTAAATATAGACAGTTCATTTTCGAGAAATAGGAAAACAGACCCTTCTTATTGTTCTCATACAGACATTCCGCATTGTAAAAAAACAGCAGTTTGCGAACAATCTCAAAAGAATCCTCTGTAAAATCTTCACGTCCGACATATTCCGCCACAAGTCTATCCGTCCACAAATCCAATACGTAACAGGCATTGAGAGACAGCGTGCTGGCTCCATCTGTATCTGTCGGGTCGAATCCACTTACATACCTTCCCCGCGGAACGTTGCCCGTAGAATCCTTCTGCGGCATCTCCGAAATATAGACAGCCCCTTTTAATTTGTTATCCTTGTGCGGAAACTGCAATATAGGATACAGGTCATGGTTCGGCTCGAATTGAACCTTGCTGTTCTGCATCTTCAACTCTCCGATATACATCCCGGAGGTTAGTTCCCGGTGATTATCCAGTTCAAGAATACGGTCGTTAATCGTAATAACCGGATAGATAGCCGTTTCCTTCCGTATGATAGCCTCCTGAATCGTAAACGGATATTCAGCCATGTAGGAAGTCAATGCGCTGGGATCGGACGATGTAAACTTTATCTTGTGCCGAACGCTCAATACTTCAAGCATCGAGCCGATAATATCCGTAACGCCATCCTTGTTATAGTATCCTTCCGCACACAGATAGGTAGGATAAAAGAAAACGGTACGGCTTGCACCGGTGGAACCCTTGTCATAGATATTGGGTAAGCCATAAAAGTTACGGCTCTCCGGATTGTTAATCAGTTCCATCGCCCCAAAGAAAGAAGTATGCTTACTACCGCCCGTGTTATGCGTGATGAGATTGTTCGCAAGATACGTATGCGTCTTATCCGCAGTAAGATTATAGACCCTTTTTACACCCGTATTCACAATTTTAACAATCTGTTCGATATATTTGTTTCTGTAATGAATATAATTTTCTTTTAACGTCTTTCCGTTCAACTGTTTTATTTTTTTGCGTGAAGATTTATTAAATCGAATATAATCTATCATGCTATCTCTCATAGACGATATTTTAACAGGTACATTCTCTAAAAACAGAAATATGCCGTCATAGTAATCTATTTTCAGAAAATGCGCTGCAATATTTTTTTCTTTTATTATCCGGCTGATTATACCTAATTTCCGCAGAATGAATTTAATCTTTTGCAGAAAGTCGCGATCTGTATGTGTCAGTGTTAAAGTCTGTCCCTTAAAATTGCCATAAGTATCATATAAACCGGCAAGAAAAGACATAGAACATACCCATTTCATTTCCATGTACTGTTCCGGTAATTTACATTCCTGTCCTGCCATGTACGGATCGTCAATTTTATAGTCTCCCCACATATTAATAGTTTTCAGAGATAATAATCTATGTTTCTTAATATCAACATCTTTTGCCTCAATCCATTTTTCTGTCCATATAGTAGTTTCAGACTTGCCTACGTTCTTGTGTTCCATTTCAAGAACAAGCAATGGATGATCTTCGCTGCATTCAATCCATTCTCCATATCTTGTTGTTATTCGGATACATGGTTTGTACACTTCCGGCTGTTTATACGTAACAGGCTCAACCGTAGCCTGATAACTCTTCTCATCATATCCGACAATAGTATCCGAAACATCCTTTATATCAATCAATTGTCCCTCTTTCGTATAAACCATGTTTCCTTCTGTCAAGCATCCTGCCGCCATAATCAATCCGATAACCGTCCGGTCAATCTCCACGTTTGCACGCACGGTATCAAGGAATTGAATACTTTCCGGGAAAGCGCCAAATTCCTCCACGGCAATAGCAATATTCCTTCGACCGCGTCCCTTGTCCGTAGTCATACCCGCTATCAGTCCCTTCAAACCATTATTCACCTTTTCCAGTTCAAAGCGCAATTTAGTCATCGTATTGCGGCTCTCTCTGAATGGAAACTGCGGCGTACCCGTCTCTTCGTATATCTGCTTTAACTCGTTGAATGCAAAGCGTATCTTGTCCATAAAACCGTCATTGGTCAGATAATCTTCCATGTACGCGACAACGGCAATCTCGTTATTCTTGGTCAGTTCCTTAATAGGCCCCAACTGATAGTCCCGGAGCAACCGCGCAGCCATAGAGTAGGAATTGTGCGACTGCACAAAATCACCCACGAGATATGTCCCGCCATCTACAGTGATACACTTACACTGCTCCTTATACAAATATGCAATATCTACAATTTCCGTAGCATACAGTTCTTTGGGCTTTAAATCTTGAAGGGAACTAAGATATTTCTCCTTGAATAAATATTCATTGGCAAAAACGGTCAGCGTATAATATTCATTGTTATACCTGTAAGAACAGTTGAAACCCAAACTTCTGCATAACCATGCAATATCCTCGATGAGAGGCAAAAAGAATGCCCTGTATTCGGGATTCCCGGAATCGTTTACTTTGCCGTTCCAATCAAAAAGACCTTTTAGAAATTCCAGACGCTGTTCTCTTGAAGAATATTTTAATTTTTCCGGAAACGTCCGTTCAGTATTTGTAACAAGATACCTCCATGATCTAAAAAGTTGTCCATAGAGATAGGGGTCGGAAATATCCTCCCGTTCCGGATATTCCACACCTTGATGATTCGGTATCGAATAGACATTTTCCCTATAATCTTTCATAATCTCTGCCAGGGAAACAGTCTTTGCAATTCCATTCCGGTCAATAACATTCCAGAGATGTTCCTTGCTGCTCAAAACAGTTCTTCCATCTTTTAACATAATCTCATACATGTCGTCATAGCCTTCGTATGGAATATCGCGGATAATGGAAACGCCACCCTTTTCATTGAATACTTCATCTCCAATTTGCAAGTCGCCCCATTTGCGTTCCCCTAATGGAGTGATAATAAACTGATTAACACTGATCGCTTTTCCTTTTGTACGCGACGATATTTCAATCGCGTGCTGATTCCCCTTGAAGTCGTTATACAACCCTCCATACTGTGCCTGTTCATGATAGTGAAAGCGCAGATAATCGCCCTCGCGAACATTGGGAAATCCCGGTACAAGTCCCTTCACAATTGTACCGTCCCTGTTTACCGTTTTAATTTTGTTAATGGTAAAATAATTCCAGTAGAAATACAGCGCTCCCGGAATTCATTCTCCGTCTTCCGGTCGTGTCATGCCATACCAGCAGCGCATCAACTCTTCCCGGAACCATTTCATATATTCTGAATATGGATTGAAGTTTACCTTCAAATCTGTAAATGTATGTTTCTTTTCATAGTGCAGGGCAACGGGACGAAAGTAATCCATGTCTTCCAGAATATGCGGATTGGATAAATCCACGATGATACGCCCGTTTTCCTTGCGTGGCAAATCCCTTGCACGTTTGCGTTTGTCAGATATAAGATGCTGAATATAAGGAACCTGATTGATATACATATACAAATCGTCAATCACCTCTTTCGGATACAGTTTAATAATCTCCTCCGTAAGTTGTGTCTGAAACTTATTCATTTTGATAAGGTCTCACAGTCCTTCTTCCTTTTCTTTTTCCTTTTTTGCCATGATTGTTTAACTGTTTAGTCGTTTAATCGTAATTCGTAATTTTTAATTCGTAATTGAATCCTATCTCCTAATCGTAATAAACTCCGCTCCCAGAATAACCGTATTCGGATTGCGCGAAACAATCTCCTGTCTCCGTTCCTTAACGCCCCATTTGATAAAAAGAAACCGTTTGGGAATAATATGCTCTACATACAACAGCGAATCCCGACTCAAGAACCACCCTTCAAACCGCGAATCCGGAGTAATGCACCCGCTCATCTCAAACCACTTATCCCTAATCGAAACACACCTAAGCGTATCCCGTATAGCGCTTTCGGGAGGAACAGGGCTTTCCCCCTCTCCTTGTGGAGAGGGGACGGGGGAGAGGTTTCCCCTCAATTCATAGATAGTCTGCGTCTGTGCCGTAGTAATACTTTCAAGCCTTTTCCTGTCCACTTTGAGCGTTTCAATAAGTTTTAAATCACCGGCGCGGTATTTCTCCATTTCCGATAACTTAAACTCCAAATTACCAACACTAACAGCATTCAAACTGTCTTTCGTTCGGTATGCCGAAACATCCTGCAACAAAACCGCCGTATTATTCCGGTAAGTATCCCTCTCCTGTCGCGCCTTTTTAAGTAAATCATACTGCCAAGTAACAGCCCCAACCAAAGCAAGAATGATACCCCCAACAATCAAAAATCTTTTCATCTTTACATCGTAATTGATAATTCGTAATTCGTAATTGAATTAATATCACTCTTTCCGTCGTGGAATCTTCCGCAGATTATTCCTCTCGTACCCGTACTCATGGTCATAGTCCCTAACATTTCCGGCTTGTGCATAGTTCTTAAACTCGTTGAGCCGGATATGCTCGTTGTTACGGCTTTCCGTTTTCCCCTTTCACTTGCGCCCCATGATTGAGAATCAGTTTGAATATTGGATTTCCCTGACAGTCAAAATCCAGTTCAACGGAATTAAGATTTCTCGTGGAGAGAGAATCATACATTGATTGGAAAAACTTTTCCATTTTGTCCAAGTCATTATCCTTTTCCGTTTTCTTTTCTTCCACCGGTTTACTTTCCTTTTCCGGAGAACATTTCAGAGTAACCCACCTGTTTGCATCTTTTACATTCGATTCCAGAATATCATTCCATATTTTTTCCAGACGGTCAAAAGATGAGGTTTCTTTCTTTTCTTCTCTACCTCTGCCTTCGTCTTCTATTTTATCTCTACAACACCCGGAATCCTCCTTCGCTTTCTTTGCTTTTGCCTCCGCCTTTGCCTTATTTTCTTCATCCGCACACGCAAACCGTCCATTCCCATCCCGGCAGTAAACCTTTTCAGGCTTCAAGTCAGCCTCAATCAGACTGATACGTTCATCGAGAACACTATAGTAATCATCCATGACCTTATGCTGTCGATCCAGCAGTTTCTGTTCATAAATCCTCAACCACAAATAATCATCGCTTGCGATAAACTCTTCCAGTTTTATCATTTCGTCCAGCAGTTCATCACGTTTCCTAATCAATTTTTTCTCTAAATCCTTCATAATTTATATAATTTAAAATGTTTATAATCATTGTTTAACCGTTTAATTGTAGAGACTAACGGCCGTTCGTCTTTACAAGTCCGTTCATCTTTACACAGCCGTCAGGTATTTGCCTATCGCCTTTTGCCTAATGCCTTAAAATATCTTCTCCAACCCCCTGTCTCCCAGCGATAGTTTAGCCTCCTTATCGGAATCATCCCTGTCGAGGTCATTGAAAATGGTACGTTCCGTATTCGATATTTTAACAGCCAAATCATTCAGGTCAAGCACAATAGACGCAACCGTCTTGATATTCTTGTCCCCGATAGTAACCTCGTCAATATACTTCTGCATTTTCTGCATAAGTTGCCTGTTCTTTCCGACTGTTATCGTTGCCGTCGTTTCGCAGGAACGTCGGAACACTTCGCACGCCTTTTCATAATTCCTGTCCGGCGTCCAGTTGTCCGGAACACCAATATCCCGTTTCACGATAGCCAACCGTGTATCCTCATCATCTTCAAGATGATAGGAACTTCGCGGATCGTACATGAAATAGATAAGAGAGAAAACAGTAATAGCATTCGACTTGTTCTTATCCTTATCCTCGTCCCAAATCTGCCTGAAACTCTGGATACCCATAATCTCCGGCGCAATCTTAACCGTATTTCCTTCCCAACTCAATAATCGCATAATATATTAATGTTTAACCGTTTAATCGTTTAACCGTTTAACTGTTGAGATGAACGGCCGTTCATCTTTACATTGTCAATTATCAATTGTCAATTATC
Source organism: Tannerella sp. (assembly GCA_031277335.1). GTDB lineage: Bacteria > Bacteroidota > Bacteroidia > Bacteroidales > Tannerellaceae > Tannerella. The sequence continues at coordinate 29,796 of JAITMM010000237.1, read as the reverse complement.
CATTGACTACGCCTTTCCCACAATAAGTCCCTTGTTGGGCAAGAGCAACTTCTTTTTCGGAGGCGCCTTGACAACCTCATACTCTTCCACGATATACTCCACATCTTCCGCATTCATGTTGAGATATTCCACCCCGTCAATTTCGAGCATGGGAAAAGTATATTCAATCTGCGCGTTATGCTTGTTATTGTCCGCAATATCCCGTGATTGAATAACCCTCGAATACTGTGACTTGTTAAAGTTCAGCAACACAATGTCGCCAACTTTCAATCCCCGATTAGCCGCGTTCTCCGATACGGCGACAATCGTTTGCATATCCTTAATCTGATTCAGGCGCGACACCTCTATCAACCCGCTTTCCGAAGTCAATTCATCCTCCGTAAACGCATTAGCCGTGGTGATGATATGATTCAGCATCGGCTTTAATTTTTTCAATACAATTCCATTCATAATTTATTATTGTTTAATCGTTTAATTTTCAAATGTTTAGTTGTTTAATCGTTTAAAGTTCTTAGCCTCTTGCCTAAGCCTTAGCCTCTGCCTTTTCTTAATTCTTAATTCGTAATTGATTTTATTTCCCTTCCTTGTAAAACTTGCTCCTCTTCCCAAAGACCACATCCATTTTGTCATACTTTCCCGTAGCCTGCAACTTCTCCAACTTCTCCATCTTCAATCTCTTGGCAAGCATCTTTTGCTGAAACTGTTTACGGTTTACGTCATGCACATTATTTCTACGGATGAAATCCAGTCTGTTCCACGTAATCCGGAGCGTTCCCAAATGCGGCAAATGATAGTAGATATACTTTGGCTTACCCTTTTCCATGACTTTCAAGTTTTCAAATTCTTCTTCTGTAATCGTCCTGAAATCGGGTAACTTGCTCATGTACCACTTTATATTCTCAAAATATGCAAATACAATTCCAAGAACAATATCTACGGTAAGATTGTACTTCCGAGCCACTTCATCAATCGTGTCCTGGTGCATCAGATAGAAATCCCTGAATTTTTTATCTACTGTTACTGCCATCCTGTTGCTCTATGATATTGAAAATGATCTCCGTTCGATTCGACAAGGTTTTGGGATCAATCCTGGGAATATACTTCCTGTTCAATTTACCGTTTTCATCAATGATACCCACCTTGCGCAGTTTCGACAAAACAACATTGAACACGTTAGCCGATCGTTTGACTTCCGCTTCCATTTCCCTCCGCGTGGAAGAATCAAACAGAAGACTGTCAATTACCGAATCGTCCTTCACCTTTTCCAACAGTTCATACCTTTTTTTAAGAATAACGCTCAATATCCGTATCTCCCGATTGGTCAAATGGTGCATAGGCGTCATAAATCTCAATCACCGGTAATAAAACTGCAACAGGTTGTTACATGTGATTTTAGTAATAAAAAGAGCGCTCATATAGATTAACTGCCTCCTTCCTCTGCCTTCGCCTCTTCCTTCCTATCCGGATAAAGACCCCGAATAATCTCCATTGTTACAGAATCCATGAAACCCTTTGCTTCATCATGTGCAAATTCAAAATCGTTGAAATGTTCCCTGTTCCTGATAACGTCGAACAAAAAGTTAAGCCGCATCAGCAGCGTATCATTCTGCAACCGCATGTTCTCTTCCTGATACTTGCGCACATCCTGATATAGATTGTTTGCAATACCGGCTAATTGCTGATACTCTTCCCGCGTATAGGTCTCCTTAAATTCCTGTTCCTTCGCGCCGTAAAGGTTCGCGCCGTGAAGGGATACTTTCTTCTCTTCTTTTAAATCCTTTTCTTCCATAATCTCCAATATATTAATAAGTTAAAATTTCAAATTCAATACTCCAAGTTCATTGTCCATTAACCAAAGACCCTCACTCACTCCTCGATATGTCCCTTTTTGATATTGTCCGAATTGCAATCGCAACAATAGGCAACCATTACAGTACCGTCGTCAATATCAATATTCCCGATGCGCAGCGAACCGCAATCCCTGCATCAGTACACCGGTTCATTATTGTACCCAATCTTCTTCTCCTCCGTTTGCCGGTACAGGGCAAAAGGTTCGTTTGTCTTCCACAACTCCGCCGCTTTTATGTTCATCTCCTAAAATTTTAAAAATCAACAAATTATAAAAAGGTAGCACGTTTCACAACGTATCCCTTTTCAAGTCAAAATTAATGTTAAAAAAACAAAACTATAATCATCATACTAACAAAAAAAGAATAACATCGTTTCCCTGATTGAAAGTTGAAAATAATTCAACCTTGAACCTTTAATCTTGAACTTCCAATTTGCCTAAGCCTTCGCCTTTTCTCCTTCCCCTACATACTCCGAAAGACTCTTCTCCCAAAGCATTTCCCGGAATGTCCTCAACTCCTCCGTGGACATCACGCGCAATTCAGGAAACAGGTTATAACTCAACTTCATAATAAACTTTTGTGGTGGCTTCCCGCACTTCACCTGAATGGAACGCACGTTCTCGCCATTCATAATCATAGCCCGTATCCTATCCAGGTCATACTTTTTACCCGCGTCCATCATGTAGCAATCCACACAAAGCCCGTTCAATCATACAGCATCTCCACACTGTTTACATTTTTTATTCATTCTCATACACATCACCATTAAATCGTTCAAAATTTCACCTCTTCCCTTTTCTTAGCCTTAGTCTCTGCCTTTGCCTTCTTTCTCCCTATTTCAAAAAAAACTTAAAACGCCTGGAGTTTTCGCAAACGAATGCGTTTAAGTGAAGTCCCGTCCTAAAATTTAAATTCACATTGGAGGAAAAACATTTGAGTCTATGAGAAAAACTCACGGGACTTGCTTGATTATTAATTGTTATCCATGAAAAAAAACCTACAACAAAAAAACTAATTCCATTCTTCAAATCATCCATCCATTCGCCAACAGACAGATGGAAAAAAGTTTGCGCCGAAGGCAGGACTCTAACCCACAAAAGATCATTTGAAGTGATCCGTGATAACAAATTTCACCACTTCGGCAAAATTAGAGTTTAAAGTTCATTGTCAATTATCAATTGTCAATTATCAATTGAATAACTACACACTGCACTCTAAACACTACACACTAAAGCCTACCCCGTGTCAAACCGCTTCATGCAAAACCGGCATCCATTCCATCCCTTGCGGAGATACTTCCGCAGCGACAGTACATGTATATACTCCCTGTTTACAATCATTGGCAAGCGACAGTTCGGAAGCCGGCTATCAATCCGGTGAATCTCCATCGTGCCCCTGTTACCGATAAACCGGTATCCAAGCAACATCAGTATCCACAATTTCAATGTTTTAAAAATTTTTTTCATAACAAAATCTATTTTAAATGTTAAAATGTTTAGTTGTTTAACTGTTTAAAGTTTAAGGTTTGCCTTTTCCCAATTCATAATTGTCAATTATCAATTATCAATTGATTAACTGCACTCTACACTCTAACAAAACTTCTCTTTCAAGTCCGTATCCCATTCAATAATCTGCAAAGCCCTCACTGTTTCAGCCTCATTCCTTCCCTTCACCCGGCAAACCGGATGGAACGTATAACTTGTCGGCTTGTCAATATCGAAATTGTCATAGTCAATCTGTTCGACAGGAACGCCAATCAGAACAGTAACTCACGGCAACTTCTCCGATACCCGTTGAAGTTTATACGGATAAAACATCGGAAACAAAGTCTCTTCCCGCAGCCTTATGTAATCATCAATTTGCATAGTTAATAATTCAAAGTTCAAGATTCCAAGTTCAAGGTTTAGCCTTAGCCCAATTCTTCATTGTCCATTATCAATTGTCCATTATCAATTAACCAAGATCCACCACAAACATTTCCATTCCCTTCAATCCCTTGCGAACCGGTTTTTCTACTATCAAATCACCCGGATAGCCCCCGCACAGTCTCAACAGATACTTCCATTTCAAAATGGATTGTTGGAAATCATTAATGACATTCACGATACCCGCCAGCGTACCGTCGCTCTGTATGATATTCAGGAAATCAAAAACATCCTGTTCCAAAGCCTCGACCAGCCCTCCGGCAGATCCCGTCGGCATGGCATTCATATCACCCTGCACATCACCCGGACGATACTGCTGCCCCATATAACCCTGCATACACTCCGCAAAGACGTCCTCAAAATCGGAAACACCCGACAGAACGGAATCTATCTCCTGATGCAGAGGCAGGTTCTCCGCGCTTCAATGAAGGTTTTTCAAAACGGTCTTGTAACCCTCCAACCGGTTAATAAGTCCCAGGGACTTGTCGTACAAATTTTTGTTATCCATAATCTATAACTGTTAAAATATTAAGTCGTTTAATCGTTTATTCGTTGCAGAGATGAACGGCCGTTCATCTGTACATTATCCATTGTCAATTCTCCATTATTTCGTGATGTCCCGAAAAAGCACCGGCACCTCTCCATATACAGGCAGTTTGCCGTCCCACTTTTCTATCCACATCTGCTCCAGAATCTGTGGCGTTAAAGCCGTCTGTCTCTTCCTATTCGCTTCCGCTTCGCCTTCCGCCTTTTTTACCATTGCCTGTGCAATAGCCTCCGCCTCAACAATCTTGTTTTGGGCAGTCATGGCATCTTGGATGGCGATATTCTTCTTGTTGATGGAAGCAACCAATTCTTCCGGATATTTAAGTCCCGACGTTAATTGATCGAGGACAAAACCCTCCCGCTGTAAAATCTCCCTTAACGTCTGTTCGATTTGCCGGTCTAAGGAATCGCGATTGTTAATCAACTCATCCACTGTAAACTTGTTCAGTTGAATCCTGAAAGCATCCTTTGTCTGGTTATACAGTGGCCCGTGCATTATCTCTTCAAGCGTCGCCCGGTACTTGCCAAAGATGAAAGGTGTATATCCGGGAGCAACAGACATCGTAACCGTAGGATCAACCGTAAACTCCGCGCCGCCTTTCGCATTCACCGTAAACGGCTCGTAATCTATGGTAAGTGCAAAAGCCGCATACTTGTAAACTTTGGTAGTAAACGGATTGTACCAAACCCATCCAGTAACAAGATTGGTCGAATCAACGCCCCGCTGCGAACCCGCCAGATTCACTTTGATACCCTCGTACCCCGCATCTACCCGTGTGCAGGACGATAACACAATAAGGCTAAGCCCCATTAAAATTGTCATTAACTTCTTCATTTTCAATATTTTTATATGATTTTTTAAATGCAAGCCACTTGATGGAATAGTAGCAGCCAAAGGCAACAGCCGCAAAGACAAGGAATCCCGTCCACCAGTATCCGGTAGAACTGTTCAGCAGGTTAAAGGCAAAATCCACACCCGCCATGGCAGCCACAACAACAATGATAGCCAGAAAAGTTTTCAAAATATTTCTCATAATAAAATCAATTTTCAATAAAAAAACTACACTCTACACTCCAAACTCTATACACTAAAAATCCGTTTCCACTAAATTAGTGTTTTCAATATTTTACGTATTACCGGCAAAGATAAATGAGTAAATATGTCGAGTAAATGAAATAATCAAAACACCAATCAAAAAAGTCCCCGCGTTTCAAAAGTCCGCTATCGTGGCAGGCTTTCCATCGCCCGTTGCAATCAAAAAGAAAACAGCCCCGTATGCAGTGGGAAGGCTGTCTTCCCTTCTCTCGCTCTCAATCCATCCGCTTTGCCTGCCCCCACACGGCAGGTCTGAATACACTAATTCACAATTACCATCGAAATTTCGCGGCAAATATAAGACCTTTTTTTCATCGTTGTATACATTTTTCCGAAAAAGTTTTTTTTTTTTGCAACGACCCTTTTTTTATTGAAAAATTTACCCCTACCTTTGCACTCGATTTAGAGTGCAGTTATCAGAGTGCAGAGTTTAATGAACAATGGTACATTGGACAACTAACAACTAATCACTAAAACACGGGGTTGAATGGATTTGACAGCGGTCAAGACCGATCCGTAAGCATGTAGTGTCCCAATAGCAGACACTTAAATAAACGCTATCAAAAAACAAACGGCGAAGAAAATTACGCTCTCGCAGCTTAAACCGAATGGCAGTAGGCAAGGCTTAATCCCATGCAAGGCATGAGGACGGGACATCATCCGAAGCCCTCTCTTCGAGGCTTAACGATTAAGATGGTGCAACAATATCGAAGATAACAGCAAGTCAGTTCCGAACTTTCTGCGAACACATCAGGAAACAAGACCGTGCCATTATCGCGCTTCCCGATTAACACGGTACCAAAACAAATTGGAAGATAAACATGTAGTTGTGAATTGCTTCAAAATTTTTTACAAATGCCTGTTTATAAGCATGTAGAAAACGGATTCGTCAATCGTATGGATCGGGGTTCGACTCCCCGCAACTCCACTAAATTATTTATTATCAATATTTTATACTGATTTTTATGGAAGATTTAACAGAAAACAAAACAGATATAACAATCTCCCTGCCATTAGGCGTAGAAGACACACCCGATTACGATGTCGATTTCTACATGAAATTCACGGAAGACTGGATACAGGCAAACAAAAATATTTACGAAAGTCCTATAATCTTAAAAGACATAATATCCGTAGAAGAAGAAATGGAAAAGCCAAAACAGATATACGACCAGAACTACATCGACGGTCTCCGCAAAAGAGCAATGTCATGGCTCGAACATACAAACACCGAAGACTACCTCAACAAAGTAAGAGGAAATTAGGCGAAAGGCAAGAGGCGAAGGCGAATTAAAAATTACGAATTACGAATTAAAAAAGATATGTTGAAAGATTATAAATATAGAATTTATCCCGACAGGGAACAGCAGGTACTGATAAACAAAAGTATCGGCTGCTGCCGCTATATCTATAACTGGGCTTTAGCACGACGTAAAAATGTATATGAAACTGAAAAAAGAACTCTAAGTGTAACGGAATTAAGCAGAGAACTAACGTATCTTAAAAAGGAACCGGAATACGAATGGTTAAATGAAGTGTCCAGCGAAATACTTCAACAGGCAATCCGTAACATGGATTCTGCCTATAATCATTTTTTTAAACATGGATATGGCTTTCCAAAATTCAAAAGTAAACATTATTCAGGAAAAAGTTTCAAAAATATAAATGGTACAGGAATAGATTTCGATAAAAAACGGATCAAAGTCCTAAAAATCGGAAAGATAAAATTTGCTCTGGACAGAAAGTTTGAGGGAATTTTAAAGAGTATTGTAATTTCTCAAACGCCAACAAATAAATATTACGCATCTGTGTTGGTCGATGATGGAAAACCGTTGCCGGAAAAGGCAAAGATTGAAGAAAACAGTACCGTTGGGATAGATGTTGGCATAAAGGACTTTGCAACGTTATCCAGCGGAACAAAAATATCAAACCCAAAATATTACGAAAACGATGAAAAGAGAATAAAGGTATTGCATCGGAGAGTTTCGCGTAAGCAGAAGGGCAGCAACCGGAGAATGATGGCAGTCTTCATGCTTGCGAAAAGATATGAAAAGATAGCAAATAAACGGAAAGACTTTCTTCACAAGGCAGTTAAAATGATAGTCAGCGAGAACCAAACTGTTGTCATTGAAGACTTGAATGTGGAAGGTATGTTACAGAATCACAATCTGGCTAAAAGCATTCAATCTGTCTCGTGGAGCGAGTTCTTCCGTATTTTGAATTACAAGTGTGAATGGCACGGTAAAAACCTGATAAGAATTGGCAGGTTTGAACCGAGCAGCAAGTTGTGTACCTGTGGCTTCAAGCATGACGGACTGAAACTGTCGGACAGGCAGTGGCAGTGTCCGGCATGTGGAACAGTCCACGACAGGGATATTCTTGCTGCGAACAATATAAAGAGATTCGGTTTGCAAAAACTGAATTTAAAAACACCTGCAATAGGCGGGAAAGGGGACGTGGAGTTTCCGGCATTGGTCGGGGCGAAGAAGCGTCAAAATATGAATTTACGAATTGTAGCGTAAAAGTCCATTATTATTATTTGGTACCTGTACATATTTTATTATATAATCTCCCCCCCCAACATGTCCCCAATTCCTACTACACTCCACACACTTACAACTGCACTCTAAAAAGCCACCCGCCCATCACAACTTCACTTTAACATACCCCCCCATACACCGATTTCAGGACTGCGACTTTTTTTAGGATACGCACGCGAGAGAGGATTAAAAAATTCAAGTTAGGCATGTGAGAGAGGATTAACCACGATGCGCCCGGGGCTATCGGATGGCATTTCCTTCACCCCCCCTTTAAATCCAAAGTTGAACTCCCCATTCCGTTCGACATATAAACCCTATAACAATTCAAATTATGATTAACAAGGAAGTTCAAATCGGCACGACCGATAAAGTAGAGTACACTGTTGTTCCGTTCAACGGAGCAACCATTCACCTGTATCGCTTCGGCGGCAAGAGCGGATTCTGTTCGCCCAAGATGACTGCGGCGCTTGGTGGAGACGCTCCCGGATTATTTAAAGCGGCAAAGGCTGACGGACGGGTCTCGATGTATGAGACGGCTGACGACGAAACTGGCGAAGTAAAGATTGTCTTTGGCTTGCGCGGCAACAATCAGATCGACGGCTTCGTGTAACCGTCGGGAGTTATGCTTCTCTCCAAAAAGCAATATTTTATTCAAGGCTAAAAGACCGCAGGATGCGGGATGAAGCCAGAGTTACGGGCGCCGTCGAAAGTCGGCGTCCTTTTTTTCAGAATACAAATCAATAAAACATACAGACATGAAAAGAGAAACAGCAATGAATATGCTCGTGCTCCTGCTCGTTGGAGTAATAGCAATATTGAGTACAGCGATAATGTTCCGGAATCACGAGTACAACAACTGCAAGACGGAGCGGCTTGACTACTCACAGTCGATCGAGGCAGTCGGAAATATACAGGAACAGATAGACACGCTGTATTACAGCGACCTGATCGACAAGGACGAATACCTCAGAATATCGCACTATATAGACAGCGTGCTGTGGGAAGACGGCACCGACCTCCGCTGCGAGGAACTGTGGGACGAGATACAGGAATACAAGGCAAGAGCAATTACGAATTACGAATCTTCAATTACGAATGAGGCGTCAGGCGATAGGCAAGAGGCAAAGGCTGACATCGAACAACTAAACGATTAAACGCCTTAACAACTAAACAATTACACACAGTTCAACAATGAAAACACGACCCTCCTGGCGGGAAACAGGGAGGACGCAGATGAATAAGTCCGGAGAACAGTCTGCAAGGGGCGCAGGAACGATGATCCCGTTATTTGGCATTTAAAAGCGATTTAAGCGCATATTATTAAAAGTGGAACAACATATCCATTTTTGAAAATAAAACTGTTATACGCATTTTTTATGCCCAAAAACAGGGTAATGACGGGTCATATTCCCTGCGCCTTTTTTACAATTGAAATATTAGGTTTACAAAATAATACAGTCATGCAAGCAGAAAAAGCAACAAAAGTACTTGGCTACAACGCCACAGGCAAGGTATTCGGCAGAAAGCGGTTCAGAAAGCCGCAGGCAGCAGCAAACGAAAGAGCGGAGAACGCCATAGAAAAAGCCATTCGCATATTCAGGGAAGGAAAGCGCGAGGAAAGGCTCCGCTAGATTGAAGACGGCTACCGGATGGAAGAGGAAGGATTCAGGTTCGTCTTCTAAGGCAAGGGCAACAGGCAAAAGTTCGGAGTTCAGGGTTTCAGGTTAAACACGGAATCTTGAACTTTGAACTTTCAACCACAAAATTTCAATCGCCAAAGAAGAAAAGAAAAAACAGTTTCCCTTTCTCTCATACTCTCTATCCTATTTAAAAAAGAAAAGAAGAACGGGCGCCCACCCACCCGCGCGTGGGCAGAGATGTACGCGAGAGACTCCCATCCCGGTCGTGAAATCACTCTCGCGTTTATCCAAGGGAACAAGCCGCAGGAAAGCAACACCCGAAAATAATCTGCGGCTTGGAAGAAACGGCAAGCCTCGCGCACACGACGCTCACCCATACACACGTGTGCGCACAAGACTTGCCAAACGCCAAAAGGTTTAATCTGCATTACAGCCACTGTAATTCTACAGCGACTACAGAACGACTACAAGCACTATCAAAACACTGTAAATCAACAGATTAAACAAAGACGACTACAACACAACCACAATACGTTGTTTTACAGGTAGATAACGTTTATTAACACGGCTGTTAATGCGATAATCTCCTCACCATCATAAATATACAAAATAAACATTATCAAAATCAACACATAAAATGCTAAATATCAGTTAGTTAAATAATAAATTTGCCGCTATATAAGCGGTAAGGGGGATAAAAAAGGCGTTACAGATATGTGTAGGGGCTATTTTTGATGTTATTGTTTGTTTTCGAGACGTTGAAATGGTAAAAAGATCAATAAAAAGCGGAAAAATGTAAACTGTTTGCGGTTTGCATTGAAATATAACAGGAAAATAATATAAATAAATTGAAAGACTATGGATCCGGAAATATATAAAAGAGCGATAGAGCAGGAGCGTTACTATATGCACTTGCATTTGAAAAGGGCGCGTATTCTGGCTAAGAAAGAAGGTCGAATAGCTATGTGGTATGACTATGACGAGACATTGAGTAAGTCGGAATATGCTGCCTGGGAACGGGCGTTTTTGATTACGCTTACGCCGGAGTGCAGGAGAGTGGATAACCTGATGTTTGATGCGGCGTGTATTGAACTTTGCTTGGAAGAAGTAAAGCCTCATAATGCCGGAATCAGATTCCTGAATATACGGAAATAGTGAAAGCTTGAGCCAAGTCGGAAACGCAGAATAAAATTAAAAATAAAAAAACTATGCAAAATAGCATGTGAGAATCAGTGAGTTAAGAAAATCTCTGACACGATTTTTAAAATTAACATATAATATGAACATTCGCAATTAATTTTGCGGTAAAAAAAACTTTATAAATAAATTGATAAAATTATGGAAAAGAAATTGGAATTAAGAGACGTTGCGGGGTATTTGCCATACGGATTGCATTGTTTGAATTGCGATGATTGTATCGAGGAAATTGATTTTTGCAATGTTGGCAATTTAATAAGAGGCATTGAGTTACAGGACGATGCGGAAGATGATGAATGGGTGGCAAGCCAGCAATACAAGCCCGTTCTCCGTCCAGTCTCTGACCTGTACAAGCCCATTCAGCATAATGGAAAGGAAGAAATCCCGATTATGGAATGTGCGGAAATATCCATTCCGGGAAAAAAGTGGAGACATTCAAAATTCAGTAAATGTGCCTGGTCGGAAGATAGAGAGATTGAATTTTCTACTGATGACGGAGAGTTCTATTTGTATTTAAATAATCAAGGCAAACCTTCATTTATCAAAAATCAGTATAAGGTATTCGACTATCTCCACAGTCGCTTCATTGACTATCGAAATCTTATAGACGCAGGATTGGCAGTTTCCTGTTATGATATAGAAACAAACCCCTATAAATAATTAAAACGGATATGAAAAAAAAGAGAATATTAAAATTACAGGACATACAGGGTTACATTGCCCATAAACCGATAGTAATATGCCGTAAAGAAAGATACTATATCAAAACGGTCAATCCAATGCTGGAAACTGTTGAACTGATACCGGTAGAAACGGATAAGGGATTGTTATCTTGCCATGAGGTTATCAAAAATATTAAACCGTTATTGCGTCCTCTTTCAGACATATACAGGGAAATAACGCATGAAGATAAAATAGAAATACCTATCGTTGAACTGGCAAAAATAGAATTTCCGGAAGAAAAATGGGAATTTCATTCGAAAGAATCTAAATTTTATAGCGTATTAAAATCACCGTGTGCCATGTCCGATGCTTTTCTCTGTGTGAGATATTGCACCAAAAGACATTGTATTATAGTATCATCACCTGATTCTTATGGTAACCCTGTAACGAAACAATATCAAATTTTAGATTATATGCACTCGCGCTTCATAGATTACCGTAATCTGATCAACACAGGTATGGCATTTGATATTAATTCGTATAAACAGTTATGAGTTACGGACGGGAATATATGGAAGACAACATTGCTTCCTATCTTGAATTTGAAATGAGCAAGTTCTATGGAACATGCGAAGCCGCCGAAAGTGCACTTTTAGACGATTTATTAACTTTAATAGAACAAGAATCATGCGAACATCCGGAATGAAAGTGCATTACTGGATAAACTATCCGAACAAAGGCACAAGAAAATGCGTCAAATGCGGATGTATCAAGCGACAAACAACAGTGAACGGTAAAAATGTCGAGACATACGATTTGAACGGAAGGATAACGGAATCATACATCGAATGCAAATAAACAGATAAAGACAATCAATTATGGAAATAAGTACGGAAGAAAAAATAATCATCATCGGGGAATGTATCCGCAAAATAAACAATATCCTGGCATACAGCGAGGAAAACGGAGTTAAACAGTTTCACGTCCATGGAATATGCCGTTTTATAACCGAAGGTATATTTATTGTAAAAGGATTGGATATTCCAAATCAAGAATCTGAATCCTGTTTAAATGCAATATTAAATGACATTAATGATGCAACCGGATTCACCATTAACAGAAGAAAATATTACTGGTCATTCTGCAAAATAGAACTTTCCAAGATTGATACCATGGAACTTCTGAATCTATGGTATAAAAAGCGTTTGAAAGCGCTTGAAAAGACACTGGAATATCTAAAAAATAAACTCTAAACAGAAAATAGTATGAAAATAGAAACGGGAAAATTTTACTGGTATCTGAGACCGTCCCATTTAGGGACACATGAACTCGAAGAGGTACAGTGCACATCCATGGAATTGTGTGATACATTGGACGACGGTGATATAAAATGCATTTTCAAGGGAAATTTTACAATAAGCATAAAGGCGTACTATAACTCCAAATCTGAAACATTTTCGCACCGCAACATGACCGACAGCGAGAAAACAGCCAAACTGATGCTCATTGAATATACGGAGAAAAATATACAGTACCTTCAATCCATCATCCAAAAGGAGAAGAAAAAAATCGAACAGTTAAAACAGGAGACGCAATGACAACAGAAGAAAAAGCAATCATCATCAGAAAAATAATCTGGAGAATCAATTGCATAATGAAATCGGATAATTTCCATTCGGAGGAAGATTATCGTTTAAGCGCATTCGGAATCTGTACTCTTTTTCATCATGCCACAAATGAATATCCGAACAGTGAAGAATTAATCGAAGAATTGATTCGCGATGTTGAAGAGGCAAATGGAATCACCATAATTAGGGACACCTACCATAAATCATTTTATGGCAAAAGTGTTTATAATGTTACAACCTTATCCGAATTGGAATTATGGTATGCCAAGCGTCTCGAAGCGCTCCAAAAGACGCTTGACTATTACGCTCAAAACCTTGAACAATAAACTTTTTACTATAAAAATTATGAGAACAGTTATACTACTTGCAGGATTAATCATTTCAGATGCTCTTGCTCCCGAAAAACAGGAAGATAAGACCGTAATAGGTTTTTTTGCTATCTTACTTATGGTTTGCATAATAATGGATATCGTTGAATTTATAAAAAATATATTTTTCAATAATAACGATTAGAACAATGACACGAAAACAGAAAATCAGGGAATATCTGGAAAATTGCAGCGACAGTACCTTAATGGAAATATACACCGGATATTGCAATCAAACGGATACCGAATTGACAGTGTTCGATAACGATGAAGATTTCTACAGCGAAATCTATCGCAACAGGGAACAGGAACTGGCAAGAGCAATATGGGCAAGCGGCAATACTTACAATTTTACCGATAACTATATCGGGATAACAGCATACGCCAATTTCACAACCTCAAACGATCTCCGCTTTCTCATCGATATCGATACTATAACAGACTATGCCACAGACAATCCTTCATTCATTGAGCCTTTCAATTCAAAATTAAAATAATGACAAGAGAAGAAATACGCGAAAAGGCAATAAAAAGTTATCAGTATGGCAAAAATGTCGTGCTTAACCTGGCAACGGGCATGGGCAAGACGTCCATCGCCATCGCCATACTCGACGGCAGTCCCGTACGCAAACTCATACTGGTAAGCGAAACGGCGCACATAAACCTCTGGGAGGAAGAAATAGAAAAGTATGGCAGGGATTTCTGCAACTATAAAATCGTCTGTTACGCCTCCCTTGAAAAGGAAATATGGAACAGATACGGTGTTGTCATCGCTGACGAATGCCATCATCTAAGCGCCAAAAGACGGAAATTACTGGCTAAAATGAAAAAGGGAAACCCCGACATGCGCTTCATCGGATTGTCTGCAACCATAATGGATGATAAGTTAAAGGAAATATTTCCGATATTCAGTGGAATAAACATTATCAGAAACGACCTGGCAACATCCATCAGCGAAAAGATCATTGCCAAGCCCGAAATCAATGTCATCCATCTCGACATGACGCCAAAAGAAAGGGAAATCAGCAAAAACTACGACGCTGCCATCGAACGGTTGAAACTGGAAATTGACATGGAACCGGACAGTATTAGAAAGGAAAAAATCACTGATAGACTTAAAAGAACAGGCTTGCAGCGTAAACTTTTCCTGGGAGAATCAAAGACGGAAAAGGTAAGGGACTTTCTCTCCGGAATGGAGAATAGGAGACATATCGTTTTCTGTTCCAGCATTGAGCAGTGCAATGCCTTGGACGACGATTTCAATGCAGCCATGCACAGCAAAATAAGGAAACCGCAGCAGAAAATCAGGGATTTCAATAAACATGAAAGGGATAAACTCTATGTCGTGGGCATGTTGCAGGAAGGCGTAAACCTGAAAGATACGGATCATGGCGTTATCATACAACTCCCCGCAAACAGACAGCAGCAACTGCAAATCGTCGGACGGCTGTTACGCTCCAAACATCCGTCCATTCATATCTTTTGCTATAAGGATACGGCGGATGAAACATTTCTCAACAGACTGAAAAAAGAACTCAAGAATGTAAATTTTAACATATACGAAAATGAAAAAAAAATGTAAAATAGTCATGCTTCCCGTTAATGAAATAGCCCAAAAAGGACAAATAATTGTAGAAGTAAAAGGAGATTTATTTATAGCCAGCAACAATTACAGTAGAATAATAAATGGATTGACTCCACAAAACATTTACGTTTTATCTGACGATGATATAAAAATTGGAAATTGGTACATTGACGATTGTAGCAAAGTTAGAAAAGCCGTTACTTCCGACAGGGAGTATTGGGAGGTAAGACAAGATTACAAAAAGATTATAGCCACTACCGATTCGTCATTGAAATTGGATTGCTATCAATTTCCGGATTTCACTACTCAATGTAGCCTGCCATCCATCCCGGACGATTTTATTAAAAAGTTCTGTGAAAATAATGGTATTTGGGAAGTAATAGTTGAATATGAAAGATATGTTGCAAATGTTGATGAAAATGGAGATTCAATTTATTATTTAAAAATAGCACCTGACAACACCATTTCAATTTTTCCCGTAAAAGATACATGGAACAGAGAGGAAGTATGTAAAATTATTTATAAAGTATGGTACGATACATCAACTTATGAATCTCCTATGAAATGGATAGAAGAAAACTTATAAACAAATAAAATTATGAACAGCAAAAATCAAATTGACGTAAAAATCTCAAGAATCTATTCCGTAACAATGGAAGACGTGCGGAAAAAGTTTGAAAGCGGCGAAACCGTATGGAACGACGGAGACAATAAAAGGTCTTTCAGTTCATTAAACGAACAGCAGTTGAAAATGATTGCCGCCGAACATGCCATGGATGAGTTCTATGAAGACTGGTGTTCCGGCATACTTGAAATGGATTCGTTCAGCGCTTCCGTAGAAAAATAACACCAATGGAAAAGAAAATATTTGAAATAGAAATAGACCGGGAAATACTCGAAAAGATGAATTTCCCGGTTATAACAGCCTTCCACAAGGAAAACGAACTGAATTTCATGCTCGATACGGGAGCCGACGGTAGCGTCATCGCCCGTTCCCTGCTGGAGATTCTCGAAAATGAAAATGTCGGAAAGGCAAATCTTGTAACACTGCACAATTCCGGAGAATCGGACTTACACAGAATACTCATAGCCATCGGCAATAGCGAAGAAAGAGAGCGTAAATCAAACCGTTTCATGGTTACATTCTACCTCGTCGAAGACGAGCCGGATGAAAACCTCTTCCTCGGCAAACCGATACACGGAATACTCGGAAACGATTTCCTGCATGACGTGAGAGCTATCATTGACTATAAGAACTGTAAACTGACCGGACATGAGCTTGAAAAAGGTAATTGAAATAGAGATAGACCGCGAAGTACTCATTGAAAGGAACATACTGATAGTCAAGGCATGGCACAACGAAAAAGAGTATAATTTCATTCTCGATACGGGGGCCAATACCTGTGTCATCTCCGGAGATGCTGTCGTGGAAATGGAAACAGTACGCAATGAAAAAACGGATACCCTGATCGCGCTGAACAGCAGGGAGAAATCCAAAGAACACTGGATTACACTTTCGATGGGAAAAATGATACAGAGAAGATTCAAGAGCAACCGCTTCAAGATACGGTTCCTTCTTTCGCAGCATGATTTTAACCGGGAATATTTCATGGGAAGAGAAATAGCAGGAATACTCGGAGCCAATTTTCTGATGGAAATTAGAGCCGTGATAAATTTTAGAAACTTTAAACTCATTGGTTATTATGACATTAACGATTAACGAAGAAATATTGAAGGAGAACAATCTCACGAAACCCGAATTTCTCCTTCTCCTGGCGTCGTTTACCGGAGAAGAAGATGTTCGAACGGTTATCGAAAGACTGATAGACAACGACATGATGGAAAAGAATACGCAGGTTTCACGCACGGACATCAGAAATATCCTTGTCAGCGCCACAACGCCCAATACGGCAAACCTGCCACTTGAAGCCATCAATGAAGTTGTTAATGACGATTCGTTTATCAGGGCGCTCATGCAACTGTTCCCCGAAAACGGACTGGTGGATGAAACAACAGGCAAAAAAAGATATTTCAGAAAGAATACGATGGAAGTAAAACAAAGACTGAAAAGATTCATACTGCTTACCGGCGTAACGGACAAGTACAAAATCTACGATGCTACATGTTTTTACACTTCCGCATTCGGTATGGACTATGCCTACATGACTCCCATTACATCCTTCATCCTGAAAACCGACAACGATAACGGCGCAATCGAACACAGTTCCATGTTGCTCACCTGCATCGAAACCATTGGCGATGAAGAAATGCCAACCGAAGAAAACAAAGCCGAACTGGAATGGATTCACGGCTAATTGATAATTCTAATATCAAACGACTAAACAGTTAAACAACTAAACGATTAAACAATTGAACACTCATGCAAGAATTAAAAACAGCCATAAAACCCAAGACCCTGCATAAAATTCTGAAATTCATGTTTCAGAACAGGGAAAACGTACTGATAAAGGGAAAACCCGGCTCCGGGAAGACCTCCGTGGTAAAACAGGTAGCCGAAGAACTGGGAATGGATATTGTCATCTCGCATCCCGTAGTATCAGACCCTACCGATTACAAGGGATTGCCCTTTGCAAGTCCCGATGACAGGGAAGCGCATTTCCTTCCCTTTGGAGAATTGAACCGGCTAATCAAAGCCGATAAACCGTTACTGTACTTCATGGACGATATTGGGCAATCGTCTGAATCCGTACAGAAAAGTTTAATGTGCTTATTATTAGAGCGTAAGATTAACGGTTTCAACGTCTCCGATCACGTAATATTCTGTGCCGCTACCAACAGACGCAATGATTTGGCAGGCGTGCAGGGTATTCTCGAACCCGTCAAGTCCAGATTCGCTACCATCCTCGAACTCGAAACGGATACCGACGACTGGATAGAATGGGCGATAAACAACAACATGCCCGTACCGCTTATCTCGTTTATCCGTTTCAGACCTAACCTGCTTGATGACTTCAAACCGACAAGAGACATAATCAATTCGCCGTCGCCGAGAACAATCGCCGCCGTAGGCAGAATGCAAAATCAGGGATTGTCCGAAGATATTATGCTCGACGTCTTTGCAGGCGCAGCGGGACAGGGATTTGCCATCGAATACATGTCTTTTCTCAAAGTATGGACAAAACTGCCAAGCATTGACAGAATCATCATGAACCCGGAAGAAACGCCCGTTCCAACCGATCCTGCCACATTGTATGCCCTTACCGGAATGCTGGCGTCCAATTGCAGGGACGTTACCTGCGACGCCATTATGAAATACGTGCAGCGAATGCCCACGGAATTTGCTACCGTCATGGTCAAGGAAACGCAATTGCGATGGGATGAATTTGTCAATACCTTAGCCTATATCAACTGGGCTTGCAAGTACCTGAACAGTATTTAACATAAAAATGAACGTCCATGTAAAGATGAACAGCCGTTCATCTCAACTAAACGATTAAACATGAAGTCAAATATCGAAAAGGCAAAAACATCCCTGGTTTTATCACAACCCTTCTTCGCCACTATCGCCCTGGGCTTGAAATACGTGGAAGACATTAATGAAAAGACGGCTTCCACTAACGGTATCATCTTGAAATACAATCCGGATTATATCAATGGCATGACGGTGGAAGAAACGGTTGGACTGCTCGCGCATGAGGTATTGCATATCGTAAACCTTCATCACCTTAGACGCGAAGGAAGGGACACGGAACTCTGGAATAAAGCCTGTGACTATGCCATCAATGGACTATTAAACAATAAGTTCAAACTGCCAAAAAACGGACTGTATAACAACCGGTACGATAACATGAATGCGGAAACCATCTATGCAGACCTTCAATCGAATCAATCGGACAACAATGGAAACGGAGACAATGAAGGTACCGGTACCGGAGATGGCACGCCCGATAACAAGCCACAGGCGCACGACTTTGGAAGAATAGAAGACGCTCCCGCCAATACGCCCGAAGAAAAGAGACAGATGGAAATCGAAACCATGGGCAAAATTGTTCAGGCGGTAATGGCAGGAAAGAACGCCGGAAACATACCCGGAGGTATTGAACAGATGGTGGAAGCATATCTCTATCCCAAAATAGATTGGAAGACGCAATTGCGCCATCTCATGTCGGAAATAACGACCAACGATTACACGTGGTCTAAACCGAACAGGAGATACATCTATCGCGGTATCTATCTGCCAACGCTCGAATCGCCGGAAATAGGCAAAACGGTAGTCGCTATTGACACTTCCGGAAGTATTGACGACGACATGCTCTCCGATTTCTATACCGAGATGAAGGAAATAAGCGAATCGGTAAAACTGCCGGTTACGGTTATCTACTGCGATTGCGATATACGGAGCGTCAGCGAACTCGAAGACAAGCCCGTTTATCCTGTCGGACGTGGAGGTACGGACATAATACCGGTATTCAGGTACATCGAAGAACATATACCCGAATGTAAGGTACTGGTATATTTTACCGATGGACTGTTCAACGATTTTCCCGACGAACCGGGTTATACAACCATCTGGGCAATAACGAAAAATCAGAAATTCAAACCGCCCTTCGGAGAAACAGTATTATTTTAGAGGAAAAGGCAATAGGCAAAAGGCATAGTTCTTCGCCTCTGTCTTCCGCCTTCGCCTAATCCTCAAATTTTCAAATTTTCAAATCAATAACTATGAGTTTATTACAAAAATCCGCAATGCTCGTCACACTGGTAATTTCACAGTGGACAGCAAGAAAGTATGACAAAAAAGTAACGACCGAAGTAGAATCCCTGTACAAGGTAAAAGACGCCGGCAGATACAACAAGAAACTGGTAGAAAGCGACAAACTGGACGCCATTCAGAAGATTGCCGGTAGAATCAGGATATTTCACTATGACAATACCCTGCCCTGGGATAATGAAGGAGCGCGTTTGCTTCCGACAGGTAACTACATGAACTATATGAAGGAGATAACAGTCTTAAACAATCAGTTTAATGACGCAGTCCAAAACTTTTACAACGACTACGACAGGATACTTGCCGACGCCTCCTTACGTTTAAAGGAACTGTATGTACCAGCCAACTATCCTTCCAAAGAAAAAGTCAGACAGGCTTTTGCCATCAAAATTGAAACAAGACCCGTAGAAGACCCGGATCATTTCGTTCTCTCCATCGCCGAAAAGGAAAACAATCTGTTGAGAAAAGAACTCGAGGAACGGAACAGTCAAAAAATAAAAAGAGCAGCCGATTCGTTAATGGAACGCTTTGAAGAATCCATCAGTCTGATTGTCAGGAGAATTGAAGATAATTCCGTTTTTCGGGACAGCCTGATTAACAACCTGAAATCGTTAATGGAAACAGCGCCAAAACTGAATTTCTTTGACGATAGCAGGATAGGAAGTATCATTGACCGGTGTAAAAATATTGTAAAATATACTCCGGTATCTGTCAGGGAATCTGTTCCCATCCGGCAGGAAATAGTTAAAAATGCCACGGAAACGCTCCGGTTCATCGGAAATATCCGTGATGTACTAACAAAACAAAATTTCAGTAAAATTTAAACGATAAAGTTATGAAAAAATCGGATAAGCCAACAGAATGGATTCTCATCAAAGCCTATACGGAAAGCGAATGGGATAGTTGCGACTTTGCCATTATCCATCTGACAGATAAATGGTTAAAGTTGCAAGGGAAAAGAAGCGACATCACTCGGTTAACAAAAGCGGAAGGCTTCGTGAAACTGGTTTATCGGGATACCAATGTTGATTTCTACAGGATTGACGAAGATTCGGATTTTGACATTGACGATTTCCTGGGTACGGAAGAATGGGCATATATAGAGATGGAGAATAATGAACCGGAATCCTTTACAAAACCGGAACAGAAACTGGTACTCTTTGAAATATATTTTTATTCGGATGGATTTGCAAGGTACATTGCCATCGGGGAAAATACACTTGAAGAATTTTATACGGAATATTTTTATCTGGATAACTTAAAAAAATAAAAGATATGGAAAAGAAATTTTATAAGGTAAATACCCGATTCATTTACAATGGCTATTTCAAAGTCAAAGCTGAAAGCAGGGATGAAGCCATTGAATTAGTGCGGAATCATTGTGGAATGCACGGCAAGATAGGAATCATGTCCTTTTTACCCGATGATGCAGTCGATTGGAAATTTGATTTGAATACGGAGAAAAAAATAGGGAAAGTAACGATTTCTAAAGATTAAACGATGGAATGGTACAGAAACTTGACAAGGAAACAGAAGGCAAGTATTAGAGAAGTTTTTGAACTTGCCTGTGGAATGAACTTAAACTTTGCCGTGAGATTGCTTTCCTTTGAAACGTGCATGGATGTTTTGCACAATAAATTAATAATGGAAGGAATCATTGAACGATGAAGGAAAAGAAAGTTATCATAGAGCCGGGATATTACGAACTGTATGTCCGATATGCCCGACAGGATGAGAAGGGACGGTATTATCAGGGAGCAGGCGGTCTGTTTGAACGCCATACTACCCTGTTTAACAGTGTCAATTCCTTTCTAAACTATATTCAGAAAAAGAAATTTGACGATGATATTGTCTATGACAGGGAAATTATGGATGAAGTTTCTGAATATTACGGTTATATTCAATAAAAAATGCTGCAATGACAAACAATCGTCCCGAAAATAGAACTTGGCAAATACTCGAACGGGAAACGGAAGAGACTTTGGAAAATCTCATGTATCAACATATTAAAGAATGTCAGGAGATAAATTCAACGGACAATGAATCCAATATTAACGGTTTCATGTTGAAATACCGTATCGTGGAACATCAAAGACCCCAAATTTCCGGAGAGTACTACGAAAAGATCGGAGATCTTCCGCCCTAAAAAAGAATGCAGCAGTAAGATGTATTTGAAATTTTTGTTGTATCTTTGCACCGGATTTCGATAAGAGTTTTTGGCCCGCAAAAAGGTAATTTACAAATAATTTACAATTCCTTTGTAAGTACCTGATAATATAGAAGGAAACAACAGCCTTCTAAGCTGTGGGTCGAGCGTTCGAGTCGCTCCGGAATCACTAATGATTTCATTTCCATAATAATAAATTTTTTTGTATCTCTGACATCTTGTGATTTGACGTCAGAGATTTTTATTGGATATAAAGTACGGATTGGTCTGTTTTTCAATGCCTATGGTGGAGGAAGATTCGTGTCCGGGATAGATGACCGTATCGTCGGGCAGCGTGAAAAGTTTGTTTTGAATGCTCGATATAAGCGTCTCAAAATCACCGCCCCACAAATCCGTACGTCCGATAGTACCCTGAAAAAGAGCGTCTCCCGTGAAAACGAATTTGCCGTCTTGGCAGTAGTAGGCAAGGCTTGCGGGCGAATGTCCGGGAACCAAAAATGCTTTCAACGCCGAATTGCCGAAGCGGATTTCTTCGCCTTCCTCGATAAAATGCTCCGTATCAACTTCTTCAAGATTAGTCATCATACCCAGCATCGCGGCTTGCTGTTTCAGGGAAGGCATGCCCGGAGCCCGTTCGCCCGCGTGTATTTCGGGTTTCAAGCCATAAGTGCGATAAATAAAGGGATTTCCAATGACATGATCCGTATGGTAATGTGTACATATAAGTCGCTTTAAATCAAGTTGATGCATTGTGATGAAATTCGACAGAACGGTTTCTTCCCTGCCGTTCATACAGCCGCAGTCAATCAAAACGGCTTCCCGCGTTTCGTCATAAGCCAGATAGGTGTTTTCGGCAAAAAAATTGAATGTAAATCGTTGAACTTTAATCATATCGGTAAATATATTATTTTTTTTGTTTCAACAAATTCTTCCTTAAAATAGTTGCTAAGATCCTGAATAATAACGTTTTTAGCGAAAGAAGCCGTTTCCTTCCGGGTATCGCCGCCTTTCAGGCAAATCAATCCGTTGGGAATAGCGTTACACTGCTGATTGTCAATATTTTTTCGCACTAATTTTACCAGTTCCGGCAAGGGCATCACGGCACGGCTAAGCACAAAATCATACCGGCTTTTTTCGTCTTCTATCCGGCATTGCTGTGCCGTAACATTCTGTAAATCTAAGGCTTCCGCGATAGATTGCACCACTTTGATTTTCTTGGCGATGCTGTCAATCAGATGAAAATGAACGTCGGGAAATAAAACGGCAAGCGGAATACCCGGAAAACCGCCTCCCGTACCGACGTCAAGCGCTTTTGTTCCTGCTCTGAATGTGGTGAATTTGGCAATTGCCAGCGAATGTAAAACGTGATGAACATACAGATTATCAATATCTTTACGCGAAATAACATTGATTTTTCCGTTCCAGTCCCGGTATAAATTTTCGAGTGCGGCAAATTGCGCTTCCTGCGTCGCGCTGATGTGGGAAAAATATTTTTTGACGATTTCC
Source organism: Tannerella sp. (assembly GCA_031277335.1). Taxonomy (GTDB): domain Bacteria; phylum Bacteroidota; class Bacteroidia; order Bacteroidales; family Tannerellaceae; genus Tannerella. The sequence continues at coordinate 6,356 of JAITMM010000237.1, read as the reverse complement.
ATATTATTGTTTAACAAACTGATATACAGGACTTTTTTTATTTAACAAATGTTCGATTTTGTCGAAAGGCAACAGCACGTCAATTTTTCCGACCGAGTAAGGCGCTATTTCATATTCGTTGTAAGTATAGATAATTCCCTCATTATCAACTAATAAATTATTATTCGGCGAAATTTCGCTTACATTAAATATGGGTACCGAATCTTCGAGTTGAGCGGCGTTTTCCAGTCCAAATTTCCGGACAAGTTCATCCACAATGATTGAGGTGAGTTCGTCGTGAAAATTATCCGTAAAAATATCTTTTTCTTCCAGTTTATTCCCTGATTTTAAATCTATTATGCGATTATTATACCCATTGCTTCCATGTGCGCCGCCGGTATAGCAATTCAGGGTTACACAGTAACTGATGAGGTTTAACTCATTGAATATGATTTCATTATTCGTTGATTCGTAATAATTGTACCAATATGCCGATTTCTCGGCAGGATCTCTTGAAAATTCCCGTTCAAGTTTCTTATATTCAGTCAGATAAGCATTTTTATACCGTTCAATCGCTTCTCCGGGCTGCAAGCCCCTGTAATCTTCGCCGAAAAAGTCAACCACGAACTGCATTTTTATTTTTTCAAGCGTTTCAATATCCTTGTATTCAGCAGGATAAATGAATTTGGATTGCAGAGAACAGTTGGGATTGGCAGTGTCTCCCAGCAGGTAATATTCCACGTCAACTTCAATCGAATCGAATTTTATATCATTCTCAACTCTTATATCTTCTTTAATATCAGCATTTTGTTTGTTTTTACAACCTGTTAAAAACAGGAAAAATATCACTGAAATTTCTAAATATCTTAACATATTGATTCCTAATTTATTAATGTATTCGTTTGCGAAATTCCGAAGGCGTAATTCCTTCTTTTTTCTTGAAAAATGTTGAAAACTGACAGACATTCTCAAAGTGCAGCGTGAAAGCGATTTCCGAAATATTTTTGTCGGTTGTCGTCAATATCTCCTTGGCGCGAATCAGTTTTTGCTGCAACTGGTATTGAGCGGGCGAAATTCCCGTATATTCCTTAAACATACGGCGATACCACGAATATCCCATGCCGATTTCCCCGGCAATATCTTCCTGCGACATCTCTTTTTCGATGTTTTTCTTGATAAGTTCGCGCGCCCTGTTGATTTTATCAACGATATAACTGTCAGCATATTGCAGGTTTTTATTTTTGTAATATACGCTGCCGAGAATGGAAAGCACAATGCTCGAAATCATTTGCTGATAACCGGCATTTTCCTGTTGCGCGATTTGGATGATTTCTTCGTAGAAATCAATGATTTTTGTGCTTAAACCGATATTGAAAACAGGTTCCATTTTTGAAAAAAATCCTTTAATAACCCGATTATCAATATGTTGCCCTCTGAAACCTATCCAATACTCGCTCCAGCCCGTTTCTTCGTCGGGCTGATAACTGTGCCACTCTTCCGGGAACAGCATAATGACGGCGCCGGCTACCACTTTTTGCGTTTTCCGGCACGATTGCGACGAAAAGTAGCCGCTGCCTTTCGTGATGCAAACCAACTGATACTCATTGAGTATGCGCCCTTTTTCCGGAGCAAAATAGTAGGAATCGGGATGTTGCAGCGGAGGATATTTTGAATGTGGCGGAATGGTCTGATTACCAACGGTTGTAACCACAATTCCCCAATCCTCGTCGTTGCCGCCGATGGTCAGATAAAATTGTCTGTCAGGTTGCACATTCATTGCTTCAACTTTTAAAAACCGGATACAAATATACGATGAAAACCGATAATGTCAAAATTGAAACAAGAAAAATCAAATATGTTAAGTCTGAAACAGAAAAAAATTATAATTTTGTGCAAAATTAAGAACATATATACTATGAATAAACATTATTTTTTGGCATTCGATCTGGGCGCCACAAGCGGTCGTTCCATTTTGGGAATACTGGATGGTAACAATTTTGAAATGAGAGAATTAACCCGTTTTTCAAACACGATTCTTGAAGTTCATGGTAAATATTACTGGAATATTTTTGGACTGTATAACTCCCTGAAAGAAGGGCTGATGGAGTGTGCGAAACAGGATATTCAACTGACTTCCATAGGAATAGATACCTGGGGCGTGGATTTCGGCTATGTCGGCGAGGACGGCACGATTCTCGGTTTGCCGCGCGCTTACCGCGATCCTTACACGGACGGCGCTCCCGAAGCGTTTTTTGAAATTGTACCGCGCGAAAAAGTATATGCGCAAACGGGGATTCAGATTATGAATTTCAACAGTCTGTATCAACTGTTTGCGGCAAAACGGGAAAATTTTTCGCCCTTGAACGCGGCGGACAAAATTCTCTTTATGCCGGATTTATTGTCGTATTTGCTTACAGGTAAGCAGGTTTGCGAATATACGGAGGCTTCCACTTCGCAGATACTCAATCCCGAAACGCGACAATTTGAAACTTCTTTGCTCGAAGCGGCGGGCGTAAAGACTTCACTGTTAAATCCTTTGATAGATTCGGGAACGGTTATCGGGACATTGACCGACTCGCTGGCGGAGGAAACGGGTATCGGAAAAGTGCCTGTCGTGGCGGTTGCGGGGCACGATACGGCTTCGGCTGTACTTGCTGTACCGGCAGATAATCAGAACTTTGCGTATCTCAGTAGCGGTACCTGGAGTTTGATGGGCGTTGAAATCGAAAAACCGATTCTGACCCGGGATTCGTTTGAAAAAAACTTCACCAACGAGGGTGGTATTGAGGGCACTACGAGATTTTTGAAAAATATTACGGGTATGTGGCTGCTCGAACAGTGCCGCCGGGAATGGGAAAAGGAAGGCAGGAAATATACTTATACTGAGATTGTTAAGATGGCAGAAAACGCTGCGCACTATCAATCTTACATCAATCCCGACGATCCGCGCCTCGCGAATCCCGTGAGTATGAGCAAAATGATTGCGACGATTTGTGTGGAAAACGGCGACTTGCCGCCTGCCAGCGACGCCGAATTTGTGCGCTGTATCTTTGAAAGCCTGACACACAGGTACAAAGAGATCATAGACCAACTTTCGGAAATGATTTCTTTCCCGATTGAAAAGTTGCATATCATTGGCGGCGGCTCACAAAATAAATTGATTAATCAAATGACAGCCAATCTGTTAAATATTCCCGTCATCGCCGGACCTTCGGAAGCGACGGCGATTGGGAATTGCATGATGCAGGCGAAAGCGGCGGGATTGGTCAAAGACCGTTGGGAGATTCGAAAAATCATTGCGAAAGCGTTCGCAGTGGAGAGTTTTCTGCCACACCTCTCCCCCTGCTCCTCTCCACAGGAGAGGGGAGTTTAAAAGTTCAGAGATCAATTTTCAAATCTTCAAATTCTCAAATTTTCAAATAAAAAAATGATAATTCATTAAAAATAAACAAAATATGAAAGATAACACGATTAAAAAAGCGTATGAGGCGGCACAGGAAAAGTATGCTGCTTTGGGAGTAGATACCGAAAAGGCAATGGCAAAATTGCAAAAAATCTCATTATCACTGCATTGCTGGCAGACTGACGACGTCGGCGGCTTTGAAAATCAGGGCGGATCGCTGACGGGCGGCATTCAGGTAACGGGCAATTATCCCGGTCGCGCAAGAAATATGGAAGAAGTCAGGGACGACATTGTAATGGCTAAATCGCTGATTCCGGGCAGTCATCGCTTGAGTTTGCACGAAATTTACGGTGATTTTCAAGGGAAAAAGGTGGACAGAGACGAGGTGGAACCGAAGCATTTTCAGTCGTGGATGGAGTGGGCGAGCGAAAACGGTATGAAACTGGATTTCAATTCGACGTCGTTTTCGCATCCGAAAAGCGGAAATCTGACGCTCGCAAGTCCCGACAAGGGTGTCCGCGATTTTTGGATTGAGCACACGAAACGCTGCCGCAAAATCAGCGAAGCGATGGGAAAATTCCAGAACGACCCGTGCATGATGAATCTCTGGATTCACGACGGAAGCAAGGAAGTTCCTGCCAATCGCTTGAAATACAGACAAATACTAGAACAGTCGTTAGACGAAATTTTCGCGACGAAATATAAAAACATGAAAGACTGCATCGAAGCGAAACTGTTTGGCATCGGTTTGGAGAGTTATACCGTTGGTTCTTATGACTTTTACCTCGGCTATGGCGCTAAAAAACAAAAAATCGTAACGCTCGATACCGGTCATTTTCACCTGACCGAAAGCGTTGCCGACAAGATTTCGTCGCTGTTGCTTTTCACCCCCGAAATTATGCTGCACGTGAGCCGTCCGATTCGCTGGGACAGCGATCATGTCGTCATTCTAAACGACGATTTGCTGGATTTGACGCGCGAAATCGTGCGTTGCGACCAATTGGAAAAAATTCATATCGGTCTGGATTATTTTGACGCAACCATCAATCGCATAGGGGCTTACGTAATCGGTTCCCGTGCAACGCAAAAGGCTTTGTTGATGGCTTTGCTCGAACCGCAGAAAAAATTGCAGCAATACGAAGCGAAAGACCGTCTGTTTCAGCGTCTTGCCTTGCAGGAAGAAATGAAGACGCTGCCCTGGAGCGCGGTGTGGGATATGTTTTGCGAACAAAATAATGTGCCTGTCGGCGATGCTTATATTCCGGAAATCGAAAAATACGAAAAAACAGTAACCAATAAACGTTAAATATTCACCATGGAAACTCAAAAAGGAAGTCTTAAAAGTACGATAGCCGTATCTCTGACCAATTATCTGGATGCGGGTTCGATTGTGGCAGGGGCAAGCGGACTGACGCTCTGGCAAAATTATCTCGGGCTGACCGAAACGCATCTCGGACTGCTTAATGCCATCAGCGCCAACTGTTTCGGAGCGGCGTTGGGCGCCATCATCGGCGGACGGTTAGCCGACAAATACGGTCGGAAGGCGATCTACACCCGCAACATGCTGATTTACATGCTGGGCGTGTTGATTATCATGCTTTCGGGCAGTTTTCCGATGTTGCTGATCGGTTTTCTGGTTACGGGAATTGCTGTGGGTGTGGGAGTTCCGTCTTCGTGGACTTATATTTCCGAAACGTCGGAAGCAAACAATCGCGGACGGAATATAGGTATTTCGCAGTTGGCGTGGTCGGTGGGACCGGCTGTTATTTTCCTGTTTGGCTGGCTGTTTTCGCCGACGGGTCCGTTGGGAAATGAAGTGCGCAGTCTGGGCGCTTTGATACTTCAAACTCAGGATAAAGTCAGTTTGGATTTGTTTGGTAACCGGCTGATATTCTTTACGTTGTTTGTTGTTGCGTTTATAGCGTGGCTTTTGCAGCGGCAACTCAATGAATCGGCGGAATGGGTTGAACTGAAAACACAAAAAACGCCTCAAAAACAGGAACATTCATACAAGGAACTGCTAACCAATATTATAAATGTGAAAGCAATCGCTCTTCTGGTCGGCATATACCTGACCTGGAATTTTGTGGCGGGCGCCATGGGATTTTTCATGCCGCACGTTTACGAAACAGCGGGCGGACTGAGCAACGAAACGGCAAATTTCCTGCAAATGGCGATGTGGGGATTGACTTCGCTGTTTTCTTTTTTCGGTTTTGCCCTTTTGGCAGACAAGGTCAATCAACGGTTTTTATACGCTTTCGGCACGTTGCTCGGCGTGGCGGCGTGGGTGGTTTTGACTTTTGTGGGAATCAAGAATACGGTGGCGCTGTGGTCATTTGTGGTGCTGTGGGGCGTTCATGCGGGTTTTGGCGTGCAGGCGTTTTATGCGTTGTGGGCTTCGGAACTTTTCCGTGCACGTTATCGCGCTGCCGCTCAGGGGCTTATGTTCTTTATCGTGCGAGGCGGCGGAGCCATCTGGTCATTTATTTTCACGGGCGTTTATGCGTCGGCAGGCTTTTATACATCGGGAGTTATTATGGTGGGCTTGATGGCAGTATCGCTAATCGTAGGAATCATCTGGACGCCAAACACGCGCGGAAAATCGCTGAAACAGATTTCGGAGGAGAGATATGGGATATGATATTTCTCCAATGAAAAATCATCAAGTTACGCTGAAAAAAACATAAAAAACATTTTTCTCAAATATTTTGCTTATATTTGCCGCGTAAAACTATAAAATTTTAGGGTATGAAAAAAATTTTTGCATTATGTATGGCTTTGATGCTGACTTTTTCGGTGAGTATTGTCAAGGCACAGGACGTATCGCCCAAGAGCGATAAGGAACTCAGCATGCAATACAAGGCTGAGATGGACGTGTTGAAATCGGAGATTAAAACGTTGAAACTGAAACTGAAAACAGACAAGGACAACGTTGATTTGAAAGCCGGAATCCGGCAAAAAACGGAAGAATACA
>JAITMM010000254.1 GCA_031277335.1 Tannerella sp. | reverse complement strand
GGGATGGAACCTGAAAACAAAGGTCTTTTGGGAGCGTGAATGGTTGTCACGTTACAAGATGTTGAATGAATGGGATTTGCAAAGAACCTTTGGAGATACCAATTTTGTTCGGTTCTACATGAATCGTTCCGATATAAAAGATTATAAAAGGTATATTTCCCTATTGCAGCAGATTTGGGATAATAAAGAAATCGTGATTGTAGAAGGCGATCGGTCACGTCTTGGGATTGGGAATAACTTGTTTGATAACGCATCCTCCATCCGGCGAATCCTTTGTCCGGCTACGAGTGCTTTCGATAAGTATGAACATATCCTAAACACTGTCAAAACAATATCTAATAATAACTTGATATTGATTGCTTTAGGGCCTACGGCTACCGTCCTAGCTTATGATCTGCATCAATGCGGCTATCAGGCCGTGGATATTGGACACATCGATATTGAATATGAATGGTATTTAATGAAAGTCAGACAAAAAGTGGCTGTCCCCAATAAATATGTCAATGAGGTTCACGAAGGTCGAATTGATTCAAACAACCTTGATGATGACTTGTATCAATCGCAGATTATAGCAAGAATATAATGAAACACGCGTATATGATCATCACCCATAACGAATTTGAAGTGTTAGAAAAACTGCTTCAAGCCATTGACGATGAAAGAAATGATATCTTTATTCATTTCGATCGTAAGGTTAAGCAATTGCCGGTGTTGCAAACCAGAAATGCAGGACTGTATATATTGGAGAACAGAATTGATGTGCGCTGGGGACATATCTCACAAATTCAATCAGAATATGCGTTATTTGAAACTGCCTATAAAACAGGAGATTATCAATATTATCATCTGATTTCAGGCACGCATCTGCCACTTTATTCCCAAAACTATATCCATAGTTTTTACGAAGAGCTGAAAGGGCAGGAAGTAATGGCCTGTATACATGCAGGGGATTACGAAATAGACTTGAAAATGCAGCGTTACAACCTTTTTATGAGCAATTTTACCCATCGCAATATGCGTATAAAGACGATGAATCAATGGCTCTGGCGGTTGGGAATCTTCATTCAGCGAAGACTTCATATCCATCGAAACAAAAACATATCCTTTAAGAAAGCAGCCAACTGGGTGAGTGTGACGCAAAAATGCATAGAGTTTCTTTTAGAAAGGAAAAAAGATGTTTTGAAAAAATACCGCTTTACGATGTGCGGCGATGAATTTTTTGTCCCGTCAGAATTGGAATCTTCTTCTAAAATATGGAATATAACTGACTGTCAACGATTGATTAAGACAGATATGGAAAGAGCTAATACTCGCACTTTTTTGATGGAAGATTTAGATGATTTAATCAACTCCAAATGTCTGTTTGCAAGAAAGTTCGGCAAGGAAGATATGGCGGTGGTTGATAAGATTTTAGAACATATAAATTCAAAGTGATGAAACATGCTTATCTTATTATAGCCCATAATGAATTTGAGATACTGAAATGTCTTATCCGTGCCATAGATGATTCACGCAATGATATTTATATCCATTTCGACCGTAAATTAAATGAATTGCCAACCGTAAGGACTCAATTTGCCGGACTTTATATTTTAACGGAAAGGATAGACGTCCGCTGGGGTGACCTCAGTGTTGTAGAAGCTGAATATAAACTATTTGAAGCAGCATGTAAACATGGTGGATACGACTACTATCATTTGCTGTCAGGCGTGGATATGCCGCTTAAATCACAAGACTATATTCATGATTTTTTCGAAAAACATCAGGGAAAAGAATTTATCGGCTATTTTAATGGCAATATCAGTAAACAGATGCATCGTAAAGTTCAATTGTATCATTTATTTCCGAAATATTTTAGAGAGTCAAAAGGATTTAGACCGCTTGCAAGAAAAATGCTTCGCGCTATATGGCTTCGAATGCAGATGTCACTGGGAATTAAACGTAATCAGGGAATTACATTTAAAAAGGGCACCCAATGGATAAGTATTACACACGACTTGGCGACACATTTACTAACGCAGAAAAATCAAGTGTTAGAGACATATCATCATACCTTTTGCAGTGATGAAGTTTTTGTTCAGACAATTTGCTGGAACTCCGATTTTCGTGACAGAATCTACGACTTGCATGATGAAGGACGCAGTTGCATGAGGGCCATTAACTGGCAGGATAACCGACTCGTCGAATGGGAAGAAAAAGATTTTGAGAGACTTATGACGTCTGAAGCATTGTTTGCAAGAAAGTTTGGCAGCAATCATTTTGGTATCGTAAACAACATTTTAAAAACGTTGTTTTGATAAAGGGCATAGACGGAAAAAGCAATCAGATATGATAGAATCAATCAGTTATCTTTTGAATTATCAATTTTTTATGTATTTTTGTCGCCAAAAAACATTGAACAAATGAAGAATAAACTTCTTTCGGACAAATGGATCGCATTTTATTATTATACGGTCATGTTTATTGGAGCGGTTATTGTGTTGTCCAGCAGTCGGATAGCGCCTTTTGCCAATAAATATGTCGAAGCCGATACAAGCATCTTTATCAATATTGCCCAGCAAATGCTGAACGGAAAGATTTTGTTTAAGGAACTGTTTGACCATAAAGGGCCGGTATTATTTTTGTTTAATGTGATCGGTCTTCTCATGGGAGGAGGAAATCTTACAGGGATTTGGTTTCTTGAGTTAGTGTTGCTTATGGTCACACTTGTCTTTATTTTCAAATCCATGAACCTGTATGTTGACAGAACGATTGCGCTTGTATCAACTTTGACATGCCTGATTCTGTTTTCCACTTTTCTGGAAGGCGGTAGAGGCGATATTACCGAAGAATTTGTTTTGCCTTTTATCAGTTCGTCCATGTATTATTTCTTGCGTTTTCTAAAAACGTATAGCATTAATAAACTGCATTTTGCAATAATTGCCTTCGGTTGTGCCGGGACTTTTCTGGTCAAACCCAATATGATTGTCGTTTGGATGGTCGGCTATCTGTTTGTATTGATTATTTTATTGAAACAGCTTGAATATAAGAAGATTCTATCTATTGCACTGATCAGTATCGCTGCGTTTTTAGCGACGTGCGCCCCGTTTGTCATCTATTTCATTTATACCGATTCATGGAACGACTTTATTTTCTGTTTTTGGCAGTTTAATGTGGCATATTCTGATTTCTCGCTTTTTGAATTTACTGTTCGGGTTATCAAACGGTTATGGTTTGAACCCGTTGGCCGAACGCCATTTCAGATATTTCTGTTTATCTTCTTTCTGGGCAGCCTTTTAAATTACAAACACTTGAAATACAAGATGGAAACATGGTTTTTTGTGATTTCCATTTTCCTGACCGTCCTGTTGATTTCGATCAGCGGCTACATTTTTGCGCATTATTATCTGCTCTTTGTTCCGATATTTGCTTTCCCGTTTGCTATGGTTTATGATTATATAAAACAGCATTTTACTGGTAATAAGAAGTTGGTTTACGCGTTTTTCTTCGTGTTGATATTGGTCGGTTTTATCAATGACACAAGGAATGCATTTGAAATTCAACCATATACGAGAAATAATTCTAAAGAAGCGCTGATTTCATTTGTGAAAGATAATACTAAAGAAACCGATAAGATAACCGTTGTGGGAATTGATTGTTGGGTGTATGTTTTATCAGGCAGAGAGAGCGTCTCAAAATATATCTTCCAATTTCCTCCCGTATATGTCAAACAATATGGACAAAAGATAGCAGAGGAATATATGCAGGATGTGAAAAACGGAAAGCCGCGTATCATCGTGATCAGAGTGCCGGAAGGCGGACTTGACTATCTTCCGGGATTTCAAGAGATGTTGGATGCCGAATACGAGCCGGTTTACCTAAATGATGATTTAATAAGCTGGAATATACATTGTTGGATACGTAAGTAATTATATAAAAAGATATATGACAAAAAGTGACCGGAAGATTTTAGGAATATTATTTTTATTTGTATTCCTGCTGGAGTTTTGGGTATCGAACAACTCCTATACGCATGATTTATATATCCGTATCGATTCCGCCATCTTTTATATGTGCGGCAAGGCATGGATGAACGGGATGGTTCCTTACGTCGATTTTTCCGATGCGAAGGGGCCGTTGCTCTGGATTATCTATGGCATCGGATATCTGATTAGCAATCATACTTATATCGGGGTGTTTTGGTTGGAGTGCATCTTCTATACGGTGACGTTCTTCTACTGTTATAAAATCGCCCGGCTATTCCTGCCTTCTCAAAATACAGCCCTGATAGGCAGTATGTTAATGGCATTGGCTTTTCTGAATGGAGCGTATCATTACGAAGCCAGCGCCGAAGATTTTTGCCAGCCGTTCATCACGGCAGGATTATATTATACGTTGCGGGTACTGTATAAAATCCAAAGCGACAAAGACATACGCATCGCTTCGTTTGTTGTGGGGATGGGTTTTGCAACTACTTTGATGATCAAGTTTACGCTGGCGGCGATGATCCTGATTTTCTTCTTTGCACTTTTCTACGATGTCTTGAAAAACAGGAAACAGTTGATCGGGCGTTTTTTTGTTTATGCGTTTGCGGGAATTGCTATCGTATTGATTCCCTTTGGAATATACTTTCTGTTACAAGGTAATTTTGCTGATTTTATCAACGATTATTTCATCGCCACGACGCAGACCGTTGTTCAGACACCCTCCCTCGGAGCCATGATTACCGACTATATCGTGACGGGTTGGGGCAGCATTTTGCAGCTGCATCCCTTGAGAATGATAATGGTCTGTCTGTTACTCATCAATATCGCACTGGGATGTGCATACTTTTTTAAAAAACTGCCCGATAAGCGGTGGATTCCGGCGTTGATGGCATTATGGTTTATATGTATTACCATGTATCATGCGTTGGGCTATTATTATCAGGCATTTGCGGCGTTTGCCATTTTCCCTGTCATCATGTATCTTGATTTGTTAAAGCGTCTAAAGCCGAACGGTTTATGGATAGCTTTAACGGCATGTGCTGTCCTGGTAATGGTGATTGGAGGCAATTTGGTCATAAAGCGGCCTAATTTTTTACTGAACGAAAGCCGGGAACGTGCTGATTTTTATTACGTCAACCGGATCCTGTCGCAAGTATCCGATCCCAAGATCATGTATTCTTTCTACGATACAGGCTACGGAACTCCTGCACATGCACTGCCGGGATGCAAATATTGGACAGGTTGGCTGGGTTCGACGCCCGTCATGGAAGCTGAACGGAAACAGGCTATTACACAGCAACTTCCTGACTTTGTGATCGTAATGACAGATTTTGGAGGAGCAGAAGATTATATCAGGTTATTGGATCAGGCCGGATATATCCAGTATCATTCATGGATCACGCAGGAAGGGACAAAAGGGTATCATTCAATTATATTCGGGAAGCCCGGATTTTCATTACTGCCTAAAGATATGCAAATCAACGCTAAAGACCTGTGGTTAAAACGCCAAGTAATTTCTTTAAAAAGTGAAAACTGATCATGAACTGACATACAAACAGGTATCTATTATTATCCCTGTATATAATGCGGAAAAAACGTTGCCTCATTGTATTGAGTCACTTTATGCGCAGACATACAGACACTTGGAATTGATATTCATTAATGATTGCAGCGTCGATCAAAGTGTTGCCGTCATCAGCGAACAAATTGCCATGTCAGCCAACGGGATTGAAATCAAGTCGAAAATTTTACACCATGAAGTAAACAGGGGCGTTGCTGCCGCCCGAAATACGGGATTGGATGCGGCCACTGGAGACTACATCTACTATGTGGATGCAGATGATTGGATTGAAGCCGACGCGGTGGAACAGCTGATTCACGAAGCGCAGCAGAAAGATGCTGATATCGTGGGACTTGAATGGCATCTGGCATTTGAAAAAAATGAACGGTATATGAAACAGGCTGCATTTGAGACACCTGAAGAAGCATTACGAAATCTGATGGGAGGGGTAATGCGCTGGAACCTATGGCTTTTCATGGTTCGCCGTTCACTTTATGAAACGAACGGGATTCGTTTTATTGAAGGGATGAATATGGGGGAAGACATGATGGTGATGATCAAACTGCTAACGTGTGCAACGACAGTTTCGTTGTTGAAAAAGCCTTTATATCATTATGTTCAAATCAATGTCAATTCATTGACACGCACTTATTCGCAGGAACATATCCGTCAAGTCACTGCAAATGTAGCTGAAGTTGAACGATATATTGCAAATAGCCGATGGGCTGATCAATTAAAAACCAATATTCATTTTTTAAAACTCAATATCAAGCTGCCCTTGCTGATAACAGATGATAAAACGCGATATAAACAATGGTCAGAATGGTTTCCTGAATCAAATTTGTACGTAATGCAAAATAATTTACTACCTTTACGCACTCGTTTGCTGCAATGGATGGCGGCGAAAAGATGGTGGATATTTATAAAATGCTATTACAGAGTGTTTATACGGTTTATATATGGCGTGGTATACAGATAAAAGATTGAAAAGGAAATGAAGCATTTAATGATCAAATTTATATTGGGTGTTTTAGTAAGTTTTTACTTATTTCCGGTAGAATTTACCTTTTTACCCAGCAATATAAATACAAAAATGATACTTGCCGTGATAGGTGCTATCTTTATAGGATTAAACCTTTTAACAACCAAAAGATTACTGACACCAAAAGATATTTTCGGAGCTTCAATCATTTCTATTATTTTTTCAGTTATATGTTTTTTATCGGCTAACTACAACAACACGGGCGATTATTCTTATGCCACATATTTTGTTTCTTTTCTGACTTGGATGACAGGCGCTTATGGTATTTACAACCTTTTAAAACTTAACCATAAAAAAGTGTCATTCAAGTTGCTGACTTTATATTTGACAGGTGTGTGTGTAGCACAATGTGTATCGGCAATGATGATTGACAGGATACCTGTGTTTAAAATGGCAGTTGATTCAGTCTTTAATCTTGGACAGGATTTTATGGAAGATGTAGGAAGACTTTATGGTATCGGAGCTGCATTGGACCCGGCAGGAACGCGTTTCAGTATTGTATTATTAATGATTTCCTTTGTTCTGTTTAATGATTTACAGATACAACGCAAAAGAAGTCACGTTATAATTCTTATCTTATCTTTTTTTACTATCGGTGTAATAGGCAATATGATAGCCCGCACAACAAGCGTTGGCTTTATGGGTGGATTGATATATATGGTCTATTCATTGCCTTTATTCAAAATGTTAATTAAAGTGAGAGAGTTAAAACTATGGGCCTCATTGTTGTTTTTAACAATTTTCGTAATTGTAGTAGTAGCATTTTTATATAATACTGATGCTCAGACTTATAGTTTACTACGATTTGCATTTGAGGGTTTCTTTAACTGGGTTGAGACCGGGGTATGGCGCACCGGGTCTACCGACACGCTTAATAATGTAATGTGGATTTGGCCTGACGACCTGAAAACCTGGATAATAGGATCAGGCTGGTTTGGGGCTTTTATATTTAGTACCGATATAGGCTATTGCCGTTTTATTTTATATTGCGGCATAATCGGATTCAGTGCTTTTGCAAGTTTATTTGTCTATGGAGCATATATTTTCTCCAAAAAATTTCCGGTTTACAGATTGTTTTTTCTGGGATTATTGGCGCTCAGTTTTATAATATGGATGAAAGTTTCTACCGACCTGTTCTTAATTCATGCTCTATTCTATTGCATTGACAGCAGCAGCAATACCGAAGAATACGAATTGCAAAATGATGTAGGTTTGGCCGCAGCATCGTAGTCATCAACAATTTATATCAAATGAAAGATGAAAATAGTCTATTGCATAGAAGGAACGTATAACTCCGGCGGGATGGAAAGAGTGCTGGCCAACAAAGCAAATTACCTGGCAAACCTTGGACATAAGGTGTTTATCATAACTTCAGACCAGCAGGGACGCAACCCGTTTTTTGCATTGCAGACGACTATACGATCGGAAGACTTGGACATCAATTATACGGATAATAACGGCAAAAACCTAATAAATAAACTATTGTACTATCCGGGTAAGATTCGTAGACATAAAAAACGCTTAACGGGAGTATTGATGCGATTAAAAGCCGATATCGTGATTTCCATGTTTTGCAACGACGTCTCTTTTATCACAAAAATACCCGATGGCAGCAAGAAAGTACTGGAAATACATTTTTCAAAGTTCAAACGGCTGCAATATGGAAGGAAAGGTCTTTGGAGATTGGCTGACCGGATAAGAAACAAAATGGATGAACGTATCGTTAGAAAATTTGATCGGTTTGTCGTTTTGACACATGAAGACAAGTCGTATTGGGGCGATTTGCCGAATATGGAAGTTATTGCCAATGCAAAAAATGAATGGGGACATCATACAGCTTTATTAGCTACTAAACAAGTGATTGCAGTAGGTAGATTTACATACCAGAAAGGATATGACAGACTGATTGAAGCATGGAGATTGGTGCATGAGCGGTTCCCGGAATGGAAACTCAACATTATTGGAGATGGCGAGCTTCGTAATGATATGCAAAGACAGATAGACAGTTACAGGTTGGAAGAAGTGATAGAACTGAAAATGAGCGCATCGGATATTCTTTCAGAATATATAGACGCTTCCTTACTCGTGCTGTCGTCGCATTATGAAGGATTACCGATGGTATTGCTCGAAGCCATGTCGGTGGGATTGCCAATAGTGGCCTTTGAATGTAAATGCGGCCCTAAAGACTTGATAACAAATGGTGTTGAAGGCTTTCTCGTATCGGAAGGCGACGTAGAGGGATTGGCGAAACAAATGATGTGTCTAATGGCAGACGCACAACTTAGACGCAACATGGGACAGGCAGCACAAGCCAAATCCGAACAGTATTCGGAGCCTGTGATTATGGCTAAATGGCTAAAACTGTTTGATAACTTATTAGAGGCAAAGGCATGAAAACAATTGTAGTATCAGCTGTCAATCTGAGAATTGGAGGTACGTTGCAGATACTGCGCGGCTGCCTGCAACATTTGTCGGCTTTGGCTGAAACGGGCAATTACCGTATTGTCGCTTTGGTGTATCAAAAGGATTTAGCGTCATTTCCGCATATTGAATATATCGAAATGAAATGGCCTAAAAAGAACTGGCTCTTCAGGTTATGGTGTGAATACGTGACGATGAAAAAAATATCCTCCAAGCTCTCACCTGTCTATATGTGGCTGTCTTTACATGACACAACTCCAAATGTGCTGGCCGAAAAAAGAGCCGTCTATTGCCAGAACTCATTTCCGTACTACAAATGGCGTGCAAGAGAATGGTTGTTTGCGCCTAAAATTGTGTTGTTTGCACTTTTCACCAACCATATCTACCGGAAAAATATTCGCAAAAACAACTATATCATCGTTCAACAGGAATGGATGAAAACGAGTTTTATTAGATTGTTCGGTTTGAAAGATGAATCAATTATCATTGCTTATCCGCCTAAACCCGTATCGACCGCTCAAACCGCAGAACTTGCTGATCATCAACGTCCCCCTACTCTATCAATGAATGAGAATAGCATCTCTAAAACATATTCTTTCTTGTTTCCTGCCGCACCTGACAGCCATAAGAATTTCGAGTGTATTTGCCAGGCTGCCATGATATTAAATAACAGGATGAACATCAATAATTTTAAAGTATTTCTCACTGTGAAAGGTGATGAGAATAAATACACAAAATGGCTGAATCGCAAATATGGAAACCGTATACCGAATATCGTATTTACCGGATATTTGGATAAAAAGACGTTATATGCTTATTATCAATCTATTGATTGCATGATATTCTCTTCCAAAGTCGAATCCTGGGGATTGCCGATCACCGAATTTGCTGAATATAACAAACCGATGCTGCTTGTCGACCTTCCGTATGCTCACGAAACGGCAGGCGGATACGACAAGGTGGCCTTTTTCAATCCTGATGATCCTCAGCAACTTGCCGGTCAGATGAGGCAACTTGTCGAAGGTGATGATTCTTTTTTAATGACCGTGCCCAAACATCCGATTCCGTCTCCTTTGGCTCGGTCGTG
>JAITMM010000231.1 GCA_031277335.1 Tannerella sp. | reverse complement strand
TCGTGGGGCTGATTTCGTCGGCTTATGCGGCTGCCGGGTCGGCGCTCACGGCGCTGACCACTTCGTTTACGATTGATATTCTTGGTATTGAGGGGAAAGGCGAGGATGAGGTGCGGAAGTTTCGCAAGCGTGTGCATTTTGGGATGGCTGCGGTGATGGGACTTGTGATTTTTATCTTTAATCTCCTCAATAACACAACGGTAATCAATGCTGTATATACTTTGGCCGGATATACTTACGGACCGATAGTCGGCATGTTCGCTTTCGGCATTTTTATGAAGCAACGTGTCTATGACAGGTGGATTCCTGTTGTTGCCATCGTGTCGCCCATCCTGTGTTATGTGTTGCAGCATTTTTCCGAACGGTTGTTCAATGGCTATCAGTTCAGCTACGAACTGCTGCTTATCAATGCTTTATTTACGTTTATGGGGTTGTGGATATTGACGAAAAAACGGCGTTGAGCGAGTTTAACATTCATTAATTCTGCAAATATTCTCCAAAATATATTGCGTACCCTTTTCGGCTTCCTGAAAGAATCGAATGTCCGACGGGAAATATTGACCGTTTTCATCGGTGGCGTGAAAATGAATTGCCGCCTTGATAGCGTTGAGTATCAGGTTGTAAGGTTTGTCAAGGCTGATAGCTGCATGTACAGGCGCTGCCAAACGGTCTTCAGGCCCTAACTTGCGATACAGATCGCAACCGACGCGAAAAACAGTATCACCTAAGCTTTTATTCATAAATCGCTGCAATAAATCGTCGATATGTTCGTCCAATTGATCCTGCGTAAATTCATTGGGATACAAGGCCATAAGGATTTTGGCAGATTGTAGCATGGTCTGCGTTGCCATTTGATAAATACCGCTATCTTCCAGTAATTCACAGATATATGTAGCCGATGGATGAGCCTGATAGCCTATATAGGCAACCGTGGCATGGCCGAGGTTGTGTATAAATAATTTCCGGTCTACCCAAGCCTTTATATTCTCTTTTGGAGCGAGGAAAGGTACGTCAGGCAACACGTTTTTAAATCCTTTCCTATCCACTATCAGCGAGTTATAAGATTCAGCAAAGACCTGCAGCGGGTCTTCCTCCATATCTTTGCGGGTCATCAGGGGCACCATCTTGCCGATACTTGTTTCTATCAGACCAACTAACTGATGCACAGGATAATCCGTCGGTAAATATTTCATCAGTTCTTCCCTGATATACACATCGGCATTTCGCATATTTTCGGCAATTATAATATCCAATGGGATATCACCGTGCTGTTGACGTCTTATAATCAGGGCTTTGGCTAATGCAGGCATGGCAGCAGAGAGGCCTTGTTGCCCAACCGAAAGCGAAGCCAAGCCTGCGCCGGACAATTCGTCTGCCACCTTGTCCGTATCGTTCAGCCATACGCCTCTAACATCCTCAATCCAAAGAACTTGATCCGAGGATTCGCCCTTGACGACTACCTTATACTTTTTGTGAAGATTGATCAAGTCAATGAGTGACCGGTTGATATCCACAAATACCACTTCGTAGCCGGATCGATTAAATACCTGACCTATAAATGACCGTCCGATTCGTCCGGCTCCAAAAACAATGATTTTGAGAAGATTAACCACTTCAATTTTTGTAATACGGCTCAATCAGTTGGCGTTTCTGACCGGGAAATTCTTCGTAGAATGTCCCTCCGTGATAAAAACAGGTGTATCCGCCGGACGCAATTCCATGTGCAATGGCGTCTTCAAAGTCCAACAATACATTTTTTCCGGCATTAGAAAAACCGTTTTCGCCAGGTTGAAGTCCCTGCATGATTTGTTCGGCCATCGAAGCAATTACTCCCCCCGTAAAATTATCGCCGCATCCTGTTGTATCGCCTGCCAGTTCGGGATTACGGGCAAGCGTTTCCACGACTTTTGAAGAAACCGACTGACAGCCTTCAATCCGGCCAAACAGCTTATTTTGAGAATAATAATAAACGGGATTAGCTCCATGCGTGACGATAGATGCGCCAATTCCGATCGCCTTGAAAAAATCAAGTGCTTGATGGATCGAAGGTTGCCCGCTTAGCCTGAGGGCTTCCTCCATATCAGTTATCAGTAAGTCGATAAGCCGGTATGAATCAATTCTGTTGCCAAGAGGCCAAGGGGCATCGGGACTTTGTTTTTCATTCAGGAAATCATAGACAGTATTCACAACTGTAATAGCATGATTATCTTTGGATTTAATAAGCAGTTCGCTCAAGGAACGGTGAATATTAGGGACAAGCGCCGTCCCGCCGAAAACAACAATATCGCTTTTAAAAAAATCATCGTCCAAATCTTCCGGATACATTTCCCATGCGGCGCCGATATTGTTGATAAAGATTCGCTCCCCGTGTCCGTTGTCATACGACGGGTCGGACAGCACATCTGTAAAAGGCGTGTAATGGTTGGCCGTTTTATATTTGCCTATTTTTAATGGCGTCAGTTTCAGCCGTTCATCGATAAAATCAGCTCCGGCATCCCGGCCTTTACTGCCATAAAACCGGACTTCTGCCGGAAGCCTCGCCAGCATTTGCGCCACGTGTATCAGAGATACGATTGACGGGCCGCCGATATTTTGTGCAACAGGCGGCTGTCCATTTGTAATCCGCTCCCTTGCAGCAAGATAGTCTTCTCCGGAGAACTTTTCAAACTCTTCGCTAAAGACAAGTTTGCCGGGAGACAAGCCGCCGTCTCCCGGTTTCAATGACATGAAACGGCTGAATTTTTCATCCGTAAAGTAAACCGGTTTGTAAAGATAGTCAACTAATGCACAGCCTGTACCTGAAATAATTAATTTCTTATCCATCAGTTTAAGAATTTTCCGTAGTCAGATACCAGCAGGTGGATGGGGGCGGCATCTTCTTCAATATCAGGGAATCGCCCTACAGGCTCATAAAAACGGTTATCCGACATGTCATCATTGACTTTACTTACCTCGCCGACCAATACTTTTCCCGTTCCGCCTTTGGCGTAAAACCGGTGATACACACCTTGTTCGAGGCAAATACTTTGTCCCGGCTTCAACACGATGGTGCCTCCGGCCTCGACCGTATGGACGACGCCGTCAACCTTGAACGTGACAGGAGTATCTGCAAATTCATCGGAAGGCGTTGAGTTATAAAGCTCTATAACGAAATCACCGCCGCCCCGATTGATAATATCTTCCATCTTGGACCAGTGAAAGTGCATCGGCGTCTCCTGGTTTTCCTCCACTATCATGACTTTTTCGGCATACGTCTTTTGATCTACGTTATACTTCCCGTTTCGCAAAGTGAAGAGAAACAGCCCTCTACGATAGAAGTCCCCCGATCCGAAGTCGGTGATGTCCCATCCGAGCATATTGTCTATTACTTCACTTGCGCCCGACTTGTTTTTTCGCCAGTCGTCCACATTCCAGTATGCCCACACGGGCAGAAAGAACTTACGCTCAGTCATAAATGCTTTTGCATTGGCCACAATTTGATTAATTTCACTACGTTTCATATATAAAGGTGTTAAGTTAGTACGTTGAAAGAGGCGCAAGATAGTAAAAATTTTTCAGACGACAAGATTTTTATGTGTTTGTGTTTTAAAGCGGATAATTTTATCTACCTTTGTATGGTAAATTCAAATTTTTTTTTAGGGTTTCCAAATTTTAAACGATCTTTATAGCATAGATAAAAAAATATTCATTTTAAATTTTTAAATTTTATGAGGACAAAACATTCAATAACAGTACTGTTGACGATTCTGCTTCTTTCCGGACATGGCATCACTTTTGCCCAGAACGGCGCAGACGGAGATGGTTATTATTCCATCAGCGGAGTTGTGATGGATTCGCATAACAGAAAGGCAGTAAGTAACGTAAATATATCTGCCGTAGGCACAAGCATCGGTATAATCTCAAACGAGGATGGAGGATTCCTGCTTAAAATACCCGATTCACTTATGGTCAATGAAATAGAACTTTCATGCATTGGCTATGTAAATGCTAAATTTATGATTTCGAGGAATATGAGGCAAAACCAGACATATCTGATCACTCCACATTCGTTTGTGCTGAGTGAAGTTGAGGTGTTCAGCTGGTCAAACCCACGCGATCTGGTAGAGCTTGCAATGAGTAAAGTATCTGAAAATTACAGTACTAAACCAAATCTTCTGACAGGATTCTATCGTGAAACGATTCAGAAAAGACGTAATTATATCCATATCTCCGAGGCTGTGATTCAGGTTTATAAATCGTCTTACCAGCAAGGCTCCAATTTCGACCGTTCGCAAGTGCTCAAGGGACGGTCATTGGTCAGTCCGAAAAAGAGTGACACACTTGACGTGAAATTCCTCGGAGGCCCTAATATGCCTGTATATCTTGATGTTGTAAAAAATCCGGACGTGGTGTTAGGCCCTGAGTATATTCCGTATTACTCCTACAGGATGGGTGAAGCGACATCAATAAATAACCGTATGCAGTATGTCGTTCATTTTCAGCCGCAAGCAGTCGTTGACTTTCCGCTTTACACCGGTACGCTTTTCATAGACAGAGAAACGCTATCCTTCACACGCGCCGAATTTAGCATGGACTTGAGCGATAAGCTCAAAGTCACTAACTTTATCCTAAAATCAAAGCCGATGGGTCTCCGCTTTACTCCTGATGAAGTGCTTTATACAGTCACTTACAAGCAGTTGAACGACAAGACCTATCTGAATTATATCCGCAACGAAATCAGATTCAAATGTGACTGGAAACGCAGGCTCTTCGCCACAAACTACACCATCGTAAATGAAACGGTCGTCACCGACAATGTCGAGGAGAATCCGAGCAGAATCCCGGCTCGTGATGCTTTCTCGATGAATAAGTCATTGAGTCAGGAAGTTGCAGCTTATTATGATGAGGATTTCTGGGGAGCGTATAACATTATTGAGCCGACTGAATCACTTGAAAATGCGGTCGGAAGGTTGAAGAGGCAAATGAGATGATGATGGTCGTAGCGTCTCGCTATGGCCGTCAAAAGCAAACGAATCATGCTGAATGACTTGATTGTCAACTCACCGTGATATAAATTTATAATACGATATCAAAAAGTATCGGGCAGAAGTTTTTATACAAAAACTTGGTGCGAATTATTTAAAAATTTATGCTAAACTCGGTGCGAAATATTGAAATAAATTCACTATCTTTGCCCCGAATTTTTAAACCAAGGATATGTCTTATTTAAAACGAACTATTGATAATGTATTGATAGACTGGAAAAATGATTCCGATAGAAAGCCTCTGCTGATCAGGGGAGCCCGTCAGGTAGGAAAAACATCAACCATAGAGCAGTTTGGTAAGAATTTTGAATACTTTGTAACGGTCAATTTTGAAAAAGATAAAAAGCTGTGTGCCTTGTTTGACGGAGATTTGGACGTCAGGGAAATTTGCCTTAGACTTTCCGTACACTTCAAAAAGCCCATTGAACAGGGAAAAACATTGCTGTTTTTTGATGAGATTCAAACGTGTACGAATGCGATAAGGTCGTTACGGTATTTTTATGAGGATTATCCTGAACTTCATGTAATTGCAGCAGGTTCGCTGTTGGAATTCGCACTCGAAGAACTACCTGTTTTTGGTGTTGGACGCGTAGATTCGCTATTGATGTATCCGTTTTCGTTTCAGGAATTTATGCTTTCCTGCGGCGAAGAGCTTTTATGGAACGAGGTTTGCAAATCATCTCCCGAAAAGCCTTTATTATCAGTCTTTCACGATAAATGCCTGGAATATTTGAAAAAATACCTGATCATAGGCGGAATGCCTGCGGCGGTGTCTATTTTCTTAAAATACAATGATATATTAAGAGTTCAAAAAACGCTTGACAGTTTAATTCAGTCGTTTCAGAACGATTTTGCCAAATACAAAAAAAAGGTTCCTGCATTATTGTTGCGCGAGGTATTGTCGTCGGTGGTGAAACAGTCAGGCGGAAAATTTATCTATTCAAAAGCGGCAGACACGAGTGGGCACAACATCAAGCAAGCCTTAAACATGTTGATAATGGCAGGGTTGGTTATACCGATAGTTAGCAGTTCGGCAAATGGAATACCGCTTGGCGCTGAAACAAATTACAAAAAATGTAAAATGCTGTTGCTCGATACAGGCATTTTTCAACGCCTGCTGGGTTTGCAACTTTCGGAAATTCTATTTGCAGACGATTTTGACGTCGTCAATAAAGGCGCAATTGCAGAACAGTTTACCGGTTTGGAGCTTTTGAAAAACTCATCACCATATATAGCTGAAAATCTGTATTTTTGGACAAGAGAAAAAGAAAAAAGCCATGCTGAAGTAGATTATCTCATACAGCAAAATGAACTGATTGTACCGGTTGAAGTAAAATCTGGCAAAAGCGGGAAAATGCAAAGCATGCATTTGTTTATCAACGAAAAACAGGCAAAATACGGCATTCGCACCTCACTCGAAAATTTTTGTCAATATGATAAGATTAAAGTAATTCCGTTGTATGCAATAGGAAATGTAATAACTAAATAAAAATTTACTGTTACCTCGCTTTAAACGAACAAATATAGAAAAAAAATCTTACATTTGCCTTTCAAAATTCAGTAAAAGAGATGAAATTTTTAGGCATCATACCGGCACGATATGCCTCAACGCGTTTTCCGGGAAAGCCGCTGGCGGATATGTTGGGAAAAACGATGATACAGCGTGTTTATGAACAGGTACAGCACACTGTGGATCAACTCTACGTCGCAACGGACGATACGCGCATCGAGGCGGCCGTCAACGCATTTGGAGGCAACGTCGTCATGACATCGGCTCATCACCGCAGCGGCACCGACCGCTGTTTTGAAGCCTTTAGCCTGCTTGGCAGCGACCATGACGTGATTATCAATATTCAGGGCGATGAGCCGTTTATCCAACCCGAACAAATCGAATTGCTGAAAAGCTGTTTCCTAACGTCCGAAACGCAAATCGCCACGTTGGCCAAGCCGTTTGACGCCTCGTGCGACGCGGAGAAAGAGCTGTCTAACCCTAATTCGCCCAAAGTCGTGTTCAACAAAAACATGGAAGCGCTTTACTTCAGCCGCTCAGTCATTCCTTACATCCGCGGGCAGGAACTGTCGCAATGGCCTGATGCTCATGTATTTTACAAGCATATCGGACTATATGCCTACAGGGCGGAAACGTTAAAAGACATCGTCCGGCTACCGCAGTCATCGCTCGAATTGGCCGAAAGCCTCGAACAGCTTCGCTGGCTGGAAAACGGCTACAGGGTCAAAGTCGCCGTCACCCGTCTCGAAACCATCGGCATCGATACGCCGGAAGATATGGATAATGCGCTGACGTTCTTATATTCCCTTAATAAATAGGTGTTTTATATAACATCTTTACGCGGATTTTCAACCAAATAGGTGATTGACACTCCCCCCTAAAAAAACCAATGTATGATGAATATTTTCAAAACGTTTACGATAAACATCCCTTTGTATTGCCTTATTTTTCTTGGATTTTTTAAAGATAAGAAGACAAAAGGAAATGTTCTTGCTTACTACAAGAATAATCCGACAACAGATACGGATATCAACAATGCGCTGAATTATATCAGAAATCATCCGTTCTATTCAATTACAAGTCGTATAAAAACTTTCCCCTATCCATTTAGTGACAAGTATATCCATAAGGAAATCAAGATGTTGAAAGACGATTCCAATGGATTGTTTTATGTGATGAGAAACGGTAAAAAGCTGTATTTCCGACGAAATATCACAAATAAAAAAGCTAAAATACTATATAACAGTCTCTTGATCGAACAGGACAAGGACTCTGCCCATCTCTATCTTACTGATGAGTTTGACATCGCTGACGGCGATATCCTTGTTGACGTCGGCTGCGCCGAAGCTTTTCTTGCACTTGATGTAATTGAAAAAATCAAAAAAGTCTATTTATTTGAATATGAGGACGAATGGATCGAAGCCTTGAACTATACATTTGCACCATGGAAAGAAAAAGTTGAAATTGTGAAAAAATATGCGACTGATCACACGGGAGAAAACGATGTATCGCTCGATGACTTTTTTATAAACAGGGAAATGCCCGGCTTTATAAAAATAGACGTTGAAGGTGCTGAATTACAGGTATTAAATGGGATGAAGAATATGATAGAAGCCAAGCATCCCATGAAATTAGTAATTTGCACCTATCACCGTCGAGACGACTACAAGAATATTACTGAACATGTCCTAAACGCAGGATTGCGTTTTACAACAAGCAATAGTCACATGTTATTCAAGATAATCCCCTTTTTTAGAAAGGGATTAATCAGGGTTGTGACGTAGAGCTTAAATTTCACCGCTTCCAGACACTATTTCCGTTCAGCACGATTTCATTGATGTTGTTGATGCGGATATGCAACTTCATCTTTTCGCCGGTTGTGGCGTCCAATGCTTTGCCTACCATCAAGATATCGCCTTCTATTCTCGCATCGGGAAAATAGTTTGTCTTTCCTTTATAATAAAGAAATGAAGGAGTATAAGACATAAAATTAAAGTTTGCCGACGATGACGCCCGTTGAGTGTCAACGACGATGTCATCTTTTGTCAAACCCTGATTTTCAATTATTACGGTTCTGATGTTATCTCCAAAACCCGAATAATACTCTCCGACGGAAGTCGCTTTGAAGACTCCCCACACAATGGCCGGCATCAACGTAAGACTTGCCAGCAGCGCTATTAAAATGATATTACTTTTTTTCATTGTTGCTTAATTAAATGATTGATACTTACTAAAACTTGTCACGACAATTGTCCGTTCATGCCGGACGTTTCAATTCGCGACGATTGTTGATTAAATGATTCATACGCTTTTATAAACTCGCCGGGACTGATGCCCAGCAACTGCATCTCTCTGAAAACCGACGGCAGCACCTCTTCCACAAACTGACTTTGGCGCATCTGCCTGATTTTATCGTTGGCTTCACCGGAGATAAAATAACCGATGCCACGCTTGTTATAAATGATATTATACTGCTGCAACCGCTCAAACGAGCGCATCACCGTATTGGGGTTTACTTCCATCTCCACAGCCAGTTCCCGCACCGAAGGGATACGCTCATCTGCCTTGTAATCACCGCTTAGCACCCGTTCGCTGATCCGGTCGGCTATCTGGATAAAGATGGATTGATTGGAATTGTAGTTCATCTTATTTGTTTTTCTTTAAGTTTGACATAAGATATATAGAGCAAAACGAGCCATGAAATACTCAGAATCCAAGGGAGATTCATGACGATAAATACCACGGCATCAATCAATGAATTGGAGCGAAACATTCCTGCGTTTAAGTTAATCGATATTTGCTCCCCAACTGTCAGATATGCAAATAGACTGAAGAACAGGGCATTACAAAATACGTACATAAGCAGAAATATTGTCCCGAGCACCAACGGATATTTTCGTATCGCAATGCACGACATAAATAAAAAGGTGGCTACAAACAGGATGATCCCAATGATGCTTATAACAGCCTTGAAATGAAATGATTCCCCGTTCATAGGCCATACATGCATGAACCAGATATTTGCGCCGTTTATCAGGTGACAGGCGCCCATTAAAAGTGCATAAATCAGTAAATAAGCTGCAAAAAGCAGCATCCATACGATCAACATTTCGACAAACTTCTCCGGCGAACCGGCGGGAAGCGTCAGAAAACGACTCTTGGAGCGATGCACTTTCCAGCCTATATAGTTGTAAAAGAAGGTATAAGTGGCAATGATGCCCAGGACAAATAAAAATATCTGAAATCCCTGCCTCGACCATAAAAACACAAACAGATTGAAAGCGAAAAGTAAACCGGCAAAAAGCAGGTAAGCCTTTTTATATTCTATCCAGTCTGCCTTCAACATCAGGCCGATACGGCCAAAACTAAAATTATTGTTCATGACTTTCTTGTTTTAATTGTTAAAAATTCGTTTGATTTCTCCCGGATTTTGAGTGACGGCCTGGAATAACAACTCCAGATACACATCCGTATGCTCATTGTCCTTGTTCTCACCGACGCCCATCAAGCCTGCCGACGTGTTTTCGACATATAAAACAGGCTCTCCATGGGCTACTAAACGGAAAAATAGTTTCCCGCTTACCTCGTCCAATCCCTTATCCAACAGAATCTGATGATTTTCAAGGATCAGGACGGAATCTATCAGGCTCTCCAAATCGCGCACCTGATGCGTGGAGATTACGACCGTCTGGTCATCTTCGATGCACGTGGCCACCAGCTTACGAAACATGGCCTTTGACGGGATGTCTAGCGCGTTGGTCGGCTCATCCATCAGCAGCACAGGCGTATGCACCGAGAGCGCCAGCGCAATGGCTGCCTTTTTCCTTTGCCCCATCGACATTTTAGATAATCTGTCGCCGACGGCAATCTCAAATTCTTTGACGCATGTCGTCCACAAATCTTCGCGAAACGTGGGATAAAAAGCCGCGTACATCTGTTTATATTCGGCGGCCGTGACATCCGGCAGGTTTACATCCTCCGGCAGCAGGAAGACTTTTTGCAGGAAGTCCGCTTTGCGTTGCGACGGGATGTTGTCCGACACCGTACAAGTCCCGCTGACAGGGAATAGCTGCCCGACAAGCAGGTCCAGCAACGTCGTTTTCCCTTCTCCATTCTTGCCCAGCAGGCCGTAAATATGTCCCGGACGAAGTCCAATATTCAACCCTTCCAGTACAGGCCTGTTGCGCTTGTAGGCAAAATTCAAATTCTTTATTGTTATCATACTCTTTAAAAATTTAGTGTATTAGTGAATTAGTACACCGCAAAAGTAGATATAATTTTCGACCTGCCAACTATTTTGTCAACTATTTTTAGTTAAAAATACGTAAGAGTGCGTTAAATAATGTTAAATGTTTGATTATGTGGTAGTTATAGTAAGTGTTTTTTTGGTTTTTTTTTTATCCTTAAATAAAAGGATTAATAATTCTTAGTTGATTTTCTATTATCTGATTATGTTGAAGGTCTTCTGAATAGAGAGTTTCGCAACCTGCTTCAAGTGAAGATGCAACTATGATACTGTCGAATAGTTGAAAATTATACTTGGAAATCAATTTCCGAGCCAACCGCAAAGTGGATAAATTTACGGCATGAATTATGCAACACTCCAAATCGTCCAAGCATATATCAAGAATTTGTCCTTTGGATAATTTCAACAACCTCTTACTAACATTCAAGTATTCGGAAATAACTTGAGAAGAAACAACAGGCGACAAATCAATTAAGTTATTCGCTTTTTTCTGTTTTTCAGGACTGTCCGTATCGCGAAGATAGACGAAAATATTTGTATCAACGGCAAAACTATTCATCATAATTATTTGCATCCTCTCGATTAAATTTAAAACCAAGCGAACTGAAACTAACAGCGTATTTTCTGCTGTTTTCTTCGCGTTTTTTTCTGTTTTCAGCTATTCTTTCACTCATCAAAACATCTGTAATTGATGTATTAAGCATCTCATCTATAGGAAAAGCTATAACTTCAATCTGTTGACCGTACCAACTTTGCGGTATGGTAAGTGTCAGATTACCGGTAGGAGAAACGAAAATTTGTCTATACATAATTATATTTTATTAATTCAACTTTACTTCCCTCCGAACGAGAAGCTGACAGGGATAAAGACCGGCGAGGTGAATGATGAGCTACCCAGATTGAATGTCGGTTTTAGCTGTACGGTCACATTCGACGGCTGGCTTCCGATCCCGATAAAGTTTTTGACGATATTCAGTACGGATGAAGCCGAATTGTTGGTCATCAGCTTGGCCACGTCCACCCCGATATTGATTGGCAATAGTTGCGTAGCGCCGGCGTCCACATTGAACGGCTGCGTCAGGCTGCCCGTCGTCAGTTCGATGTCGTCAATCTGAATAATATATTGAAGCGCCTGAAAAGCCGCCTGCGTCAGGTTAGGATTATGCACGTCAAGGTTTACCGTGAAATTCAACGGGATAGACGAAGTCGCTCCGCTCAGTATCGCCAGTGCCTGCGGAATTTGCAACGCCGAAATACCGTTGGATAGATTCATATTCCCGACAGTCAAGTTCGAGATAGACTTGTACTTATACTCGCAATTTGTCATGTTATACATGCTTGCCAGCCCTTTGGTAATGTCGCACCCCGAAAGCAGCGTCATCCCCGCAATCACTAAAACTAAATAAATGCTCCTTTTCATATCTTTTTTTACATTAATATCACATTATGCGTCGGCAAAGATAAAAATAATCTTTGAATTTTCGAATCTTTGATTCTTTAAATCTCCCCTCTCTTTCGGAGAGGGGCCGGGGGTGAGGTGAAAAAAAAGCCGTAGATTTCACATCCACGGCTCTTTCCAATATTAGGAAAACACAGAAAAAACTTGTCTAATCACTTATTTTGCGTGCGCCGTCGCTGATGACGACGTCGTATATTTTCGGGAATTTCCCGAATTTCTCGCGGTAACCTGATTTTGCTTTTTCTATAAATGCCTCGTAGAGTTCTTCTTTGACGAGATTGATGGTACAACCTCCGAAGCCGCCTCCCATGACGCGTGACCCTGTCACACCACAAGCAGCAGCCACCTCGTTGAGGTAATCCAATTCGACGCAACTGACTTCATACAGCTTGCTCATCCCGTGATGCGTTTCATACATTTTCTTTCCGACCGTCTCATAATCACCTGCTTGCAACGCATCGCAGACATCCAGCACGCGCTGTATCTCTTCGATCACATATTCGGCGCGCATATAGTCTTCCGGGCTGACCTGATCCTTTACGGATTGAAGCTGTTTGAGCGTAGCATCGCGTAAAAACTCTACGCCGATTGCCTTGGCGACATTTTCGCACGACTCGCGGCGTTTGTTGTAAGCAGAAGATGCAAGCTCGTGTTTAACAAGCGTATCGAGGAGCACAAGTTTGTAGCCTTTCGGGTTGAACGGATAATATTCGTATTCCAGCGAGCGACAGTCAAGCCGAATCAGACTGCCTACCCGGCCAAACAGCGAGGCAAACTGATCCATAATCCCGCATTTCACGCCGCAGTAATTATGTTCGGTGGCCTGACCGATTTTGGCCAGTTCAAACTTGTCGATTCCGAGATTGAACATGTCGTTGAGCGCAAAGGCAAACGTACTTTCAAGTGCGGCAGACGATGACAAACCGGCTCCCAGAGGCACATCGCCTGAAAAAGCCGTATTGAACCCTTCGAGCCGATGTCCCCGCTTGATAATCTCGCGGCAAACACCGAAGATATACCTCGCCCAACTTGTGCGGGGAGCATCTTCCTCATTCAGGCCAAACTCGACATAATCCTTCATGTCAATCGAATAGGCTCGTACTTTCTGCGAACCGTTCAACTTGATTTCTGCCATGATTCCCTTGTCAATAGCACCGGGAAACACAAATCCACCGTTATAATCGGTATGCTCGCCAATCAGATTGATACGTCCCGGCGAAGCGTATACCGTACCCGTACTCCCGTCAAAATGTTTAATAAAACGTCGTCTAACGTGATCTAACTCCATGATTTACGTTTTTGATTAATAATATTTTAGTCGACAGCAATATTTTTATTCACATTTTTGCTGCCAATCAAAGCATAGAAGAGCAGGTAAGCAAAACCGGCGAACATCACCCAATAGCTTGTTAAATAACCGGATGCGTCGGCTACTAATGCTTGTACCCAGGGCAGAATTCCTCCACCGCATACAAGCGTCATGAAGATACCGGAAGCAACGGCCAAGTATTTGCCCAATCCTTCGACGGCTAAATTATAGATTGATCCCCACATGATGGAAGTACATAAACCTACCAATACGAAGAATATGGCGTTGATCGGTACCTGTGCCAATCCGAATGACAGGGAACTGCCTGAACTTTGAAATACGGGAAGCGATATCAATGTGGTAGTTGGGGAAAATATTCCGGCCAACACCAATACAAGCGCGATCAGTGAACCAACCGTGAGCATCGTTTTGCTTGAAACTTTTCCTCCAATGGAAGCGCCAAACAGACGTCCGACCAGCATCAAAAACCAATAAGTGCCTGCAACTGTTCCTGCAATGGTTGCTCCAACGCTGGGAAGATCGGTCAGCCAGTAATTCATCATCGTCGGGGTGCCGACCTCAACGCCGACATAGACAAATATTCCGAAAGCTCCCAATACGAAATGACGGAATTTAAGCGCGCCCGACATAAGTGTTCCAATCTTTTCTGTAGACCATTGTGCCTGTGGTTCAGGAATTTTCACTGCCAATAATACAAAGAATACAAGCGCGAATACTCCCATGGCAATATACATGACCGGGAATATATCGGTGATTTGTGCTTTAGTAGCTTCGCCGATCAAAATACCTACAAAGGCAGGTGTGAAAGTAGCCATGACGGAGTTAAACGAACCGCCGACCTGAATCAACTGATTACCTTTATTGCCGCCACCACCGAGCGTGTTCAACATCGGATTGACAACCGTATTGAGCAGCGTCATAGAAAAACCGGCAACAAATGCGCCAAGCAGATAGACAATCATTGCCGACGATTGACCTGCATATCCCGATAGATACTGGATTAAGACGCCCACAAAGCCAATGGCAATGGCGATCAAGGCTGTTTTCTTATAGCCCACTCTTTGCAGTAAAATGCCTCCGGGTATCCCCATGACGGCATACGCAATAAAGTTAGCCATATTGCCGAGCACCCCCATGGCGTTGGATACGCCGAACTGACTTTTCAGGACAATACCCATCGGGGCGGCTAAGTTTGTAACGAATGAGATCATGCCGAAGAGCAGGATCATCATAATAATTGGTAACGTGTAATTTTTTTTCGTTTCCATATTCACTTCTGTTTATGTTAGTTAATAATTATTTTGTTGAAAATTTATATTCTGTTGTGCTGATAAACTGTTCGCCGGGCCGCAATACGGTTGTCGGGTATTCGGGCTTGTTGGGGCTGTCGGGGAAATGTTGCGTCTCGAAGCATAAAGCCGACCGGCGGGGATAGCGATGCCCGAGCTTACCGGGATAATCACCTGTCAACCAATTGCCTGTATATAATTGCAATCCCGGCTCAGTAGTGAAAATATCCATGACAATACCTGTCTTGGGCGATTCGCAACGGCCGGCAAACCCTAATTCATTAGGTTTGTTGTTTATTATAATAAATGTATGGTCGTAGCCGCCGCCGAAAATCAATTGTTCGAAACTGTCATTTATCCGCTCGCCAATGGCATGAGGCGTGCGAAAATCCATAGGCGTGTTTTCCACCTCAGCCGACGGGCCGAACGGGATGGTAACAGCATCTGTCGGCAGATAATGATCGGCGTTGATAGTCACGATATGATCGTCTATCGACGGGTCGCCGACGCCGGAAAGATTGAAATACGAGTGATTCGTCAGATTGAGCACCGTGGGCTTATCCGTCTCGGCAATGTAGTTGATACGCAACGTATTGTTGTTGGACAAATGATAGCTGAGCGCCACATGGAGCGTGCCGGGATAGCCTTCATCGCCGTCAGTCGAAATATAGGAAAGGATCACTGTTTGGTCATCTTCCTGTTTGATGTTCCAAACGACGGAATCGAAGCCCTTCGCACCGCCATGCAGATGGTTGGGGCCATTGTTAATCACTAACTTGTCGAATACCACACCGTCCAATTCAAATCTGCCCTTGGCTATACGGTTGCCGTAGCGTCCGCAGACAGCTCCAAGATAAGACCGCTCGGAGGTAAAATAATCTTCCAGCGTCCTGTATCCCGTTACTACATCGGTCATTGCGCCGTTTTTATCGGGTACCATCAATGAAACGATGGTTGCGCCATAGTTTGTCACAGCGAGTTCGCAACCGTTATTGTTCTTTAACACACAGAGTGTCACTTCTTTCCCGTCTACCGTTTTGTTGAAATCCGATGCGAGCAAACCGGAAAGAGTACTTTCATTCTTCTTCATTAAGATCAGTTATCAAATTTGCGTGTAAAATTAAGTTTCTTCCTGATATTTTGATAATAATAAAACATGTTTTATAACATATTTTTACACAAGGTCTTAAAATCTGCTTCACGTTTTTTAGTAAATATCAAGGTTAAAAGCAAGTTAGCAGAAATGAGAAGTTTAATAAAAAAGAGGCTGCTCAATCGCGAGCAACCTCTTTCCACTTATAATACTTACTAAAACAATGAAATCTACGCGCTTTTTTTGTTGAAAAGTATCAACTTCAGGATCAGCCATACGCCGCAAAGCAGCCCGACGGTAAATACCGTGTCGCCAATCGACCTCATCCATTTGAGCACCATCATGGCCGGTTGCTGCATCAGTTCGGCTGAGCGGGCGTACCACATTCCCTTGTCAATGCTCTCGACGGCTTGCCAGATGCCGATGGGCAGCAGGCTTAGCAACGCCATGGCCAACAATCCGCCGTTCAGGCCCCAGAAGAACCATTTCATCAGTTTCTCATTCCATACGGCATCTCTGTACATGCTCCTTAATACGAAGAGTACGAAGCCGATACCCAGCATGCCATAGACGCCGAACAGGGCGGTATGTCCGTGAAGCGGGGTCGTGTTCAAGCCCTGAACGAAGTAGAGCGCTGCTGGCGGATTGATCAGGAAGCCGAATACGCCGGCGCCCAAGAAGTTCCAGAACCCGACGGAAACGAGGAAATAGATGGGCCATTTATAATCTTTCATCCATTGCGTCACCTTCGACGCCCTGTAATTGCGGTAGGCCTCGAATCCGGCCAGTGTCAACGGGACGACTTCCAATGCGCTGAAACTTGCGCCGATGGCCATGACCGCCGTCGATGTGCCGGCAAAATACAGGTGATGGAATGTGCCTAAAACGCCGCCTGCCAGGTAGATACTGGTCGAAAGCAGTGCGTAGGTCGTGGCGGCTTTTTCGCTCAACAGCCCCAGCCGCACGAACAGGACGCCGATGGCGACGGTGGCAAATACTTCAAAGAAGCCCTCCACCCACAAGTGGACGACCCACCATCTCCAGTATTCGGCGATGGTCAATGCCGTGTGCTGTCCCCACATCAGCCCCGCACCGTAGAACAGTCCGATGGCAAGACACGAGATCAGGAAGAGCGTCATGAAACTTTTTTTCTCGGGATGCGCTTTCATAAACGGGA
Source organism: Tannerella sp. (assembly GCA_031277335.1). Classification (GTDB taxonomy): domain Bacteria; phylum Bacteroidota; class Bacteroidia; order Bacteroidales; family Tannerellaceae; genus Tannerella. The sequence continues at coordinate 19,067 of JAITMM010000231.1, read as the reverse complement.
TTATCGGGCGTATCATCAGAATCAGCCATACGAATAGCCCGACGAAGAGGAACAATTGCCAGAACCGTCCCAGGTCAACGTATTCGTATCCCTGATGTCCGAACCAGAAGTTGATTTCTGGATTCAATTTTTGCATGACGCCCATCCATTCGCCTGCCAACGAGCCTATTACAATAATGAGCAAGGCAATAAACAGGAAGTTGACGCCGAAGACCTGAAACTTGGGATCCTTGCCCATCAAAGCGGGCGCTACGTATAATCCCATTGAAAGCCAGGCCGTTGCAATCCAGAAGATGCCCAGCTGAAGGTGCCATGTCCTGGCAACGGCATAAGGCAGCAGTTCGGCAAATATCGTCATGCCGAACAATCCGTCTCCTTCCACCTGATAATGAGCGGCAAGGACGCCCAACAAGACTTGCACGACCATCAGTCCGCCCACGACGACCAAGTATTTTTTGATATGCCGCATCGAAGTCGTCTCCTTGACGCCGATCAGCGGGTCTGCTGCGGGAGTGCGATAATCTTCCTCCTTCGCCTGTACATAATAGAATACAAGCGCTCCGATAAAGAGAATCAGCAGAACGACGCTGATGCCCGACCAGAGAAGCAGGTCTTTTGTCAATTCGTTGCCGACCAACTCGTCGGCCGGCCAGTTGTGCGTGTAACTCATTGTCTCACCGGGCCTTTCGGTGACCGTAGCCCACGTGGCCCAGAAGAGAAACGCATTCATCTTGGCCATCCGGGCAGGGTCGTCGATGGTGTTGGAACGCATCGCATAGTCTTCACGCAACTTGTCGTATTGCGGGTCGTTCATAAACAGGCCCTGATAGTAGTTGCTCAGGAACTTGATAGCCTCCACCCTGTCGTCCGTGATGGTGATGGTTTTCGTGCCTGTGTCGTAGGTGTTGGTACGCAGATCCTGCCGGAGTTTGACCTTTAAAACGGCCTGTTTTTCAGCGTCAAGCGCGTCGAACTTCTGTCCGTAATCACGTTGGGCAAACCTGTCCAGCAGGAAGACTGCCTCGCGGTGCAGCCAGTCAGCCGTCCAGTCGGGCGCCACGTAAGAGCCATGCCCCCAAACAGAGCCAACTTCCTGTCCACCCATACTTTGCCATACATTCTGCCCTTCCTGAATATCCTGAGCGGTGAAGATGACTGCTCCGGATGCGGATACGATTTTTTCGGGGATAGGAGGGGCCTTCTGATAGATTTGATGGCCGTAATAACCTAACACCGAGAAAGATACTATTGTTATTGTTGCAAATAGTATCCACAATTTCTTTTCTCTACTCATATCTTTACAGCTTTAAATTTAATAAAATAAGTCTTTCCTTCGTGATGCCACGACTCGAATCCCTTGGATTGTAGCAGGTCGATAATCGGGGCCGGCTTGAAAGACGTGGTCAGTTCCATGATTTCATTGTCTTTCAACGTGTTTGCCAACTTGATAATTTCCTGCATGGGGCTTCCTCCGGAGTCAATCACGGGGTTGGCGTCGTAGCGGACGGCGATATTTGATTCATCGAGCCATGACGGTCTTGACGTTGCAATCTCTTGACCATCTGTTGTTTCCGACGCGATTTCGCTCAACCCTGCCGCATTTCGCATCATCTGTACCATCACACCGGGCTCTATGCCAGCCATCTGAGCGGCTTGCTGCAAGGTGGCCACTTTCGCCACCGTCCGTCTGAGGACAGGGTTTTTCAGTTTGGCGAAATGGGGCGAAATATGGAGCAGGACTGCTTCCAGCCCGGGATAGGCCTCCAACATGGCACCTATTTTTGTTTGCAGATTGATTTCCATTATTTTAATTGTTCAAAAGTTCAATGTTCAAAGTTCAATGTTCAAAGTTCAATGTTTAAAGTTCAATGTTCAATTTTCAATTTTTTTTCCGAACGATACAATCCAAACGGATTGCATAATTTGGATAAAACATTGTTAATTAAAATCATATTAATCGTTTATTCAGTAATTACATTACTCTGTTATTCAGTTATTCAGTTACTCAGTTATTAAAATTCAAATACCGTTTCCCTGAAAATTTCCGAGACGGTGGGATGCGGGAAGACGACTTCTTCCAATTCTTTCAACGTCATTTCCTGTTCGATCGCCATGCAGGCGCCGTAAATTATTTCGCTGCACGGATTGCCAAGTATATGAACACCAAGCACTTCGCCATACTCCTCCCCTACCAGCACCTTGCATATTCCCGTTCCGGCTTCATTTTCGGCGACGAACCGGCCTGCGTAAGCCATCGGTAACGATGCAATCCGATAGGCAACACTTTGTGCCTGAGCCGCTTCCTCCGTCAGGCCAACGCTTGCTACCTCAGGATTTGTATAGACGACGCCCGGAATGGCATTGTAGCGCATCACGTCGGGACGTCCCGTGAGGTTGTTCACCACGACCTCACCCTCGCGGCTTGCCGTATGCGCCAGCATCGAAAAGCCCGTCACATCGCCTGCGGCAAAGACATTGGGCACGTTCGTACGCATCCTGTTGTCCACCTTGATGGCGCCTCTAACCAATTCGACGCCAATCGTTTCAAGCCCGAAACCGCCTGTCACGGCACGCCTGCCGACGCTCATCAATATATTATCTCCTATTACTGAGCTTGTTACGCCATCACTATCGGTAAATACCACTTCGTGACCTTTGATTTCTGTCACTTTGCTCGACAGGTAGAATTGAACGCCTTTCTTTGCGTATATTTCACGCAGCATCCGGCTGATTTCGCCGTCAAGCCCTCCCAATATCTCAGGAAGCATCTCTATCACAGTCACTTTCGTTCCGAAGCTATTGTATAGACTCGCAAATTCCATCCCTATCACACCGCCGCCGATAATAACGAGCGATGCCGGCAATTGGTTCAGGTTCAGTATTTCACGATTGGTCAGGACGATCTCGCCGGCCTCGCTGACGCCCGGAATGGGCGGAACGGATGCTTCTGATCCTGTGCAGATTAGCAGATTCGCCGAAAGATATGTTTCGTCATTGCACGTAATTTCAATTCCATTTGACGAGCGCCCCCGAATGACGGCTTCGCCTTTGACTGTCTGCACATTATAAGCCGTCATCTTGGCCTTGACGCCTGCAACCAATTTCCTGACTACCTTATTTTTACGGGCAATGATTTTGTCGAACTTAAAGGAGACGTCCGGCGCGATGATTCCGTATTTCTCTCCGTTCACAGCATTGTCGTATAGTTTGGCGCTGTATAGCAGCGTCTTAGTCGGGATGCAGCCTTCATTCAGGCATACGCCTCCCAATTCACGTTTCTCAAACAGGACTACTTTCAGTCCCTTTGCTCCGGCTCTTTCTGCCGCTACGTATCCGGCCGGGCCTCCGCCGAGTATTGCTATGTCAAACATACAATTTTATTGTTCAAAGTTTAAAGTTCAATGTTCAAAGTTTAAAGTTCAATGTTCAAAGTTCAATGTTCATTGTTAATTGTTTCGATTTCGAGATTTTCGATTTCGATGGCGATTTGTTTGAGGAAGCGGGTGGCATAGCCGCCGTCTATGGCACGATGGTCGTAGGTCAGGCTGAGGCCGAGATACGGGACGAATCCGTAGACGCCTTCCTCCAGCTCTTTGGGACGCGGGACGATGGTATTGACGCCAAGAATAGCCACCTGAGGCAGGTTGATGATGGGCGTAAACATCTCTACACCATAGTTTCCGAGGTTTGAAACGGTAAAGGAAGCCGCTTCCGGAGCAAGCAGGTCAGGATTGACGGAGCCTTTCTTGCAGGCTTCGGCAATTTCTTTCATGCTGGCGGAAAGCTCCTGAATCGACAGGCCATCTGCATAAGGAATGGCCGGAACCATTAAACCGCGCTCAGTATCAACGGCAAAGCCGAGATGGATGCCCGAAAAATTGCGGGTGCTGTCGCCCAGGAAATGGGCATTGGCAGAAGGGAATTTCTTCAAAGCGAGGATGACGGCGCGGCAAATCATATCATTCAGCGTTATATCTGAGGGATAACCGTTTGCGACGGCTTTTTTTACTTTTTTACGGAGGCTCAGGATGCGCCGCGCATCTGCACCGAGATGATGCGTCAGCTGAGCCGAATTTTGCAACGAAGCATACATGGCCTTGGCTATCAGCTTGCGGACGTTTGTGAGCGGCACGATAACGCTGTCCGGAGCCGTTGCGGCGGCAGGCTGAGTTGTCAAATCATCTCCCCTGACCATTCCGGCCAAACCTGTGCCCGTTTCGGGAAGTTGCTTCCCGTCCGACCGGATAATGGCTTTGGCCAACGGCGTCGTCTTGGGCGTCGCATCAATCGCTGTTTGAACATCGCGCTCAATGACACGGCCTTGCGGGCCTGTTCCCGTAAGTTTGGAGGCATCGAGGGCATGCTTTTCGGCAAGTGTTTTCGCCCGCGGCGAGACGAACGAAGACATATCCGATTCGCCCGTACCCGATATGTCAGAATTATTGATTTTAACAGGATTGCTTCGGGATTTTCTCACGCTATGAAGTTCGGCGGCACCTGCAAGCTCATCAGTATGAGACTCATCTACATTCGCCCGGCCTCCCGTCAATGGCATATCCGCAACAGACTCTCCAGGCACGCCTATCACCATCACAGGCTCCAACACCGGAATCTCATCGCCTTCCCGATAAAAAACCTCCAGCACCGTCCCGCTCACTTTTGCTTCTTCCTCAAAAGCCGCTTTGTCGGTCTCGTAAGCAAAAAGCACCTCGCCGGCCTCAACAGCATCGCCCTTTTTCTTTTTAATCTCTGTCAGAATGCAACTTTCGACCGATTGCCCCTGCTTCGGCATGATTACAACAGTAGCCATAACAACTTATTTCTTATTGAATCGATGCCGCAAAATTAGTCAAAAGTTTGAACATATTCAAAATTTCCGACATATTGGTAAAATTCAATTGAAATCGGCAATTTGACATGTCCGGAAATCGGGACGTGTCAAATTGCCGAGGTGCTTTTTAAAACGGGTTAATAAGTGACTTTGAGCGATGTAGCTCCGTCGTTGACGATATAGATTCCTCTTCCTGGGAGCGGGATGCCCAGTTCTCCGCCGGAGAAGGTGCCGGCGTAAACCAGTGCGCCGAGAATATTGTATACTTTGGCCGTGCTGCCCGGTTTCAAGCCGCTTACGAGCAGGGTTCCGTTCGACACGTAAGCCTTCAGACCCGTAGATTGCAGGGTTTCCATGCCTGTGGCAACGGTGAAGGTGACCTCTATGATGACGTCGTACGGGGGCATCGTGAAGATGCGGGTATTGCCTTCGCCGACAAGCATAACGGGCGTGTAAGGTGGTGCGGTGGCGCGGCGGGCTGTTATCTCATTCACTTGATAACCGGCATCGGGCCGGATGGTGACCGTGACGTGGTCGGAGACTTCGGCAAAACGCTTGTCGGTGGTGAGCGTTCCGTGGCCATCCGATTTGATGAAGATTTCGTGCTGGATGAACGGGCGAACGACGGGACTCCATTGTGCATATAGGACGATGTCGGCGATGATAACAAACGTATCGCCCGGCCGGTAGGATATGCCGCTGCCGTCGGGTTCAGTGTTCCAGCCCAAAAAGCCGTTCAGGTTTGAAACGGGTCTTAACACCGTCACCGTCGAGCCGCCCAGATAGGGATTATCGGGGTCGACAGGTGCGATTGAGCCGCCTCGGCCGTTTATGTCGTAGGTCACGGTGTAAAGTTGCTCGTCGAAGTCGGGGATGTTATTCCCGTTGACATCTTCTGCCCAAACGGCAAAGACGTTGATGTTGTCCGTGCCGAATGTTACGTCTGTCACGAGTTGGGGCACGTCGGTTTGCGTTTGTATATGCGTAAGAACGGCAGCGAAAGTGGTCGCAGACGCCTGTGTCCATCCGAGGAAAATATGATTCCCGTAAGTCATGCCTGCTGACGATGCGAGTTGGACTGTTGTGCCGGTGAGATTACCTGTGTTTGCCGGGGGCGGATTGGTGCCGCCGTTGGCGTAATAGGTCAGGGTGTACACCGCCGGCAGGATGTCGAATCTTGCGTCGGGGTTGGGTTGTACGGGAAGGTCATCACCGCTTAAAAAGTATGATCCGGGTATGGTTATGGCGAATTGCGAGAAGGAGGCTTCGCCCGGGGAATCGCTAAAAGTAAGCTCGATGGTGGTAAGGGAAGTTGAAGTTGCCTTAACGGTTATGCCAGATGGTAAGTTATTGGTATCAAACCATAAACTGGCATCTTCATCCATTAAACTCGTTGATAACGGTTCGCCGCTCAGTGTTATTTTTGCTGTGATACCTGATGCAAGCGACTCGCCAACTGTGCCGCTGACGGTTATATTGCCCACTGTTGCGCCTCGGATATTAAATAAGGCAAGAGGATTGTGATTTACTAATACATCCTCAGTGCCCGCAAGCACACCCTCAGGGATAGTAATTACAAATTCTGCAACGCTTCCCTCTGTAGGTATGCCGCTGAAAGTAAGTTCGATGGTTGTAGTGGTGGAACCTGGCAAAGCATTTGCTGTGACGGTTACGCCTGCCGGTAAGCTGGTGCCAAACCACGAACTGGCTGGTTCGTTTGTCAAACCGGCCGACACTACAAATTCGTTATAGAGCGTTATGATTGCAGTTTGAAATGGTGGTGTCAAATCCACGTTCACTGTACCGCTAATGGGTAAGTTGCTTGCCGTTTCCACCGTTGCTTGTACATTATCTGATGCTTCAATTTTGACGTACAAGTCGTTCGCGATATAACTATACTGCGTACCACTTGGGACTGTTGTTCCCGGGTCGCTTGAAGGAAGCGTTGTGCTTCTCCAATAGGTGTATGCAGTAGGGACCAGTGTCACTGAAGCAGCGCCAATGTCAATTGCGTTGGTTGCGCCCTGCGCCGTCAGTGTGCCTCCATTGATTTTTAATCCATTAGAAGCTGCAATTCCAGTGCCGTTATCACCCATTGCTTCCCCGGCGATTGCTTCAAGTGCGCCGCTCCCGTCAACTGTTAATTCGAGTCCATCGCCTCCTATGCCATGGATAGCACCGGTACCGGCGGTAGTGACGAAACTATTGTCACTGCCGGGGCCAAGATGCATGGTCAGTGTCAGATTGGACGGGTTTGTTGTATTAATGATTGTCAGCGCTCGCTGCGCAGGGGTTTTCCACTTGAATCCATGTAAAGTAAGAATTGACGTGCCGTCCCAACTCCACGCTGTAGGTTGTCCGGTATATTCCAAATCGCCTATATCCAAAGTTCCTAAGCCGTCCATGTCAAGATAGAACAAGCCGTCAGCAATATTGAATAGAAGTCCGTATTTGTCGGCGCCAGTCAATGACACGTTTAGTGGGAAGAAGCCGCTATTCGCTCCGTTATTATTGTAATAAATACCTGTTACATCACCTGTTGCGCCTCCATAACCCCATGTTGCAGTGCTTTCCGTATTCGTGTTGGTTGTCAGCGCTTGTGATGAACTTTCAAGGTAGGGTTGAGATATTGTATTATTCCATGCTACTACAACGGAAGGGGATACCGGCTCAGGCGCTGAGCCATTGACTATATGAATAACATTATTATTGCCATTGATAGTGTTTCCGTAGGCAAACACAAAGCCTCCCGTGACCGAAATCGTGGCATTACTATTTTCAGAACGAATCGCGTTGCCGGTAGTTGCCGTAACCATACCGCCATTAACTTCAACTTTCGAATCTTTTCCCGTAACACGAATGGCGTGACCGTCGCCCGTGGCTCTGACCGTACCGCCGTTTACAATTACCGAAGCGTTTGCCACTAAGTTAGCAACGTCTCCGGTAGTTGCGGTGCTGATTGCCACTCCACTTGGACCTATAGCCTCTACGATTCCTTCGTCGTTGACGGTAGCTATTGAGTTCAGCCCTACAAGATTGATTGCCCTGCCTCCATATGCTCTGACTCTTGCGTTGCCGGATACTTCTATATTACCATAAGTCTGGATGGTAAAGCCGTTGCCTTCATCCGAAGCCGTTGTTACTACTGCATGGTCTTTCACTATCACATTCGGTTCTAATAAAATAGTTGATCCGGGGTTATAGGCCATGTTTATAGCCGGTCGCACATTAGAGGTGGCGGAATTGCCGACCTGTCCATATCCTTGAACTGTTACTTTTGCCCCTATAGCATCCGTGAAGATGGCGTCTCCGGAATACGCATAAACTACACCGTTGTCCATATCTGTCAAACCGTCCACTATGATTATTGCGTTTTTGTCCTTTTGCGCATTGATCGTATTGCCTGTACCCCAGTGGGTAATATATCTACTCATGACATGGAATGTCCCCGAGTTTGTTAATGTTATAAGCGAGCCTGAAAAGTCGTAGTCGCTCTCCAAATTAGCATTCCACTCAACCGTTGCAGCGGGTGCGATGTCAAATGTATATCCTGCCAACACATCATCAAGATTGCCTGTAACAGTAACAGTATATGAATCTTTAATGGTATAGGATCTTCCCGATGCATCGCACGACCATTCTGTGTTGGACACGTTCGTGTTGTTGGCTGCAAGGTTGATACTCGATGACTGCCCCACCACAGGCATCACGCAAGTTACCAGCAGCAAAACGAACATGCTTGCCGCCGTAAAGCCTTTCCTCCGTACTCTGCCGGCAGGATTGAAAAAACTGTTTCTAATTTCCATAATCTTATTCCTCTCTAAATGTGATAAACTTTCAAACTCAGATTGAGCAAACTTGAGAATATCCCTCTGAATACCTTTTGGATTGCTTTCCGTCCTCTCAACTTTTATTTTGCGGCAAAAATAGCGTTTATTTTTGATTTGCATTAAAAAAAATGAAAAAAAATTGTTTTTTTCAAAAAATATTTTAGAGACACGTAAATAAAAGGTTAACAGCGCAAAAGAAAATCACCGGACAAGGTGAAAAAAAGCCACGGCTAAACCAGCTTGAACCGAAGCCGCAAACGCCCGTCGGCATACTCGTAATTCAGCAATTTGACATGTCCGATTTCGGAGGTATTGCCGACATGTTCGCCGATGCAGGCGCAGACATCATAGTCGCCCACCCGAATCACACGAAGCGTATCAGATACATTATCAGGCAGTTTACTCATATCAACATATTTCGACGCCTCGTCATGCGCCATATATTCGGCCGTTACGGGCAGATGCCTGTCAATGACCTCGTTGACCATGCGTTCCACCTCGGCCATCTGCGCGTCGGACGGAGCCTCGGGCAGCAGGTAGTCGCATTTAGACTTTTTCCGCTCGATATGGGCGTTTCGCGAACGCGGGCATCCGAACATCAGCACCATCGTCCGGTTCAGGATATGCTCGGCAGTGTGCATCGGCGGATATTCCGCCTTGTTATGTTCATTCAATACAGGATTTTCCATCTGAATTCCAAATTGTTCATTATTCATTATTCATTGTCAACTGTCAATTGTCAATTGCTCAAAACCCTTCCAGCACCGCAATCCTCTTCGCGATCGGCGGATGCGTGGCAAATATCTCATTGATAAACGATTTCCCCTTTTCCAGCGGGTTATCTATAAAAAACTGTGCCACATCATTTTGACTGATGGCCTCTATATACGGGTCGGCAGAGATTTTCCGCAGTGCCGAAGCCAGCGCCCAAGGATTTTTCGTCATCTCGGCGCTTCCGGCGTCGGCCATATACTCGCGCTTGCGGGAGATGGCAAAACGCATCAGTATGGTTATCAGGTATCCTACGGCAGCCAGCACCAGCGCCAGCAACATGATGACGATGATGCCTCCGCCATTGTTTTTGCTGTTGCCCCTCACCCGAAAACTGCCGTTAAGCATGACTCGAAACAATATCTGCGTCAGGAACGAAAAAATCCCTACAAAAACGATCGACACGATCAGGACTTTCACATCATTATTCCGTATATGCGTAAGTTCGTGAGCGATAACGGCTTCCAGCTCCTGATCATTCAATTTCCCGATAATGCCGCGCGACAGGGTGACGGTGAAGTTCTTCCTGTTCAGCCCGCTGGCAAAGGCATTCAGCGAATCGTCGTCTATCACATTGATTTTCGGCATCTCCATATTGGCGCCGATGCACAGGTTTTCGACCAAGTTGTAGACACGTTTGTTTTCGCGCCGCTCCAATGGCCTTGCTCCTGTTGATTTATTGATAATCACCGTATTGGAAAAATAGGCAATCAGAAACCATATCAGGCAGCCGCCAATCACCCAGGGAGCGGCATGGAGAAACATATAATTTGGGTCGGTAAACGGTGGAGGCCCGAATATTTCGCTGTCGTACACAATGTTACCGTACAGATAGGACGCCGAAACGTAACAAAAGACCCACGTCAGCAGCAGGATGACGCAAGGAAAGAGCAGCAACATCAGCGTCGAACGGAGATTGTTTCGCCTCTTCTGTGTCTGTATACCAATGTATTTCAAGCTATTAGAAACTGACGGTTGGCGGCGTATCCAGTTGGGCACGCTGAGCTTCGCCGACGTCGAACATCTTCTCGCGCCTGAAGCCGAACATGCCTGCCAGCAGATTGGCCGGGAACGTTTCCACCTGATTGTTATACTCTTTCGTGGCCGCATTGAAATAACGGCGGACGGCAGCCAGCTTGTTTTCGATATCGGCCATCTCCTCCTGCAACTGCATGAAATTGGCGCTCGCCTTGAGGTCTGGATAGGCCTCGACCGAGACTTTCAATCCGTTCAGCGCCGTAGACAATTGATTTTCAGCTTCAATCTTTCCATCGATGCTTTTAGCAGTCATGGCAGCCGTGCGTGCCTCGGTGAGTTTGGTGAGCGTCTCGCTCTCGTGCTTCATATAGCCTTTCACGGCCTCAACAAGTTGAGGGATAAGGTCATGGCGCTGCTTCAACTGCACGTCGATATCGGCAAACGCATTCTCGCGATTGTTGCGCAGCCGAACCAGTCCGTTATACGTCGTCATGGCAAACAGCCCGACAATCAGCACGATGGCAATGATAATAATTAGCGGGATCATAATTCTATTATTTATTCATTTATTTTACAGTATTTCAGCAGTTTCGAGTTGCCTGATTGACTCTTTTGAGAAATCGTTTTCAACGCCGTTGATCACCGGCTTCTTGAATTTTAAATGGCTGAAAGTCATATATATGCTTTCGTAATCTGCACACATGATGCCTACCCGTCCTATTTCGCGGGTGTATTCATTATCGGCATCCGGATCGGCTAATGAGCCGTTTTCGGTAGCTTCGTCTATTAAAGCATCCCCATAAGCAGATATTACGTCATAGAGTTCTCTCGTTTCAATTACTTTAATGTTTTCAAATTTACGTACCATAATATACTGTTTTAAATTATTTTACTTTTTTTATCATAGTCGGCATGAGTACCAATGTAACGAATTTTAAGGATACCCGAAGCAAAAACCACATTTGCTACCACTCTGAAATTATTTCCCTGAATGTTGAATACATATTGTCCATTACCAATGTAATCTGCTGAGGGAAAATCACGTTTAATTTCATTATGTGACTTCCAATCAGCCTCTTCCACAAATTCAATCCAATATTGCAGGGAATTACTTATACTTGCGTGTTTTATTGCAAATTTATTCAATATTTCTTTTTCCCAAATTTTCATTACAGCTTTATTGTGACGCAAAATTATACAATTCTTCTCAATCGGCAAAGATTTTATGGATAGATAAATAGAAAAGCGTATCTTTGTGCCGCAATTTTAACATAAAAGCTATGGCAGCAGTATTATCCGAAGACAATAGAAAGGTGACCACCCATCGTTTGATGGAGATGAAACAGCGTGGCGAGAAGATATCCATGCTGACGGCTTATGATTTTTCAATGGCAAAAATCATTGACGGGGCAGGGATGGATGTGATCCTGGTCGGCGATTCGGCCTCGAACGTGATGGCCGGGCATGTGACGACGCTTCCCATCACGCTCGACCAGATGATTTATCACGGAAAATCGGTGGTGAAAGCCGTCAAACGGGCGCTGGTGGTGGTGGATTTGCCGTTTGGCGCCTATCAGGGAGATTCGCGGGAAGCGCTGAAGTCGGCCATCCGCGTGATGAAGGAGACGCACGCCGATTGCATCAAACTGGAAGGAGGCGCCGAAATCAAGGAGTCGATCATCCGGATTTTGAGCGCAGGGATTCCGGTGATGGGACACCTCGGACTTACACCGCAGTCTATCAATAAATTCGGAACTTACGCCGTCAGAGCGCGTGAAGAAGCCGAAGCTCAGAAACTGATTGAAAACGCCCGGCTGCTCGAAGAAATAGGATGCTTTGCCATCGTGCTGGAAAAGATTCCGGCCAACCTTGCAGCCACCGTGGCGGCGGATCTGAAAATCCCCATCATCAGCATCGGCGCAGGCGGAGGCGTTGACGGACAGGTACTTGTCATGCACGACATGTTGGGCATCAACCTGGATTTTTCACCGCGTTTCCTGCGTCGCTACGCCAACCTGTATGAGGTGATTACCAACGCAGTGCAGGCTTATATAAAAGACGTGAAAGATGGGGATTTTCCGAATGAGAAGGAACAATACTGACGGATTCGAAAATTCAAAGACTCAAAAATTCAAAGATTCAAGGATTCAAAACGCCTCCGTTGGAGGCAAAGCTATATAGCCCCTTGCAAGCGAAGCGCAGCTTGGGGATTCAAAAATTCAAGGTTCAAAGATTAAAAAATTCGTGCAATTCGTGTAATTCGTGGACAAAAAAATATTCGTGGATTAAAAAATAAAAACTATGGCAAAAGAATTAAAAGAGCTGACATCCAGAAGCGAAAATTACGCTCAGTGGTATCAGGATTTAGTGATCAAGGCAGACATGGCGGAGAACGCCGCCGTGCGCGGATGCATGGTTATCAAGCCTTATGGCTATGCAATCTGGGAAAAGATGCAGCGTGCACTGGACGATATGTTCAAGGAATCGGGACATCAGAATGCCTATTTCCCGTTGCTGATCCCCAAGTCGTTTATGAGTCGCGAGGCCGACCATGTCGAAGGATTTGCCAAGGAATGTGCCGTTGTGACCCATTACCGGCTGAAAAACGACCCTGAGGGAGGCGGCGTCGTTGTCGACCCGTCAGCCAAGCTGGAGGAAGAATTAATCATCCGCCCCACTTCCGAAACCATCATCTGGAATACATATAAAAACTGGATCCAGTCCTACCGCGACCTGCCCATCCTTATCAATCAGTGGGCCAACGTGATGCGCTGGGAGATGCGCACCCGCCTGTTTCTCCGCACCGCCGAATTTCTGTGGCAGGAAGGCCATACCGCCCATGCCACACGCGGGGAAGCGGAAGAGGAAACACTAAGGATATTAGATATTTACGCCAAGTTTGCCGAAGAATTTATGGCCATTCCCGTCATCAAAGGGATCAAAACGGCCAGCGAACGGTTTGCAGGCGCTTTGGAAACATATTGCATCGAAGCCATGATGCAGGACGGCAAGGCGTTGCAGGCAGGCACCTCGCATTTCCTCGGACAGAATTTCGCCAAAGCCTTCGACGTGAAATTCATCAACAACGAAAACAGGGAAGAATACGTCTGGGCTACCTCCTGGGGCGTTTCGACACGGCTGATCGGCGCATTGATCATGACCCATTCGGACGATAACGGGCTGGTGCTGCCGCCCAACCTGGCGCCTTTCCAGGTCGTCATCGTCCCGATCTATAAAAACGACGAACAACTGTCGCGCATCAATGAAAAAGCATCCACCATCATTGCCGGATTGAAAGCCCTGGGCATCAGCGTCAAATACGACAACTCGGACAATAGGAAGCCGGGCTGGAAATTTGCCGAATACGAGTTGAAAGGCGTCCCTGTGCGTTTAGCCATCGGCGCCCGCGACCTTGAAAACGGCACGATCGAGGTGGCGCGCCGCGACACGCTCAGCAAGGAAACAGCCCCGATGGAAAACATTGACGTCTATGTAAAAGATTTATTAGCTGCTATCCAGCAAAATATCTACCGTAAAGCGTACGATTTCCGTGCCTCCGTCACCCGCCCCGTAGATTCATACGAAGAATTTAAGATAGAAATCGAAAAAGGAGGATTTCTGTCGGCTCACTGGGACGGCACTCAGGAAACGGAAGACAAAATCAAGGCCGAAACAAAAGCCACCATCCGCTGCATCCCGCTTTCGGGCGACAACACGCCCGGACAATGCATGGTCACCGGACGCCCTTCTACACAGCGAGTTATGTTTGCCCGAGCATATTGAGTATCACAATATTGAGTTTATATTTCTTTTTAATGCCAGAGCTAAAGCGTTTTCGCATTAAAACGAGTATAATTTTTTATAAAATCATTTTCTAAATTTTATTTTAAGTATATTTTACTAAAAATAAACGAAAAAATATTTGTCCAATATAAAATAATGTAATATTTTTGCATTAAATTGTATTAGACGATGGCAAAAAATATCAAGCATATATTACGTCATTCATTTGATCCGTATCACTTTTCAAATGAAACTATTAACATTCAATAACATATAAATAGAAGAACAGATGAAAACAAATGATTTACTAAACAATTTACACGTGGGAAAAATGATCAAGCAAGTTGCCGAGAAGAAAAAGATTACCCCACAACTTATCGTTAGCGTACTTGATGGACGCTATATCAAAAATGCAGACAAAATTTTTCGTTTGCCTGATATGTACTCGAGTGACATTGGGCGTATATCTTATGTGTTGGAACACAATCTGCTTGAAGATATCTCAAAGGAATATCTATCGTTCATTCCATTTTCAATGCCGCCGGATCGCAAAAAACTTTTTACTATCACTTTAGACGCATACAATCATAAGTTTACATTAAATACTTTTGTCGGTAAAAGCTCTGACATGGACGTAATTGATGTAGGGGTATATTTAAAAGCATTGTCTAAACAAAACGGATGTACTTCTAAATCTATTGCCAATAAAATGGGTTGCTCTGAAAACTTAATCAAATATTATTATTTTACTAAGAAAGAAATGAAAATAAAAAAATTGATTGAAATGTCACAACTGTTCAACCGCAATTTAATCGCTGAACTTTTTTTATCGAAGATGTATATCTCTCCTTTTATCGAAATGGGCGATAAAATTGAAATGGTCATTACAGATAGGGAAATCCGGATTTTCGATCCTCGTAATCCTGACTTTTCTTTGGATTATACACGACTTGAAAATCAGAAAAAATTGTAAAACGTAAAATTTTTGAAGGATAATCGTAAAATTTTTGAAGGAAATACGAATTTTAGATAAAAAATTGTAGGGCAAACGTTCATTTTTTTATAATATAATAATTATTAAATGTTTATATTTATTAAAAAAATCGAAATAATTACATCCTTAGAACAATTATATTACGTTAAATAATAGTTTAGAAAAATATAAAACGTGCTAACTTTGCAGGCAGAAATTATAACCGTCAAGTCATGCAAAAGAGTGTATTCATTTTGGTCGTTTCATTTTGGGTATGTTTTCCCTCCTGCAGGGAAAATAGCCGTAGGGATGTTGCAGCAAAAATCATAGCCGAATGGACAGGGAGAGAGATTCAATTTCCTGCCGGTATCCCTTGTCAGTCTTCCGGCAGGGATACGGTTTGCATAGACCCGCACCATCCCGCGACGTATAAAATCATGCTGTATGTCGACTCAACGGGTTGCAATACTTGCAGAATGAAAATTTCCGTTTGGAAACAATTGATGGCCGAAGCCGATTCACTGTTTCCGGGGCAAATGGATTTGCTTATGTTTTATCAGCCGAAAAACAGGGATGTTAAAGAAGTCATGTCTCAAATGAGACTGTATGATTTCCGGTATCCTGTTTTTATTGACACGGAAAATCTAATTGATAAGTCAAACCGGTTTCCCGCCATCGATGATTTCCGATGTTTCCTGCTGGATGGAGACAATAAAGTTGTCCTTATCGGCAATCCTACCATAAATCCCGCAATATGGGAATTGTATAAACAGCAAATCAGCGGCAAAAAGCGGCAGTCAAATCCTGTTACGACCATCTCGGCAACTCCTGTCCGGCAGGAATTGCCGATGATGAAAAAAGGGGAAACCTATTCGTGTGTCTTTGAAATTGAAAATACGGGCAGTAACCCGTTTGTGATATTGGGTGTGCGATCTTCCTGCGGATGTACGGTTCCTGCGTGGAGCAGACAGCCTGTAGCGCCAGGAGGGAAAACGGAAATCATGGTGGAAGTGAAACCGGACGAAACCGGCTTTTTCAATAAAACAATTGATGTGTACGGAAATATAGAAGAATCTATAATAAAGCTAAGTATGATCGGAACGGTAGAGTGATTAACGGGAAAAAAGGGAGGATAGTTCGTTCGCCTAAAACATACTACTATCCCCCCGGCCTTCCTACATTAAAAGAAAGGAGACGACAAATGTACTGAATTAATTTGAAAACCCGTCGGTTTTCGGTTGGTGAAATGATACAAACAACCCCAAAAAACTGTTTTTATTTACAAATTTAAAATAAATTAAAATGACTAAAAAAATTTTAGGCGGAATCGCCATAGTGGCAATTGCAGTTGCGACTGCATTGAGTGTGAACGTCAAATCCAATGATAATGGATTGACGGAATTGGGTTTGGCAAATGCCGAGGCATTGGCAAAACAGAAACCAACACCGGGACTATATTGTGAATGCGCAGATAATTGCCTTGATTCTGGAAGTTCTGCATGTTATAAAGAAGGTTGGTGATTTTTTTGCATAGCGCGATAAATCGCGCTATGCTTTTTTAAATTTCAAATATTATGAGATATATAGCTCTATCTTTATCGTTTATACTGATCATCTCTTTATTTGATTGTAAAAGCGCCCACTCTTCAAGAGATGATTATTCGTTAGTCAAAACGGATAATACACTTACTTTCCCATTGGATTCCGAAACAAGTACATTAAATATGGTTTTGTTCCCCTATACTGATGGGATTGGAGAAGAATATCTTACTTTTCAAAATGCGAGAAAAAATGAAATCTTGATCTATGAGATGAATACCGGAACATTAGTACGAAAAATTAAGCCTGCATTGGAAGGACCGGATGGAATAGATCGGCTATTCGGGTATTATATAAAAGATTGGGATAATATCTATGTGACCACCATATCGACATCCGTAATGGCATTAATCGATTCATCTGCAAAGGTCAAAGATAGAATTGACTTTGGAAAAGGGACCGACGGATTGATAACAGGCTATTCGCATACCACATCTTTTTTGTACAGACCCATTGTCATACATAACAATAAAATGTTTATTGTTAGGGGAGTCAATATGGCTATGCAACCAAATCCCGTGTCCATAACGATCGATTTGCAAACGAAAGAAGTAGGGGTGTTACCGTTTGACTATCCTCTTGCCTCAGCTTCCAATGTCAAGACGAAAAACAGTCAGACGACTTATTATTTAAGCCGCTGTTTTGACGGTGCTAATTTTATTTACTCATTTTATTATGATGAGGATATTTATGTGACATTGCCTGAACATCAATCGGTTCGTAAAATTCCCGTCGTCAGCAGGTATATCCCAAAGGTTGAGTATGACGAAATCAAGACATCGGGCGACCCGATGAAAAATGCAGTTGAGAATCCTAACTACGGCAATCTGATTTTTGACCCATACAGAGATGTCTATTATCGTTTTGCCTATCCTAAGAACGAAGTAGACATGAATGATAATTTCAGAGAACTATGGAATTATGGACGGAAAATATTTTCCGTTATGATTCTTAACCGTGATTTTCAGGTGATTGGCGAAACTCTTTTCCCTGAATATATCTATAATCCGGGCGTCGTGTTTGTCAACAAGGACGGGTTGTATATTTCCGCCAGTCATTTCAAAAATCCCGAATACAGTGACGATGAATTAAAATTCGTGTGCTTCAGGCTGGAAAAGAATAAATGAAATAATAGTGATCATTTCGTTTTCCTTGTTGTTTCCGGTGGTATTTAAAAATGCTCAACAATCGCATACATTTCAACAAATGCTAAAAACAACTCACTTACAACGAAAAAAACTCTTGAAAAAGCTGTTTAAAGCGCTGTACCTGATCCTGCTGACCATCGCGTTGGTGATTGTGATGCAGGTATTTTTGTTTGCATCGTTCGAGGTGCCGACGGATTCGATGGAGCCGGAGATTTGGCCGGGAGATTTCGTGCTGGTAAATAAACTATTGATTGGCCCGCGCATTTATAACAACCTTGGTTTGTTTAATGGCTCAATCACGCCTTATAAACGGATTAAGGGAATGCATCCCATTCGGCGAAACGATATCCTGGTATTTGATGCACCCTATCTCCTGCTTCCGGGAACGCTGAATGCGCAGACGAATCTGTTTTATATAAAGCGATGCATCGCTATTCCGGGCGATACGTTTTTTATTGAAAATGGTTTTTTCGGTATCAAAGGTTATCAGCAACCATTGGGCAACCTGCTACAGCAACTGCTTCTGTCTCAAACACCTGATGAAACAATCAGCAAGCATATTTTCAACTGCTTCCCGCAAGACAGCGATAATCATTGGAATATCAAAGATTTCGGCCCGATCTATATACCGGGAAAAGGAGATGCGATTAATATAAACGTCAATAATATAGCAATTTACAGGCCACTGATTCAATATGAAACAGGGAAAACGATTCGCATAGAAGGCGGAAGTGTGCTGCTAAACAGAGAATCGATTGAAAACTATACATTTACCCGTAACTACTATTTTATGGCAGGCGACCATGTTGCAAATTCAGACGATTCGCGTTATTGGGGGTTGTTGCCGGAAGATTTGGTCGTAGGGAAAGCCATACTTATATGGAAATCGACTGACCCCTTCACACACAAATTTCGATGGAAGCGATGGATGAAGCGACTGAAATAAGAGGAAGAATGTTTTTTAATAAAATAAAATGACTAAAAAAGTTTTAAAAGGAATAGCCTTCGTAACAATTGCAGTTGCGACTGCATTGAGTGTGAACGTCAAATCCAATGATAACGGATTGATGGAATTGAGGTTGTCTAATGCTGAGGCATTGGCAAAACAGAAACCAACACCGGGGCTCTATTGTCCATGCGCAGTTGATTGCCTG